>BAJA01000002.1 GCA_000613465.1 Bacteroides nordii WAL 11050 = JCM 12987
ATTGAAACACTTTTCTATTTAAAATAAGATTTTAATAATCAAAATATATATACGTATCATGTAATCTCTTCTTTTTATCGTTGATTCATTGTTCAAATCGTAACTTTTAACAATCTTTGCAAAGTAAAAAAATCATTTAAAATTCAAGTTTATGACAAACAACGATCAAAAAAAACAGATTTTAACGGTTCTATAAAAATAGAACTCAGCAACGGAGAAACAATAGAAGGTATTATTAATGTGCAGCGCATTGACAAACAAGAAATTGACCACAGAATAGTAATCAGACATCACAAAGGATCTTTAATAAAAGCATTAGCTATTTCGCTTTCCTCAGAAGAAAAACCAACAGTCAGTGTAGCAGAAATTGCCAAAGAGATCAATACTTTATTTCGATTTGAATACAAAAAACAAGGAATATATAAAGAGGTTGAATTCAAAACATTAACAACTGAAATTAGCAGAACGATCGCATCCCGTAAAAAGCAGATATAAGCTTCAAAAAGTAGATGCAATAAAAAATCCGCCATTTGAGCGGATTTTTACATTTATTCTACGATTAGTTCCATCCGAATATTATCCCGACCTTGCCGCCGTTATCGGAAAAATATAAACTCATAAAACAAAATGAAATGAAAAAAAGAAAATTGGAACCTATTATGGAGAATGTAAAAAGGAGATGGACAAGACAAATCGTACAAGAGAAAGGGTATACACAAACCACTGCTGTATGGATGGCAGAACGTATTGAGGCACTGATAGACTGGATGCAGCACGGATATGCGGTGATTGCCTACCGCAGGGCTATTGATGGAGAGTTTCAGTTTGTAAAGGCGACACTGATTTATTACAGATACGACTTCAAACGGGAGTACGAAGCAAGCAAAGTACAGGAAGCTGTGATGTACTGGGATGTAGAGGAAGCAATGTGGAAACGCTTCCGCCTGGAGAACTTTCTGGAATGGAAAAAGTGTATTTAATTGAAAATTGAAAGTTGAAAATTGAAAATTGCTGTTCAGCATGATAGCGCAGCCAATTTTCAACTTTCAACTTTCAATTTTCAACTTTCAATTAAACAAATATGGCAACAGAATTTAATGGAATCGTTTACTTCCCTACAAAAGCAACCTTCTTTGAAGGAGCAGTGTCCGAATCGTTAGAGGCGAAATATGGTATCAAAGGACCTTATCTGGTAATAAAAATACTTTGCAAGATATATAAAGAGGGGTATTACATACAATGGGATGAGGAACAATGTGAGATATTTGCCTATAAGCTGGGAAGGGAATATACGAAAGAAGAAGTAGACAGTATAATCGGTATACTAATTGAAAAAGGATTTTTTGATAAGAACAGCTATGAGGAGCATCGTATACTGACCTCGGTGGATATTCAGCGGGTATGGTTAGAGGCTACCAGCCGGAGAAAGAGGGATTTAACTAAATTACCCTATCTGCTAGAAGAGGTGAAATGTAAGGAGGAAGAGATAAAATGTAAGCAGAAAGAGAGTACGAACTCAGAAAATGCGAACATTTTTCCCGTTCAGATGGAGTTGAGTCTGGAAAATGCAGACATTTTCAGACAAAGTAAAGTAAAAGAAAGTAAAGTAGAAGAAAAGAAGAAGAAGGAGGAGGAGGATTCTATTTTGCCTCCACCTCCGGAATATGCGCTCAACAAAAAGACGCACAATTATGACGGCTTGCTACTGGCATTGGATCGGATTAAGGTGACGGACACCGGAGACATAAAGGCCATTCTACGAATGTCGAACTATGGGGAGATCGGTACTCCGGTGTGGAAGGTGCTGGCACAGACCTCGTGGGCTAAGATAGGGATGCCGGGAAAATATCTCATAAAGATACTCAGAAGTAGCTGATAATCAAGGCTTATAACATTGTACATTTTTGCTTGACAAGATTGTACACCTTTGTGGTACAAGGTTGTACAATCTTGTCAAGCAAAAATGTACAATCTAATCTATTTCAATTTTTATTTCCTATCTTTGCTAAAAAAGCGAAGATAAGCTGCACCTTGGCATAAAAAATGAACGAGTTCATTTTATTCTACTCTCGGTTTGCATTATCTTTGCAAAAAAAAAATAGAGGTATCAGTCTTACAATCCTCATGATGAAAAAAATAAAAATAATATTGATATTGTTCTTTCTGTGCCTGGCTACAAATGGCAAAGGAACACCGGATAATAACGCGGATTCCATTCGTCTTAGTTTGCTGACATGTGCTCCCGGAGAAGAGATCTATTCTTACTTCGGACATACTGCCATCCGCTATGAAGAGCCATCCAAAGGCATTGATTGGGTATTCAATTACGGAATATTCAACTTCGGCGCACCCAATTTTATTTTTCGTTTTGCACTGGGACAGACAGATTACATTCTCGGAGGAATGAATTATGACCGGTTCGCAGCCGAATATATCTTCGATGAACGTAGTGTATGGCAACAAACACTCAACCTGACTCCGGAAGAAAAACAAAAACTCCTTGCGCTACTGATAGAAAACAGCCGACCGGAAAACCGGGTGTACCGGTATAACTTTTTCTACGATAACTGTGCTACCCGCCCACGGGATAAAATAGAAGAAAGTATACAGGGAAAAGTGATTTACAACTATCCGGAGAAAGACGGCACGAAATCATTCCGCGACATTGTACACCAATATACCAACGGGCATCCATGGGCACAATTCGGTATTGACTTTTGCATCGGAAGCGAAGCAGACCGCCCCATAACAAGCCGACAGATGGTATTTGCTCCGTTTTATCTGAAAAATGCACTTGCAACAGCAAAAATCACGAATAATGGGAACGAAAGGCCACTGGTGGCAGATACAGAACTAATTATCAATTGTGAAGACGAAAATTCATCACCTGCCCCAATAAGTATCGCGGATATATTTACCCCAATGAGATCGGCGCTGCTTTTGTTTATTATTGTAGCAGGTACCAGTATCTATGGTATCCGAAAGAAAAGAGGACTTTGGGGAATTGATCTCATATTGTTTGGCATAGCAGGCATTGCCGGTTGTATTATTGCATTCCTCGCTCTGTTTTCAGAACATCCTGCTGTCAGTTCCAATTACCTGCTTTTTGTATTCCATCCGGGAGAGCTTATCTTTCTGCCAATCATTGTAAATGCTGCCAGAAAAGGACGAAAATGTTGGTACCATATGCTAAACTGCATTGTTTTAACACTTTTTATACTGCTTTTTCCGGTAATACCGCAAAGAATTGATTTAGCTGTCGTACCTTTGGCACTCAGTTTGTTGATACGTTCAGCAAGCAATCTTATTTTGACTTATAAAAAAACGAAATGAAAGGATTACTGACTTCCATACTTACTGTACTTACCATTACCGGGCTACAGGCTCAACCGCTACCTGCTACTCCAAAACTGGTGGTAGGCCTGACCATTGATCAGTTGCGTACAGACTATTTGGAAGCTTTCTCCTCCCTATATGGCGAAAAAGGATTCAAAAGACTCTGGAAAGAAGGAAAAGTATTTCGTAATGCGGAATATAACTTCAGCAAAGTAGACCGCGCCTCGCTATAGCTGCCATTTATACCGGAACAACGCCTTCTATGAACGGAATTACCGCCAATCAATGGTTGGATATTTCGACACTACGCCCTATTAACTGTGTGGACGATCCGGCATTTATGGGAAACTATACAGACGAGAGCAGTTCTCCCGCCCTATTGCTCACTTCCACTATCGCCGATGAACTTAAAATAGCTACACGCAACAAAGGCTGGTATACGCTATTGCCCCTTTCCGTGATGCTGCCATATTTGCAGCAGGACATACCGGAAACGGTGCTTTCTGGCTGAATACCAATACCGGAAAATGGTGTAGTACCACTTATTATACAGAATTTCCCTGGTGGGTTAGCCAATATAATGATCGTCAGGCTGTTGATTTCCGTATCGGAGATATGACATGGACACCGGTTCATCCCATGGAGAAATATATTTACCTGCCGGAATGGAGAGATACTCCTTTCAAATATAAATTTGATGATGACCGGAGAAATAAGTTCCGCAGACTGATAGCCAGTCCGTTCGTTAATGACGAGGTAAATTTACTGACCGAAGAGTTACTGGATAAGAGTAACATAGGAAAAGATGAAGTACCGGACATGCTTTCGCTGATGTATTACGCCGGCAATTATGCCCATAAAACCTCACAGGAGTGTGCTATGGAATTGCAGGATACATACGTAAGACTGGACCGCAGTATTGCTCACCTGCTAGATGTGATCGACAAAAAAATAGGACTTCAAAATGTACTTTTCTGCATTACTTCTACCGGATACGTAGACACAGAATCGGCCGATCACGGACTTTACCGCATTCCCGGAGGAGAATTCCACCTGAATCGTTGCGCAGCTCTGCTGAATATGTTTTTGATGGCTACTTACGGTGAAGGACAATATGTAGAAGCTTATTATGACCAGCAAATATATCTCAACCACAAGCTGATAGAGAAAAAGCAACTCGATCTTTCTGAAATACAGAATAAAGCAGCCGACTTCCTGATGCAATTTAGTGGCGTAAACGAAGCATATTCGGCACAACGCCTGCTGTTAGGCTCATGGACACCGGAAATAGACCTGATACGCAACGGATTTCACCGCAAACGTTCGGGAGACTTGCTCATTGAAGTGCTGCCGGGATGGACAATTGTCAATGAATCCAATCCGACGGAAAACAGAATAATTCGTAGCGCGCATATCCCGGTACCACTTGTGTTTTTTGGAAACTCGGTAAAACCGGAGATAATAAACACACCTGTAAGTGTGGGCCATATCGCCCCAACACTGGCTCATACCATGAGGATACGGGCTCCCAATGCCTGCTCTTCAACACCACTTACCATACGGTAAAAACACACTTTTTTCAACTTAAGTAAATAATAATAAATATAATACACAAATGGGATTTAATGAATTTTTGAGCTCGATTTTCGGAAACAAATCCACACGAGACATGAAAGAAATTCAACCTTGGGTAGACAAAATCAAAGCCGCTTACCCTGAGGTTGAAAAATTGGATAATGATGGACTTCGTGCCAAAACACAAGAACTGAAACAATACATCTACAACTCTGCTACCCAGGAACGTGCCAAAGTGGAAGAACTGAAAGCAAGTATTGAATCAATAGAACTGGAAGATCGCGAAGAGGTATTTGCTCAGATTGATAAACTCGAAAAAGAAATACTCGAAATATACGAAAAAGCACTGGAAGAAGTACTCCCGGTAGCTTTCTCTATCGTAAAAGACACAGCCAGACGTTTCACCGAAAACGAAGAAATTGTGGTAACTGCCACAGATTTTGACCGTACACTGGCTGCAACCAAAGATTTCGTACGCATCGAAGGTGACAAAGCGATCTATCAGAATCACTGGAATGCCGGTGGGAATGATACGATATGGAATATGATCCATTATGATGTACAGCTTTTTGGTGGTGTAGTACTTCATAAAGGAAAAATTGCCGAAATGGCAACAGGTGAAGGTAAAACCCTGGTGGCTACCCTGCCTGTATTCCTCAATGCACTGACAGGCAACGGTGTACATGTAGTAACAGTGAATGACTATCTGGCAAAACGTGACTCCGAATGGATGGGACCGCTTTATATGTTCCATGGATTAAGCGTTGATTGTATCGACCGTCATCAACCAAACTCAGATGCACGCCGTCAGGCTTATCTGGCTGATATCACTTTCGGTACAAATAATGAATTTGGTTTCGACTACCTGCGCGACAATATGGCTATCAGTCCCAAAGACCTTGTACAACGCCAACACAACTATGCTATTGTCGATGAGGTAGACTCGGTATTGATTGATGATGCGCGTACTCCGTTGATTATCTCTGGTCCTGTTCCTAAAGGCGAAGACCAACTTTTCGAATCTCTTTGCCCACTGGTAGAACGTCTTGTAGAAGCCCAGAAAGTACTGGCAACCAAATACCTGACAGATGCAAAGAAATTAATCGCATCAGACGATAAGAAAGAGGTAGAAGAAGGGTTCCTCGCTCTCTTCCGTAGTCATAAGGCATTGCCTAAAAACAAAGCATTGATCAAGTTCCTGAGTGAACAGGGTATCAAAGCCGGTATGCTGAAAACAGAAGAGATCTATATGGAACAGAACAATAAACGTATGCATGAGGCTACTGACCCACTGTATTTCGTTATTGATGAAAAGATGAACAGCGTAGACCTGACGGACAAAGGTGTTGACCTGATCACGGGTAATTCTGACGATCCGACTCTGTTTGTATTGCCGGATATCGCAGCACAGCTCTCTGAACTGGAAAATGAGAAGGATCTGAGCGACGAGCAAAAATTGGAAAAGAAAGATGCCCTGATGACTAACTACGCCATCAAATCGGAACGTGTACACACCATCAATCAGCTGCTGAAAGCATATACCATGTTTGAGAAAGACGACGAATACGTTGTAATTGACGGACAGGTGAAGATTGTTGACGAACAGACGGGCCGTATCATGGAAGGCCGCCGTTATTCAGACGGACTCCACCAGGCAATCGAAGCTAAAGAGCGTGTTAAGGTAGAAGCTGCCACACAAACTTTTGCTACTATCACATTGCAGAACTACTTCCGTATGTATCACAAGCTATCGGGTATGACCGGTACTGCCGAAACAGAAGCAGGTGAACTTTGGGACATCTACAAACTCGATGTAGTAGTAATCCCCACCAACCGTCCTATTGCCCGTAAAGATATGAACGACCGCGTTTATAAAACAAAACGTGAAAAGTATAAAGCCGTTATTGAGGAAATAGAACAACTGGTCAATGCCGGCCGCCCGGTACTGGTAGGTACTACTTCGGTAGAAATCTCCGAAATGCTGAGCAAGATGTTGACTATGCGTAAAATCGAACATAACGTATTGAATGCGAAGTTACACCAGCGGGAAGCTGACATTGTGGCAAAAGCCGGTTTGCAAGGTACAGTGACTATTGCTACCAATATGGCAGGTCGTGGTACCGACATCAAACTGAGTCCGGAAGTTAAGGCTGCCGGCGGTTTGGCTATCATTGGTACGGAACGCCACGAATCCCGTCGTGTAGACCGCCAGTTGCGTGGTCGTGCCGGACGTCAGGGTGACCCGGGTTCTTCTGTATTCTTCGTTTCACTGGAAGACGATTTGATGCGTCTCTTCTCTTCCGACCGTATCGCCGGTGTTATGGATAGATTAGGATTCCAGGAAGGAGAAATGATCGAACATAAGATGATTTCAAATTCCATTGAACGTGCACAGAAGAAAGTGGAAGAAAACAATTTCGGTATCCGTAAACGTTTGCTGGAATATGATGACGTAATGAACAAGCAACGTACGGTTGTCTATACGAAACGTCGCCATGCACTGATGGGCGAACGCATCGGTATGGACATTGTAAACATGATCTGGGACCGTTGTGCAGCCGCCATTGAAAACAATGCGGAATATGAAAACTGTAAGTTCGACCTTCTTCAGACATTAGCTATGGATGCTCCTTTCACAGAAGAGGAATTCCGCAGTGAGAAGAAAGAAAAGCTGGCTGAAAGAACTTTTGATGAAGCAATGGCTAACTTCAAGCGTAAAAGTGAACGTCTGGCACAAATAGCAAATCCTGTAATCAAACAGGTATATGAGAATCAGGGACATATGTACGAAAACATTCTGATCCCTATCACGGACGGAAAACGTATGTACAACATCTCCTGTAATCTGAAAGCCGCTTACGAAAGTGAATCTAAAGAGGTAGTGAAATCATTCGAGAAATCTATCCTGCTTCATGTAATTGACGAAGCATGGAAAGAAAATCTTCGTGAACTGGATGAATTGAAACATTCAGTACAAAATGCAAGCTACGAACAGAAAGACCCGTTGTTGATCTATAAACTGGAATCAGTGAACTTGTTTGATACCATGGTAAACAAGATCAATAACCAGACCGTATCTATCCTGATGCGCGGACAAATCCCGGTACAGGAAGCTCCCGAACAGGCACAACGTGTAGAGGTGCGTGAAGCAGCTCCCGAACGGCGCCAGGATTTGAGTAAATATCGCGAACAGAAACAAGACCTGAACGATCCGAATCAACAAGCTGCTGCACAGCAGGATACCCGCGAAGCTGTAAAACGCGAACCCGTACGTGCAGAAAAGACAGTAGGACGTAACGATCCGTGTCCTTGTGGTAGCGGTAAGAAATACAAAAACTGTCACGGAAGGGCGTAAGAATCAGTAGTTAGAATTCAGTAGTTAGTAGTTAGAATCTATGCAGTATGGAAGCGTTGCCATGCCGAAAGGATTCTGACTACTAACTACTGACTACTAACTACTGACTACTAACTACTGACTACTAACTACTGACTACTAACTACTGACTACTAACTACTGACTACTAACTACTGAATATTATGGCAAAATACTCATTCACGCTATTGTTACTCTTCTGTCTGGCATTCAGTTCATGCCAGACCATAGAGCAAATCCCTATCGAATATATGATGCCTGCGGAAATAAACTTTCCTCCCGAACTGCGCCGGGTCGCGATTGTCAATAATACCAGTAGCGTGCCTGACAATAAATGGATAGAATCGGACAGATCACGGAAAGACGATGAGATAGCCCGTGCCGTTGCTTACAACAATGGAGATGCCAAAATAGCAGCCGAATCATTGGCTGAAGCCATAGCAAACGAAAACTATTTTGATGAAGTTATCATTTGTGACTCTGCTCTGCGTGCCAATGACAAATTTGCGCGCGAAGAAACACTCACTCAGGAGGAAGTAAAGGAACTGACAGAAAATCTGGATGTTGACTTTCTGATCTCACTGGAAAATCTTCAGTTAAAAGCAACCAAAACCATTCGTTATATTCCGGACTGGAGCTGTTATTATGGCAGTGTAGATGTAAAAGTGTACCCAACGCTTAGGATTTATATTCCCAAGCGTAAAAATCCCATGCTTACCATCGCTCCTAATGACAGTATTTTCTGGGAAGAATTTGGTAACACAAGTTCATATGTACAGACACACCTCATCAAAGATTCTCAGATACAGCAAGAAGCCTCGGAGTTTGCCGGAACAATTCCTGTAAAACACCTCCTACCCTATTGGACATCGGCTACACGCAATCTCTACAACAATGGTTCCGTAAATATGCGTGATGCTGCCGTATACGTCCGTGAAAACTCATGGGACAAAGCCTTCAAACTTTGGGAACAATCTTTCAATACTGCCAAAAGTGATAAAAAGAAAATGCAGTCTGCATACAATATTGCTGTTTACTACGAAATAAAAGACGAACTGGAACAGGCCGAAACATGGGCACTAAAAGCCCAGGAACTGGCTCATAAAATAGATAAAATTGATCAGAGAAATAAGGACAACGTAGACATATCCGAAATACCGAATTACGTAATGACCAGTCTTTATGTGGTAGAGTTACAGAAACGGACAGCCGGATTGTCATCATTAAATATGCAAATGAACCGATTTAATGATGATTTTTAATCAAAACATAGGCAGAATTGCATTTTTTTTATACCTTTGATCTAAATAAAAGGAGGAAAACCAATGAAACTGAGTCAACAATCACAATCTGTAATCGAATCGGCTATACGAAAAGCAGTCGCAAAGTTTACTTGCGGTTGCGAACAAACAATCGTTACAGATATTCACATACAACCCAATCAGAATTCCGGCGAACTATTCATCTTCGATGACGAAGACGATGAACTGGTCAATGTGACCATCGACGAATGGTCAGCATATGAAAGTGATGATTTTTATGAGAATGCCGAACGTGTTCTTCGACCGATCCTTTGCAGGATGAAGGACGGAGGAGATTTTGATAAGCTAACGATCCTAAAACCTTACTCTTTTGTGTTAGTAGACGAAGAGAAAGAGACAGTAGCCGAATTACTTCTGGTAGATGATGACACACTGCTTGTAAATGACGAACTTTTAAAAGGTCTGGATGAAGAACTGGATAGTTTTCTGAAAGAATTACTTGAAAAATGATAAAGACTTCCTTTACCGACAGGAGAAAATTATTCTTGTCGATAAGGAAGAGTAAACCAAAATACAGAACCTTTATCCGGTATTGAGTTGACTCCTATTTCTCCACCCATTTTTTCAATTATCATTTTACAGATAGATAATCCTAATCCTGTACCCTGAATAAACGAATTGTATTTCACAAATCGCTCAAACACATGTTGACACTGTTCATCAGACATACCACACCCGGTATCAGAAACATAGAAATAAATTGTATGTTTATCTTTCAAACGATATCCCATTGTGATGATCCCGCTTTCTGTGAATTTAATAGCATTGGTCAGAAAATTGGTTATCACTTGTATCAACCTGTTCCGGTCAATATATAATACGCATTGTGGTAAGCGTTCTTCAAAAATAAGATCCACCTTTTCATTCTTAATTCTCAACCGGATACTTTGCTCTATTTCATCGAGTATCGAATTGACATCCACATACGTTTCATGAAAATCATATGTCCCGGCCTCTATTTTCGCCATATCCAGAATATCACTGATCAACTGAAGAAGTAAATTTGTATTATTCTCAATAATACCTACATACTCTTCCATCTCTTCTTTTCCCTCAACATGAGGCAACATATTAGAGAAACCCACAATGGCATTCAGAGGAGTACGAATCTCGTGACTCATATTGGCAAGGAAAGCTGATTTTAACTGATTGGCTACTTCCGCCTGCTCTTTGGCCTCTTTCAATCGGCCATATGCCTTTTTAAGAATAGAAATATAATAAATAACAGCAACCACTATTACCAAAAGAAAAATACCTGCACAAAGTAATTGTTTCTCATATTGTTCCAGAAATGGAGCTGGTTTGTTCACATAAGTCACGTCTTTCGGATAAAGAAATTCGGGGATACCATGCTCTTGCAACACCGGATAACAGAGAGTAGCAGAAGGTACGCCACCATCCATTCCGGGGATATCCCGGGGAGATTCTCCATCCAACACACGATAGATCATGGAAAGCAATGAATTTCCAAAAGATTCGGAAGATACATAATAACCGCCCGCAAACGTTTCTTTGGATAAATCTTCGGCAGCAAGCAAAAACAGAGGAGTATGAACAAAATTATGAATAATATCCTGTAAATGGTCAAAGAGATAGTTATTGTCATTCCGGTTGTGAGATTCAAACCAGGAATAATAGATAAGGCCGGTAGTACGATCATAACTACGTAGTGTATCCAACAGCATCTCGGTAGAAAGAAAAGTCGTAGAAAGCTGATGAAGCTCCTGATCCGGGAAAAAATTCGCCACAGCATTCTCTACATCCGAACAAGCCATCTTACTAATATAACGATCGTCTGAAATAAAAGCAATACGCTTCATTTCAGGCATTATCTTTTGCATTAACTCTATGGTTTCCTTAACATAATATACCTGACGCAAAAAAGTGACATTGTATCCCTTCCGCCAGACATCCGCCGAAACAGAATTGCTTGCAGTCAATGGCTCGTGAGACAAAAGTACTTCGAGCGTAGCCGGCAAATATTCACGGGAATTGGTTATAATCACAGGAACATCTTTCCATATTCCATCAAAAAGTTCCCGGCATACAATCCAACCGGGATCACCTATCATGACTATTAACTTTGGAGGAAGCGGATATTTTTCTTTCAAATGCAACAACACCGCATCCACTTCACCTTGATCTCTCAGGGCAGGCACTGACAACGACTCTGCTTTTACATCAAATCCCTTCCGCTCCAGGTCTTCACTGGCATGCCAGTACATAGCCTTTGCCCAGGGAAGATTAAAATTTATTGAATTCAAAAATAAAATCTCATCTCCATTGTTGCCATGAGCAAATATAGAAGAGCTTGTACCGCATAGCAGTAAAGCAATAAAAGACAATAATAGAGTTGTCTGTTTCATTTGTTTGTTGTTTTTATTACAAAGGCAAAGGTAAAATTTATTTTGATAAAAAAAGAAAGGCACCCCAATATTTTGGAATGCCTTTCTACTTCTATAGAATCAGTTTATGCTTTCTTTAAAGAAGCGATACTTTCTTTCAATGAATTAATAATACTTTCGGCATCTGCCTGTTTCTTTCGTTCAATCTCAATGACTGCCGGTGGAGCATTATTTACAAACTTCTCGTTACTAAGTTTCTTCAACACACCTTGCAGGAATCCTTCTTTATGTTTCAGTTCAGCTTCCATACGAGCGATCTCTGCTTCTACGTCAATCATATTGCCAAGCGGAACAGCAAACTCAATAGTACCTACCATGAAAGAGGATGCTCCTTCTGCTTTGGCTTCCACCACTGCAATACCGGACAGATTACAAATCTTAATAATCACAGCATTAAATGCAGTAACCGGATTTTCACCTATCACCTGCAACTCAAGTGCTTCTTTCTGAGCAATATTCTTCTGCAAACGAATCGTACGGATATTACTGATCACTTCCTTCACCACTTCAAACTGCTGAATAAATGCTTCATCAACGGTTCCATTCAACAATAAAGAATTCACCATCAGACTCTCTCCCTCCTTACGTTCGGCCATCTGTTGCCACAACTCTTCGGTAATGAAAGGCATAAACGGATGAAGCAAATGGAGCAAATTATTCAAAAATCCAATAGTAGCATCAAAAGTAACACGGTCAATAGCTTGTCCGTAAGCCGGCTTAATCATTTCCAGATACCAAGAAGAGAACTCATCCCAGAACAGCTTATAAACAGCCATAAGTGCTTCACTCAAACGATATTTACTGAACAGATCGGCAACCTCAGCAGCTACTTCATTCTGTTTGGACTCAAACCAGCGGACAGCCAACTTAGACGCTTCGGGAACTTCAGCATTATCAGCAACCTTCCATCCTTTGATCAACCGGAAAGCATTCCATATCTTGTTACAGAAATTACGTCCTTGCTCGCACAATGCATCATCAAAGAGAATGTCGTTCCCGGCAGGAGCCGCAAGCATCATACCCATACGTACCCCATCGGCACCGTATTTTTCAATTAGTTCCAATGGATCGGGTGAATTACCCAATGATTTAGACATTTTGCGTCCCAGCTTATCACGAACGATACCAGTGAAATATACATTCTTAAACGGCATCTTTCCTTCATACTCATAACCGGCCATAATCATGCGGGCTACCCAGAAGAAAATAATATCCGGACCTGTAACAAGGTCACTTGTAGGATAGTAATACTCAATCTCTTTGTTACCCGGATTATTAATACCATCAAACAATGAAATAGGCCACAACCAGGAAGAGAACCAAGTATCCAGACAATCTTCATCCTGACGGATATCGGCCAGAGTCAATGCGTTATTTCCTGTTTTTTCTTTGGCAAGTTTCAATGCTTCCTCGTCTGTAGCAGCTACCACATAGCCACCCTCAGGTAAAAAGTAAGCCGGAATACGATGTCCCCACCATAACTGACGACTGATACACCAGTCTTTTATGTTTTCCATCCAGTGCCGGTAAGTATTCTTATACTTAGGAGGATAAAATTTCAGTTCGTCATTCATTACAGGTGGCAACGCCATCTCTGCAAAGTGCTGCATCTTAAGGAACCACTGCATAGACAATTTCGGTTCAATCACTACATTGGTACGCTCTGAATAACCTACCTTATTCGTATAAGCCTCTGTCTTTTCAAGCAATCCGGCAGCTTCAAGATCTTTCTCTATCTGCTTACGAACATCAAAACGATCCATACCGATATACATACCGGCAGCTTCACTTAATGTTCCGTTATCATTGAAAATATCAATACTCGGCAAATTGTATTTTTCGCCCAACATATAGTCGTTCACATCATGTGCCGGAGTCACTTTCAGACAACCCGTACCGAATTCGATATCCACGTAATCATCTTCGATCACCGGAATAACGCGCCCTACCAACGGTACGATTACTTTTTTACCTTTCAACCAGGTGTTTTTAGGATCGGCAGGATTGATACACATAGCGGTATCACCCATAATTGTTTCCGGACGAGTAGTAGCAACCACCGCATAACGTCCTTCCGGATCTCCTTCTACTTTATAGCGCAAATAATAAAGTTTTCCATGTTCTTCTTTATAAATCACCTCTTCGTCAGAGAGGGCAGTCAATGCTTTCGGGTCCCAGTTCACCATACGAACTCCCCGGTAAATAAGTCCCTTATTATAAAGATCTACGAAAACCTTCAGTACACTTTCGCTACGTTTTTCGTCCATAGTAAATGCGGTACGATCCCAGTCACAAGATGCTCCCAGTCTACGAAGCTGTTTCAGGATAATACCACCGTGCTCTTCGGTCCATGCCCAGGCATGTTTGAGAAATTCGTCACGGGTCAGATCCGTCTTTTTGATTCCTTCCGCTGCAAGTCTGTTTACCACCTTGGCTTCAGTTGCAATAGAGGCATGATCTGTTCCCGGTACCCAACAGGCATTTTTACCTTCCATACGGGCACGGCGAACAAGAATATCCTGAATGGTATTATTAAGCATGTGTCCCATGTGTAACACACCAGTGACGTTAGGAGGAGGAATGACGATGGTGTAAGGTTCACGACCATCGGGTTTTGAACTAAATAATTTGTGATCCAACCAATACTGGTACCACTTTCCCTCCACGTCAGCGGGATTGTACTTACTTGCTAATTCCATGTTATATTTCTATATGTTTAATTTATTGCGAATAATGGATGCAAAATTAATAATTTAAATTCAAATCTTACCACTCTCCGGCTGTTTCTGTACACGGAAAGAGAGTTTATAGCCTTCGTAAAGTGCTATTCCGTAAAATAGAGCAGTAGCAGAAACTATATTTTCGGCCATTACCGAGAATACTGCTTTAAAATCTGTTTCCGCCAGTGCCTCCATATAAGATAAACTATATTCTTTAGCTACATAGCCTATAATAGAAAAGAAATCTCCTAAAATGCAACTCAACAAAGCCAGAGCTGCTCCAATGATTCCGAAAACAGGACGCACTCCCTTTCCCCTGCGCATAGCCAATCCAACAATGAAACCGATACCAATAGCCATATAGCCAATCTGATAGCCAGTGGAAACAGAAACCAATCCCCAGGCAACAGCTCCTAAAAGACAAGCCCCCGTTCCCCACAATACCGCCTTCGGAAGATTTTCTTCTGCCAGTAGCTGCTCTCTGCTCAGCACTGCAGAAAATATTTCCGGATCCGGAGTGGGTGCTATCTTTTCCAATTCTTCATCTTTTTGAAATTTCACAAGCATCTTCAAAGTCCGGTAATGTTCCCGTACGTTTACAGACGAGTCCGCGTCCCATCACGAAATCACGTGATACGCAATTGCGACAATAGCTTTCTATTCCCTCTGTATTAGCCATAATCAATGTGTGTGTTATTGATATATAAATTTGTTTATTAACAGAAATTTCGCAAATATAGAGGTAATTTTCTGCACGGCATTCAATTAATACATATTTTTGTCCTATAAAAGAAATTTGACTATGAAGCGAAAACAAAAGATACGCTATATCATTCTGGGAACTCTCCTGTTACTTATCTGGACCACTCAGCTTATTCCGGCGATGGGCGAAGGTTATGCCCGGTCCGTATACCCGGTTATTTCGTTTTGTCTGTCTTCGTTCTCACGTTTGTTTCCTTTTGCCATAGGCGATTTATTCATATTTCTCAGTATTACCGGTGTCATCCTCTATCCTATTTACGGACGGATAAAAAAATATCCCTGGAAAAAGATTTTATTACGTGACGGTGAATATCTTTTGTGGGTATATGTATGGTTTTACTTCGCATGGGGGCTGAATTATTCGCAAAAGAACTTTTACGAACGTACAGACATTCCTTATGTTGCCTATACCCCCGATAAATTCAAAGCATTTGTGGACGAATACATTCAACATCTGAATGATTCTTATGTCCCTGTTACAGAAATAAACAAGGATATTATCTGCCGGGAAGCAGTCAAAGGATACCGGCAAATCAGTGATACATTAGGCGTACATCGACCTCCATCTGATTCGCCCAAAGTGAAAACAATGCTATTCACTCCATTCATATCGATGGTTGGTGTGAGTGGCAGTATGGGACCTTTCTTTTGTGAATTCACGTTGAACGGCGATTTACTCCCTTCCCAGTATCCGGCAACGTATACGCATGAACTTGCCCATTTGCTGGGCATCACCAGCGAAGCCGAAGCCAACTTTTATGCATATCAGGTATGTACACGTTCGCAAGTGGAAAGTATCCGTTTCAGTGGTTATTTCTCTGTCCTGAGTCATATTCTGGGCAATGCGCGCCGACTCATGACAGAAGAAGAATACAATGAACTATTCAAACGTATCCGACCGGAAATCATTGAACTTGCCCGCTCTAATCAGGAATACTGGATGGCGAAATACAGTCCTCTGGTTGGCAGTATCCAAGACTGGATATACGACCTTTACCTCAAAGGAAACAAAATAGAAAGCGGACGCAAAAACTATTCGGAAGTAGTAGGACTCTTAATCTCATACCGGGATTACCAAACGGGAAAATAGTAAATCAACAAACAGGTAGATATATACATTATAGGTTATATGCTTAAAAGCTGTATCTTTGCCGCATGAAAAAATTAGTAATTGTAGGATGTGGACGACTTGCTGAAATCGTTGCGGATGCAGTTGTCAATGGATTATTACCCGATTATGATCTGGTAGGTGTTTATTCACGTACGGCATCAAAAGCCGAACGTATTGTAACTAAAATGCAGCAGCATGGAAAACCCTGTGCAGCCTGTGCTACTCTGGAAGAACTGCTCGGTTTGAAACCCGACTATCTGGTGGAGTCAGCTTCTCCCAGTGCCATGAAAGCGCTTGCTTTGCCTGCGTTAAAAAATGGTACTTCCATCATCACTTTGTCTATCGGTGCTTTGGCAGATACCACCTTTTATGAGGAAGTGAAGAAAACAGCCAGGGAGAATGGTACACGTGTATACCCCGTATCCGGAGCTACCGGAGGGTTTGATGTTTTAAGAACTGCTTTCCTAATGGGAAATGCTTCTGCCCGTTTCTTCAACGAGAAAGGTCCGAATGCATTGAAAGGTACGGCTGTATACGATGAAACTTTACAGACAGAACAACGTATCGTCTTTTCCGGAAATGCAACAGAAGCAATAGGTATGTTTCCAACCAAAGTCAATGTAGCAGTTGCTGCCTCACTGGCCTCTGTTGGTCCGGAGAATATGCAGGTATCCATACAATCCACCCCCGGATTCGTAGGAGATACTCAAAAGGTTGAAATAAAAAATGATCAGGTACATGCTGTAGTAGAGGTGTACAGCGCTACGTCCGATATTGCAGGGTGGTCTGTAGTGAACACCCTGATCAATATAACCTCACCCATTGTATTCTGACAGATTGGCAAGCACTTTCTTGCTCAGGCGGTCAAACGCCTGGCGAGTGCGGCCTGTTGATACCTGCATACAACGCACATGCGGATGATTGAGATACTGTGTGCCTCCCAATGCACCCACCGTATCACAAAAACAAAGATTATCTCCTTCGAGCCATTGTGCAAATGCAGGTTCATCCCATGCCGGCGACAAGCGGTATTGAACAATATCTTTTTGTTTCCAAGCGCTTTGAATTCAGCATCATGTAATAGAACTGTATTTTTGTTGAGACAACAAAAAACTACTTCGCTCTGAGCAAGAAGCTCATTTAACGGCATAAAACGATATCCTTTGGCTGCAGCTTCCTTTTTCTCACTGCGGGCATAATAAGCAATATCAGCACCCAGAAAATTCAATGCATCTGCTATCATGCCACCGGACTTACCAAGCCCCACAACACCAACCTTCAATCCTGTAATCTCACGTGCCATACCATCCCATGGTTCCTGCCCGAATCCGTGTAAACAACGTACCAGTTCACTAATCACATATTCTACCACTCCTTCATCACCATAATCGCGGATACCCGTTACCGTAATCCCCTGTTGGTTGGCATAACGAATATCTACATTAGCACTTTCCGGAGAATAAAGTGAACAACACATGCCGATATACTTAACATTAGGGCATTTCTCCAATGCATACCGGTTTATCCGGGAAGTATAACTTAAAAGTACAGCATCGGCATCACCAATACGGGCTGCAACTTCATCATCTCCCTCCGGTATATCGGAATACATAATAACTTCATTTGCAAAAGAATGCAACGCTTCTTCTGCGGAAGGAACCAGACTCACCGGTTCTATCGCTACAAGTTTATGAAACATAGTCTTAAAATTTTAGCGGTAAAGTTAATAAAAAATAGCCTTATAAAGCTCGTCACACCATATTCTTTGGCAGTTCCTGCATAATCCAGCCTTAAAACACAAATGAAACAAAACAAACTAAAAGAGGAATACTTTGCCTCGAATTTCTCTATCTTTGCAAGAAATTATATAGACTCTAATATTTCTTAGTATAAAAGAAAAGATGCATTCAAGAAAAGAACAAATGGAAGCCTTCGGCCACTTCCTGGACATACTGGACGAGCTACGCGTAAAATGCCCGTGGGATCGTAAACAGACTAATGAAAGCTTACGTCCTAATACGATTGAGGAGACTTATGAACTCTGTGACGCTCTGATGCGCGATGATAAGAAGGACATCTGTAAAGAGTTGGGAGATGTGCTGCTACACGTGGCTTTTTATGCCAAGATAGGTTCGGAAACAGGAGACTTTGACATAAAGGATGTATGTGACAAGCTCTGTGAGAAATTAATATTCCGTCATCCTCATGTATTCGGAGAAGTAAAAGCCGAAACCGCCGGACAGGTTTCTGAAAATTGGGAACAATTGAAACTAAAGGAAAAAGACGGCAATAAAACAGTGCTTAGTGGCGTACCATCCGCCTGCCCTCTTTAATAAAAGCTTATCGTATACAAGACAAAGCCCGGAATGTAGGTTTCGATTGGGAAGAAAAAGAACAGGTATGGGATAAAGTAAAAGAAGAAATTGCAGAATTTCAGGAAGAGGTAGCCAATATGGACAAGGTCAAAGCGGAAGCAGAATTCGGCGATGTAATGTTCAGCCTTATCAATGCCGCCCGCTTATACAAAATCAACCCGGATAATGCACTGGAACTTACGAATCAGAAGTTTATCCGTCGATTCAATTATCTGGAAGAACACACGATCAAAGAGGGAAAAAGCCTTAAAGACATGTCACTCGAAGAAATGGACCGTATCTGGAACGAAGCAAAAAAGCTTGAGAAGTAAAAATTGAAAGTTGAAAATTGAAAGTTGAAAGTTAGCTGTGCTGTTATGCTGCATAGTAACTCTCAACTTTCAACTAAATAAGGGTTATTTATCTTTCCGGTTTGCGCTTTTCAGCAGTTCCCTGTGAAAACGCATTTCAGCTTTCTGCACCATATAAATTTTCTTATTTGATAAGATTTTCTTGAATTTCTCGTAATAATCTCTTTCCAGCTTGTCCGAAGCTGAACGGGCATCATATACTCCTTTCAGAATTTCAGCATACTGTGCCTCTGTCGTTTTATCATCTTTTCCTTTACGAAGTAACCCCCAGGCCTTATCATTCAACGCTTTCTTTTTATCTTGAAGCTCAAAGTATACAGGAAAGAACTTTGCAGCTTCTTCTTTGTTCAAACCAGCTTTCTCGATAATGAATGCCTTCTGTTTGGCACGGAATTCTTCCGGTGACAGACGTTGTTGGTTGCACCCATCCATAGCCCACAATAAAGGAGTAAAGCCGCAAATGATAAACAGCAGAATAATCAGTCTTTTCATTTTAATAAAATCAGTTTAATTTATTTTATTCCACACTGGCATCAGTGAGATATACATACAATGAATAATCGTCCATCATCGAACCTTCGAGCACAGCATTAATATACTCATCAGAATCACTCTCAACCTCTACCGTCTCCATCACAGCCATTTCTGTAGCCTCAGGTTTATAGTTTACCGATGCAATACGAATTATAAATGCAGCTCCGACAAACATTGCCGCCATATAGGCCAATGGCTTAATTTTGTCCCACTTCGTCGTTTTTTTCACTTCAAAGGCAGATTTTTCCTTTTCGGGAAGCTTGTTCATCACTTCTGAAGTAAGATTCTCAAAGTATCCATCAGGCACCTTAAAAACATTGCCTGTACCTACTTTCTTCAATATTTCATCTTCTTCTTTCATATAATCTTCTCCTCTCTTTTTCTTAGACATTTAATGATTTAAAAGGTTTAATCAACACCTTCCAAAAACTTTTCGATTTTCTTCACCGCATGATGATAGGATGCTTTCAATGCTCCTACTGAGGTACCAAAGATCTCCGACATCTCTTCATACTTCATCTCCTGGTAGTATTTCAGATTGAAAACCATGCGTTGTTTCTCCGGCAGTGACAATAAGGCTTTTTGTAACATAAGCTGTGCCTGATCACCGGAGAAGTAAGGATCACTTTCCAGCCTCTCAACGACAGCGGCTTCCGGATCGTCGATAGCTACGGTATTCATGGCACGCTGCTTATTCAGAAAAGTAATACATTCGTTCAGGGCAATGCGATAAAGCCAGGTAGATAGCTTCGCTTCTGCCCGGAAATAATCGATGTTCATCCATGCCTTGACAAACGTATTTTGAAGAAGGTCATTTGCGTCATCATGAGAAAGTACCATCCGGCGAATCTGCCAATATAATTGTTCGCTATATTGCGACACAATCATTTCAAATCCTTTTCGTTGTGTACCTTCGTCCTGAAGGAGCCTTAAAACCTCTCGTTCTTTATAAGAATTCATAAGGTTATTAGTATTCTGTATGTTATGCTTATTTATGGTTCAACTTATTCAATGCTTCAAGCAAAGGGTCATCATATTTGTAAATATCCTCACAGTAACTGAGCTTGCCATCGGCAGCCAGATACATGGTTTGATAATCCAGGAACAGAGGGATAGCTTCCTTCAGACTATAATGCTTAAGTTCCCGGTATGCTTCGCTTCGGTTCAGTTTTTTGCCTTCATCGCTCTTCGGAGCTATGTCCATGGCAATACGAATGCGATCTTCCAACAGTTCGTCCGGCTTTTCCAATAAGAAAAAGGCAAAGTCCAACGCTCTCTCCAACCTTACACAACCATGACTTACCGCACGATTGGAACGGTTAAAGGCCCAACGGGAAGGAGTATCGTGCAGATAGACAGCATACGGATTGGGGAAACGGAAAATAATTCGTCCCAAAGAATTGCCTTCTTTGTTGTCCTGCTTTACAGTAAACGGTACGCCTGCTGTATACTTAGCCCATTTTACATCATGAGGATTCACCCGGTTTCCATTCTTATCATATACTTTCATCCGGTTTCGGGTGAAGTAAGTAGTATCGCGACGATAAGACGGAATAATCTCCTTACGTATTATATTCTGGGGAACATTCCAATAAGGATTCAACTCCATGTAGTAAATCTTACTGTAAAGCAAAGGAGTTTTATTTCTTACTGAACCACAGCAAATACGCATCTCAAGAATAGAATCGACCTCTTCATTAAAAGCCTGTAACATAAAAGCAGCTATATTACCGATCACATATTTAGAACCTTTTTCGGATTTATATTGCCAGCGGGCTCGCTCCAGATTGATCAGCAAATGATCCTTATAGTAAGCAAGAGGGCGATTGAGATAACGGATGGTATAGGTCCCTATAGAATTGTCTGTAGACAGGCGGTTCGTTAAACGGAATTCATTTACCGCCTCCAGTAAAACAGAAGTCAATGTATCACCTGAGACTTGTTGTTTCAGTTCTCCGGTTTGCATCAATCTACCGGCAATCAATGGTATAATACGATGCCTTTCTCCCACTTTCAGTAAAGTATCACCTATAAGCGGAATTTCTTCAAATTCTGCCTCTCCTATAGAATCCAAGCGTACCAATTCTTTCTGCATACTGAGATAGAAGGGAGAAGTGGGCTGAGCCTGGCGAAAAGCAGCAAAAGGATTCTGCCCCAAAGAAGCCAAAGCCTCCAGAGCAAACTCTTTACTACACTTCTTCAAAGGAATGGGGTAAGGTTCTTTCTGTTTTTCTGTATCATTCTTTTTCTTAACATCCTCTTCCTGATTATTCAGAAGTTGTACAGGAGAAATAAAACCATATTTAAGTCCACAGGTATAAAACAGGTAAGAGCTTGTTAGCCCATACTCCAAACGTGCCAATAGATGATTGATCGTTTCGTCTTCATGCAACTGCAGAGAACGGAAACGTTCCAGATCGGTTCGTATACCAGAGACGTTAAAAAGTGCCGGGTTTAATCCATGCCGATGAGAATTCTCCAACCAATAAAGGAGTGAATCGGCATATTGCCCTACGCCATCTTTCATCCAAAACAATGCTGCACTGTCTGCCGCATAATAACTCACCATAGCCGAGTCCCAGGCCATCGTATCATTAGCATTTGACAAATTTACACGGACGTATTGGCGTATACTATCAGGATTTATTAAATATGCAGGATGAACTAATTCATGGAAAGAGGACAGAGAAAGAACAACCGGAGATTTTGGTTTCTCTTCCTTACAGGCAGATACCACCACGAGTAGAATAAGAAAGCTTAATACGATCCGCTTCATCATCCATCTCTTTATTTTATTACCACTTTCCTCACTATATCACCTATTTTAAAGATATAATATCCCTTCGGAAGATTTAAAGTCACCGATTTATCAACCGTATCAATACGCACTGAGGTGACCTTCACTCCAAGAATATTGTATACCTCTATCAAAGAACCAGGGGTAGCATTCTGAACGCGCACTGTAGTTCCGGACACAGTCAATGTAAGGGAAGACTGCTCACTCTGAACAGTTTCCGCTTTACGCCCTTCCTGCGCCGTCATTGTGGAAAAAGGCAGAAGAGCCAAAGCAAAGAAAAAGTAGAAAAATAACCTTTTCATCTGGTATGTATCCGATTCTGTTTATTCAGTACAAATATACGTTGTTCCTCCCTATAAAACAAACTTTACGCCTGAAAGTTGTCACAGATTGATGCAAAGGTTCTCCTTAGCCAGGATAGTATTTGGAAAAACAGTAGCGGCTTCTTCCAGCAAAACCTGTTCATTCTCATAACGTGCCGAAAAGTGCCCGATGACAAGTTGCTTTACTCCTGCATCCAGAGCGAGCCGGGCTGCCTGGGAAGCAGTAGTATGAAAGGTTTCTTTGGCTCTGGCCAAATCTATTTGAGCAAATGTAGCTTCATGAAACAGGAGATCAACACCCGCAATCTGCCGGGCTATCTCTTTCCGATAAATAGTATCGGAACAATAGGCATATTTTCGAACGGGTTCAGAAGGGCGTGTGAGACGATCATTGGCTATTACTTCTCCTTCCCGAGTCACAAAATCAGCCCCATTCTTAATGCGGTTCAGTTCGTAGACCGGTACCTGGTAGAAATCAATCATCTCCCTGATGATATGATTGGGACGAGGTTTCTCAGCAAACAGGAAACCGCAACAAGGAATGCGGTGTTGTAAAGGAATTGTTGTAACAGTCATGGAGCGATCTTCATAGATCAACACAGGCTCTTTCGTATCAAATTCATGAAAAACAACCTGATAACTCATGTTCTTACAGAAAAAGGCCAGTAGTGGAGAAAACAATTCTTCCAGCCCTTTAGGAGAATGAATATGGAGTTCTGCCGTACGTCCTAACAGTCCGAAAGTAGAAATAAGCCCCATCAGGCCAAAACAATGATCGCCATGCAAATGAGAAATAAAGATATGATTCAACCGGGAAAACTTCAACCGGGATTTACGAAGTTGCATTTGTGCCCCCTCGCCGCAATCTATCATAAAAAGTTTATCACGCAGGTTCACCACCTGTGAAGTCGCAAAATGGCGCGTAGTAGGCAACGCAGAGCCACAGCCCAATATATGTAATTCAAATTTCTCCATAACAGAGACAAAGATAATGCAAACCGAGAGCAGAATAAAATGAACCTGTTCATTTTTTATGCCAGAGTGCAGCTTATTTTCGTTTTAAAGCAAAGATAAAAAGAAAAAAGGGCATCAGCGAACTGATACCCTTTCTAAAAATATTATAGAATTAATCGAATTAATTCTTACCTTCCAACTGTTCTTTCAAAGCAGCCAAAGCATCGATGTCACCCAGAGTTGTAGAAGCAGCCTGGTTCTGAATCATCGGAGCATCTTCTTTCTTAGCAGAAGTCTTCTTTGCATTAGAAGCAGCTTTCTTCTCAGCTCTTTCTTCTGCCTTAGCAACATCTTCAAAGATACGGCTGTGAGACAGAATGATTCTCTTAGCATCCTTGTTGAATTCGATTACCTTGAACTCAAGTTTCTCGTCCAACTGAGCCTGTGAACCATCTTCCTTAACAAGATGTTTCGGAGTAGCGAAACCTTCAACACCATAAGGCAGAGCAACTACAGCGCCCTTATCCAACATTTCGATGATTGTTCCTTCGTGTACTGAACCTACAGTAAATACGGTTTCGAATACATCCCAAGGATTTTCTTCGAGTTGTTTGTGACCAAGACTCAAACGACGGTTTTCTTTGTCGATTTCCAATACCTGAACTTCGATATCAGCACCAATCTGAGTAAATTCTGACGGGTGTTTTACCTTCTTTGTCCAAGACAGGTCAGAGATGTGGATCAATCCGTCAACACCTTCTTCGATTTCTACAAATACACCGAAGTTAGTGAAGTTACGAACTTTTGCAGTATGCTTAGAACCTACAGGATACTTATCTTCAATAGTTTCCCATGGATCTTGTTTCAATTGTTTGATACCCAAAGACATTTTACGTTCTTCACGGTCCAGAGTCAATACAACAGCTTCTACTTCGTCGCCCACTTTCATGAAGTCCTGAGCAGAACGCAGGTGCTGTGACCATGACATTTCAGATACGTGGATCAGACCTTCAACACCGGCAGCGATTTCAATGAATGCACCGTAGTCAGCCATAACAACCACTTTACCCTTCACGTGATCACCGACCTTCAAGTTAGGATCAAGTGCATCCCATGGGTGCGGAGTAAGTTGTTTCAGACCCAAAGCAATACGTTTCTTTTCGTCATCGAAGTCGAGGATAACAACGTTGAGCTTCTGATCGAGTTCAACCACCTCTTTCGGATGCTTACGCGGCCCCATGAAAGGTCAGTGATGTGGATCAATCCGTCTACGCCACCCAGGTCGATGAATACACCATAAGAAGTGATGTTTTTAACGGTTCCTTCAAGAACTTGTCCTTTTTCAAGCTTACCGATAATTTCTTTCTTCTGTTGTTCCAGTTCAGCTTCGATAAGAGCTTTGTGAGATACAACAACGTTTTTGAATTCCTGGTTGATTTTAACAACTTTGAATTCCATTGTTTTTCCAACGAATACATCATAGTCGCGGATCGGTTTAACGTCGATCTGAGACCCCGGCAAGAATGCTTCGATACCGAATACGTCTACGATCATACCACCCTTAGTGCGGCACTTGATGTAACCCTTGATAATTTCTTCGTTTTCCAGAGCAGCATTAACGCGATCCCAAGAACGGGTAGCACGAGCTTTTCTGTGAGACAGAACCAACTGTCCTTTTTTGTCTTCCTGATTTTCGATGTATACTTCTACAGTATCACCAATTTTCAAGTCAGGATTGTAACGGAATTCATTCAAAGGAATGATACCGTCTGATTTGTAACCGATGTTCACAACGACTTCACGCTTGTTCATTGCGATTACAGTTCCGTCAACAACCTCACGGTCGTTCACTTTGTTAAGCGTACTGTCATAAGCTTTTTCGAGTTCCTCTTGGCTGGCGCCGGCGAATGATTCGCCATTTTCATACGCATCCCAGTTGAAGTCTTCAACAGGAGCAACGTTCTTTAAGTTTTCCATTAATAATTAATTGTTTTGAGATACTTTAATTAAATAAGACATTATATTTTCTATAAATCGGGCGCAAAGATAAAACATTTTTTGTGACTAACCAAAGTTTGGTATAAAAAAAGCCGTCTCACGACGGCTAATATTCAGATATTTAAGTTATTCAGACATTCGTCTTACAATTTGTGCGGATTGCGTTTACCATTCGAATGGATATTAACCGGACTACCTTTATAGCCAATATCACCACTTCCGGATATATTGCATTTCAGCGTACCGGAAACATAACAGGAAATAGAACCGGAGCCGTTTACACTCGCATCTACATCAACAGCTTTCAGGTCTTTCGCATTCAGATCGCCAGAATTGCGTAATGATAATACAGCCCGTTCTGCCGTACCCGCTACCTTCAAATCACCGGAACCTTGCAATTCAGCCTTTACGGTCTCTCCCTGTATTCCCACAAAATCCAGATCACCGGAACCGGACAGGTTGACTGTTACATCCCCAGCTACATTGGTACCTTTCACCTTCAGGTCTCCTGATCCACGGAGAATTGCCGTAGTAGACTTAGCCGTCAGGTTATATATATCCAGATCACCAGAGCCGGATAAATTCAAATCTACATTCCCTGCATTGATACTGTTTTTGACAGAAATGTCACCGGAACCTTGCAGAGTTGCCGAAAAAGCATTCGTACAAACGATTTCCCCGGCATTGATATCTCCGGAACCTTTCAGAGTAAGGGATAGACGATCTGATTTCACTTTATTATTTAAGACTACATCTCCTGATCCTTGCAATAACACATCTTTCAACATGGGGCTGGAAGCCATTACTTTTAATCTTCCCTCTTTACCAAACTCAATATTTGTACCTTTCTTAAAGGAGACAAACAGTGTGCCATCAGATACTGTACACTCTACCAGGTTGAGAATATTATCCGAGCCGTAAATCTCTAAAGTTGATTTATTATCAGCAGACTGCGTATAAATAACTGTCGGACTTCCCTGAAGGTTTATCTTGTCGAAACTTCCGATTTTGATATTTTTTGTTTTATACGTTCCGTTTGCTTTCACACGGTTAATCTGGGAACAAGCTGTTGTTGTAGTCAGCAAGAATGAAAACAAAGTAATCATTCCAATAAATCCTCTCATATTCATATTTTTTTCATTTAAGTAGTTTGTAATATCTATAAGACGCAAACAGTATGCGAAAGGTTGCATGGCAGACCATGTTTTTATAATAAAAACTTTTCAGTATGTCTCAAAGTGTATCTATAGGTTGATAAAGTTTTCTCAATATAAAGAAACAAAGTGTTTTCATATGAAAATAAAACATCTTCCACCATTCAAACAGCTGATAAGTAGCAACATTCAAACAATGGAAGATGAGAGAGAAACTTATATAAGAGAGAGTTATTCTATCAACAACTTTAATATCGACGGACGACTACCACCTTCTGTCAGCACGTAAGCAATATACATTCCGGTAGCTAAATGTCGCACATCAGCATCATAAGATTTCCTTCCGGGAGCAATATTCAATACCGGTTTTCCATCAAGAGAATACATGGCTAAATTCTTGATTGCATTCTCACTTTCCAGATGAAGCACGCCTTGCCGGTACGACATAGTTACCTCTGACAATGAAGCAGAAGGAGTACAGATACCTGTCCCTGTATACGAAACCGTTACCGATTCAGAATCCGGCGTATCGCCAAAAGAGCCTTCAGCGCGAACGGTATATACGTTTTCTCCGGAAAGCGGAGCGGTATCTGTAAAAGCAGAAGTTGTGGCAGTGCCAATCTTCTCTCCGTTTCTATAAATCGCATAACCGGTTATGATGGAATGCTCTACCTGCGGATAAACAGCAACGTCGTCTACATGCCACCAGTAAGACAGCCCCATCTGATTGGTATCATATGCATGAAAAGCGATTTTCATATCATCAGACATATAAGGAGATAAGTCGATATCAACCCGGGTATATTTATTCACAACGGAACAATCTGTTTTCAAATCCCATATTTTCTCCCAGGTTGTACCCCCATCCGAACTTACTTCTACATAATAAAAATTAGCGGGATTATTCTTCTGAGGAGCTGTAGACTTAGAATAAAACGTCAGCGACTTACCTTTAGAGAAAGAAGGAGATATCAGAAATTCATCCTGATGGATATCCTCCCAGGCGTCCAACAGGCGCATTGAATAGTTTCCGGTATAGGGTTCTGCATATTTCTCAGACTTTTTCCATACCCATCCCCGGTCACCTTCATTCTTTATTGTCCACTTAGCCAGACTCTGCGAATCTTCAAAATCTTCCACCAAAGCCGGAGTACCTTCGTGTGGAGCTACCCATGACAAAACAACGGCATTTCCTTCCACTTTGGCTGTCAAAGCAGAGGGGGACTGTATGAGATTGGAACGCTGTGAAACATTTATTGAAGCGGTAATAGAAGCATCCTCCACTCCTTGTAAATAAAAGACAGCAGTGCGCAGCTGTGCATTTTCATTCGCAGATTTAGCCTGCAAAATGAGAGTCGACTTACCCGCTTCACCCTGAAGAGGGGTAACCGTCAGCCAATCGGGTATATCTACAGCCTTCCAGGCAACATCTGCCTCAACGTTCACTTCAACAGTACTCTCAGCAGTACCACCCAAAGTTACATCCGGTTTCGGGATATAAATCTGAGGCATCAGCTCCAGCAAATCAAAAGAGATCGTCTCGCCACAAGAAGATATATTCGCCAACGCGAATTTAGCCTCTTTCCCATCACTATAGAAAGGCTTAAAATCAGCAGTTCCACCCAAAGAAGTACGTCCGCTTTCAGCACTGAAAGCTGCTTTGCTTATGTCACCATCAAGTTTGGTTGTTCCTCCCGGGCGGAAAAGGTATTGTTCGTCCAGACGAGTAGTTCCATTATAGTTCAGATTTCCACCTGTCACATTAGGGTTAATACGATAAACCAGCAAACCGGAGGAAGGCAGACCAATATCAAAAGTCCCGGCTTTTTTCCGATACTCTACAATAAAATATTCATCGGAACCGGTAGGCTTTATTTTATAGGCAATATTCTCTTTACTACTGCCTCCCACAGGATTCAACGTATACGTACCCGGAGTGGATATTTCGGGAATTTCGTCAATCCATTTGCAGTAACGGTATTTGGTATATGCACTCATCTGCTGGGGAGTCTTCAGGTTGTCGGACATCAGATCCCACACCCCTACCGGATTCAGATCGTCATTCACATGATAAAGGTCATAAGTACCTAATGTGTGAGACATTTCATGACAAAGCACACCTGTATTCAAAGGTACAGGACTCAAAGAACTCCACCCGTTGGCATCATTAAATACCATCAGATAACCTACTATCTTTTTGCCTTTTACATAAATAGCTTTCTCATCGGGCAATGCCAAATCCGAACGGTGCGGCCAAAGTAAATGCCTGCCACCCAATTCTGAATTCCCACTTACAATAATACAGATATTATCAAGCAATCCATCATTGTTGGCATCGATCACTATATCATCAGGTAGATTCTCAGAGAGATAAGCAGCCAGCTCTTTTATCAGAGCCTGTTCGCGTGCAGCTTTCTCGGTTTCATTGCTATATCCTTGTTCATTGATACTACCTTTCTCTCGATAATATCCACGTTCATTTTTTGCTCTATAAGAAAGAATCTGCGCACCATTCGCTTTCGGGAAGAAAGCACTTTTCCAGAAAAGCTGGTCATAGGAGGCTTCACGAAAATAGTTATATACCGAATTTACTCCTGCAGCATCAGCATTAAACATCGCTTCATAGTAACTGATGGGCTTGTCAAATTGCTCATCGTTCTCTTCATCAGCAAAACTCAGAAAACAAACCAGATTGCTCAACTCACCCTTATTCTTTTCGGCAGCCGACAACAGGATCGGAAAGAATAAAACAACGAACCAAAGAATAATATATCTCTTCATCGTTTTACATTATTATAGTAAATAAAAAGAGGGAAGCAGTCGCTATCTCATCAAAAGGATGAAAATAAGCAAACGCTTCCCTATAAAATTATCAACGGATAACGATCTTCTTAGTTCGTTCGGTAGTGCCCATTTTTGCTTTCACTACATAGATACCTTTTTCCAAAGGAGACAGGTTCATCTCATTTGTGGTAGCGGATGCAGCCAATGTGCCGGCAGTAGTGTAAATCTGTATATCGGCAACCTCACCTAAAGACAACACAGTACCATCAAATGCTATTTCAGCATTAGCAGATTGATTGTAGATACCGGTCGGTTTGGTAGAAGTTAGTACTTTCATACCATGGATGTAAAGAGGGGCTTTCGTTAATGATTCGAATCGTGCATACATAGGAGCATCCGATTTTAACTTAAAATGAGGTTCATCCCCATTATCTAAAGTCTCAATCTGAGTCCACTCTTTCTGACCACCACCACTCATTAATGGCTTAAATATGGTTGTAAAAGCAGCCGAAACAATCGAATAGTCTTTAAAGCTTTTGCTTTGATCTGTAGTTCCTAGCATACGAACATAAGTTGTCACTCCACTTGATACAAATAAGTTAAAAGAGACACATGACGGCATACGTACAACAAATCCACCACCATTTGCAGTCATACCCGCACTGGAGCTCGCCGTAACAATAGCACCCGTCTTTGCTTTTTCTCCTCCAATTTCTTTATCTGTACCAGCTCCTTTTACTTCTGAATCAACAGTAGTATCCTCATAATCTCCAAAATCCGCACAGATTAATTGGATAATCTTCCCATCCGGATCTATCTTTCCATCCTCATTATTTGCCTGACCGATGTACTTATCTATCTTCTCTTGTGTGTCAAACCAAATCCAACCATTTGCATCAACATCAGCTGGATCAAACAAATTATACTCTTGCGCATTTGCAAATAATATTGCTCCAAAAGCCATTAATAATGTCGTAATTTTCCTTCTCATACAATTTTCTTTTTAGTTAATAATGTTATTGATTTGTATTAAACTTCATACCACTCAGGATTTTGCTCAATGCCATGATAACGTACTTCGTCCCATGGTATCGGCAAGTAATACTGCATCTGACGGAACTCACGTACACGCTTAGGATATTTGTTCATATTTGAAATCTGATAAACAGGGTCTTTTCCTTCTTCTTTTACTATCTTCATAGCCTTTAACGGATTGGTAGCACCACTCATCTTTTCGATAGCAACTCCCCAACGAAGCAAATCCCAATAAGTCGTTTCTTCAAAAGCCATTTCTACACGACGTTCATTCACCAGTTGCTCCCAAGTAAGACTCGGCAATTCATCCATATGAACGCGACGGCGAATCTGATTTACTTTATCTAATGCATCATCCACCCGATTCTGTAAAAAGTCTATTTCGGCATAATCCAACAATACCTCTGCATAACGCCAGATGATGTAGTTCTGCTTACTCGCATAAGACTCATCATTATCGATCTTCTGAGTTTCATCTACAAACTTTCCTAAATAATAACCGGTTTTTGTTACAGCAGCCGTTTCAGAAGTTCCATACGGTGTCAAATCTTCACCCGCCACTTCTTTGCCGTTTACTTTATTATAATGAATCTCCATCACGCGCCCCCGGAAAGTACAACCATCATACAACACATTTGCATAAAAACGATAATCCCGGTTATCATACGGATGTTTGGCATCATACGCTTTGCCATCACGCATACCATATTCATCTACATGGTTCTGGGTAGGCGAATAAGCAGCCACCGTTCCTCCATAATAAGGTGAAACCGATTCCCGGTCGAGCTTATGTCCGAATCCATTCGAGAAATCACCATCGTTAGAGTGCTGTACTTCCCAAATTGATTCCTGACTATTCTTTGTTAAAAAGATCTGTCGATACTGCTCCTTTATCTGATCTTGTGTTGATCCGGTAATCTGTATCAACGAATAAGGCAACTTCATCAGTTCATCATACGCCTTGGCTGCCGCTGTCAACATAGCATCCGAACGATCATCCGGAAATCCGAGGTATGACTTCTCCTGATTCTGATATATTTTGCTGGCTGCCCAAAAATAAGTTTTAGCCTTTAACATCAAAGCAGCTCCTCTGGTAGCACGTCCGATATCGGAAGTCTCCAATTTCTCAGATAAAAGAGAAGCAGCCAAGTCAGCCTCTTCGGCAATAAAGTTTACCATCTCTTCATAAGAAGCACGAGGAAACTTTGTACCATCATACAAAGGATCATAATTGTTTTTTAACAACAAAACACCTCCAAACTGCCGAAGCAACATGTAATAGTAATAAGCACGAAAGAAATGTGCTTCACCCAACACCCGCTTTTTATGATCGCCGTTGCGAATCTTATCCTGATTTTCAAACAAAAGATTAATAGACTGAATACGTGTATAGTAATTGGTCCAATTCACAAGTCCTCTACGTGTTACTTCGGCCGGAGTACTTTTCAAGATATCCCCATACGCTGTATTATACCAGTCTGATTTACTAATAGTAATCTGATCTCCATACCAAGGAAGATAATCACGGCATGCTCCTTTCAGGAGAGCAGTGGAAGGCATATAAACAGAAAAGCCATTACTCATGTTACGATACCATGGTAGTACATATTCATCAAGTAGTAACTGGCTTCCCCAGATAGATTCCTGAGATAATTTATCATTAGGAACATCGCGGAATATACCGTCACATCCGGAAAAACCGAACGTCCCTCCTAAGAATAAAAAAGATATTATATATTTTCTCAACTGCATACTCTTTCTGTTTTTATTGTGAAATATTCTATTTAAAAACCTAAACTCAATGTTACACCATAAGAGCGCTGTATCGGATATCCACGTAGAGATTCCGGATCCATGTCCTTCAATGTAGACCACGTAAACAGGTTACTTCCCTGAAGAGAAAGACTGGCTGAGGAGAGTTTCATTTTCTTTAATGTTTCTCCAGAAAAAGAATATCCTAACGACAGAGATTTCAAACGAATAAAATCACAATCTTTCACCCAAAAAGTTGATTCTTTTCGATTGTTATCATTCTTATTGGCAAACTTGATACGCGGATAGACAGCATTCGGATTGTCTTCAGACCACGAGTCGGCGACATGATATTTTTGGAAACGTTGCAAACTGCCATTTTGTAATGTATACAACTCCGTTATCTGTTGCTGATATCCGGATACCCCCTGAAACATAGCATTCAGAAAGAAACCTTTATATTTAATGCCCAAGCGTAAACTCATCGTCATTTCCGGATTAGAAGAATTCTTTACCGCAATCTTATCCAAGTCGGTAAGTTCGCCATCACCATTCTGATCTTTGTATTTAATATCACCAGGTCCAAGTGTCACATTCCCCTGTCCATCCTGATTCAGTTCATAATTATCAATTTCCTCTTGTGTCTGAAAGAGTCCGTCAGCTTCATACATCCACCAAACCATACTACTTTTACCTACACGACGACGATTAGGGGCAATAGATGATTCATCTCCATAATCCAATACCCTGTCTCTCGTTTGTGCCAACGTAAGAGTTAAATCATATTTCACCTTTTGAATGGTATTACGGTGAGACAATGTCAAATCCCATCCCCATGCCTTTATTTCACCAAAATTCATATTGGGCGGATTACTATCAACTCCGGTTGAAGGCGGATATAAATAAGAAGGAGCAATAGTGATCATATTGGTATTATAGCGCCAGTAGTATTCAAAAGAAAGCCCAAAACGGTTTCCCCAGAATCCAAGATCGGTAGCTAAATTATAAGTACGTGATCGCCCCCATTTCAAGTCGGGATTCGGGAAGCTACTGGTATCCATTACAATACCCGGTTTTAGTCCTCCACCGATATTATATCCCTGGCGTACCACATACATGTATTTCATTAAATAAGAATAATTATCTACTGAACCATCATCGCCCAAGACACCAACAGAACCTCGGAATTTCACATTTGAAAGTACGGGTTGGTCCCAGTTTCTAAAAAAACTTTCATTGGATAATACCCAGGAGGCAGAAGCTGTAGGGAAAAATCCCCAACGATTATCAGGGTGAAATTTAGTGGAACCATCGACACGGAAACTGCCTTCGATAAAATAACGGTTACCATAACCATAAGTAGCACGACCTATTAATGAAGCACGTTGCGTGTAAACCTCACTTCCTGTTAGTTTAGCTGAAGTAGCAGTTCCCATTATTTCCGGATAAATGCCCGGCATATCTTCATTTTTCCCGGTAAGATAACGATTTTTATAATCCTGATAATTAACAACTATCAATCCGGAAACATCATGTTTCCCAGCAAAAGTATGATTATAATTTGCTCCAAATTCCAATAACTTATTGTCCACAAAACGATTGGTTTCTTCTAATGTTATCTTGGCTTTGGGATAGGTAGTTAACGGATCTTCTGTTATATCTCCCGTTTGCTCATCATACAAATAAAGTGTCACAGGGCTATCAAATGTTTTCTGAGTGGAATTGTTATTGTCAAATGTGGCACGTAAATAGGCAGAAAGTCCTTTTACCCATGGTACATCATAATTCAAAGAAGCGGTTATAGTACCCATATTCATCTTATTCCGAATATATCCTCCCAAACCATCAACAGCAACCAAGGGATTACTACCACTGATACTGGCAAGTTCGCCATTGGTATACCGTAAAGTTTGTACCGGAGAAAAATTATAAGCTGCATCAATGGTAGAATAACTCGTATTTTTATTCTCTGAACGGGTTCCAGTCATATCCAATGATAAAACAAGTCCCTTCAGCAAAGTTGCATCCAGTTTCATGGAATAATTAAATCGATCACGTCCTACCCCACTATATAATCCTTTGGTATTGGTATACCCACCGGACATGTAATACTTCACAAAACTATTTCCCCCAGTAACTGACACACTATGTATGGTAGAATAACCGAATTTATCAAGATAGTCTATCAGATTTTCATCACCATATTTATTAGGGTTAGCATGTGTACGAATCATTTCCAGCTGCTCTTCAGTATAAGGAGTATTAGTAGTAGAAGGCGTATTCTCTACTGCGCGATTATACAATTTGGCATATTCATACGCATTTAAAAATTCCGGCAAACGAGTTGCCTGCTGCAAATTAAACTGTCCCCTGTAGTTCACAGATATTTTCTGATTACCGGCAGCACGTTTTGTCTGAACCAGAATAACCCCATTGGCAGCACGGGCGCCATAAACAGCAGCGGCAGCACCATCCTTCAGTACAGAAATACTCTCAATATCATCCGGATTCAAATCAGAAAGACGCATTTCGCCTTCAGAAGAATTTGTTCCGAAACGAGGGACACCGTCAATAACCAGCAGAGGTGCACCATTTATTCCACGAATGTGTATATTCGATTCTTTTGCAGTACTTGGATCGCCACTGGTAGCCATTACCTGCAAACCGGCTACCTGTCCGCTCAAAGCCTCATCAATATTAATAGTAGGCATCTGCAATAAATCATCACTACGCACAACTTCTACCGAACTGGTCAAAGAAGATTTCTTCTGTGTTCCATATCCTATGACTACAATTTCATCCAGTTGCTGTGCATCATCCTTCAGCACTATTTTTAAATTATTCTCTCCCGGTTTCAATCGAATCTCCTGAGATTGATAACCTATAAACGAAACAATCAGAATCGTTTCTTTACTGGGAACCAGCAAAGTGAAATTGCCATCCAGGTCAGTAATCGTTCCGCTATCGGCTCCTTTTATTTTAATATTTGCACCAACAATCGTTTCACCGGATGTATCAAAAACTTTTCCGTTCAATGAATAGTTTTTTTGCATTTTGCCCCCAAACACCATAAGAAAGGCAACACAAAAAAATAAATAGATAGAAGATTCTATTCATATAATTTATTTATTAGTTATTTTTCAAAGTACGTTCAATCAGTAATAACTGATAATCATAAAAATCACGAGTGTCTCCGGTAGAGGCAGCTCTACGACTTTTGTATAACTGGGCAATCTTATTTAGTCGTCCGGTCATCACTGCCGCCAGTTGCTCTTTGGATAGTGTGGGCAGACCAAAGTTGATTCGTGTGAACGAACTCTCATGACCATGTATGTGACTACATGGTAAAGCAGGTTCGCATGTTTGCCGTAACACTTCTTCATAGTCAGCTAAGGCAGTAGATGCCTTTTTTTCAGCAACCTTACCTAAACCGGTATAGTTAATCATCAAAGCAACAGCAGCCGACTGAATATTCATATCCGCCTGTGATAGCTTTACCCCCTGATAAGTAGGCTTGAACATTTCAGAGAAAGCATCATCCAGATAAGCATTTAAAGTATAATTAATTTTAGGATTCATTTGCCCTCCCTCGTTGATACGATATAATGCAGCTGAGTTTAGTAAAGCTCCTACAACGGAAGACTGCAGTTTGTCATTCACGTTCATGTTTACATCCAGCTTTACAATCAATTCTTTGGGAGTCAGCCAATCATTATAGGTACGTGCCTGATTTAACAGCCACAACATCGCTTTCTTCTGCATAGCCTTATCGATATAATTTTTGGCCGATGCATCTTCACCCTGCCGAACTTCCTGAAAACGGATACCACCAATATAAGGCATCACATGACGTAAATGCCGTGTATACTGCCGTACAACTTCAATATACATATTTTCAACATCGTCATAACGCGCTCCCTCATCAAAAGTCCATGTTTCCAGATTCTTCATTATAATCTTCAGGTTATGGATAGCCATATCTCCGGCTTTCAAATGATCATTTCCCAAATCCTCAGACTGATCGGTCGGGTCAACCACTCCGAATACCTGCTGTGCTCCGAACTCATACATGGGATCGGCTTTCTTTTCTTCAATCCAGGCATCCAATGTCTTTTTCTCTTTCTCCGGTGTATCGGCCCCCTGAATCAACCGATATCCCCAATTGATAGCATGAATATCATATACTCCCAAAATAGGTGGAGTCAATTTTACTCCTTTTTCCAAATCTCCAGGCTGGGCTATGTAATTGTTTCTGGCATAGTCCATAATACTTGGAGTTGTTCCATACCTCTGTGTAAACTCCGGGCTACGCAACGAATCTACAGGAAAGGAATAACTGGCTCCCATATTGTGCATCAATCCAAGCGTATGCCCTATCTCATGTGCAGCAGCATATCGTATGGCTTCCTGCATCACTTCATCATCAAACACAGCTTTACGCACACGGCTATCAACCGCAGCCGTTTGTACAAAACGCCAGTTGTGTAATAAAGAAATCACATTATGATACCAGATTACATCTGCCGTAAGTATCTCTCCCGTACGCGGATCAATATAACTGGGCCCCATCGCATTAGCAATAGAAGTCGCTGCATATTTCACACAACTGTAACGCATATCATCCGGATCAAAATTCGGATCATTACTGGGATAATCCAATGCCTTCACTACATTCTTAAAACCAGCCGTTTGAAATGCCATATTCCAGTCTTCAATACCTTGTTTCACCACCGTACGCCATTTTTCCGGAAAAGCAGTATCTACATAAAATACAATAGGTTTCATAGGTTCTACCAATTCTCCTTTAAAGTATTTCTCCAAATCTTCTTTTTGGGGTTCCAATCTCCAACGATGAATAAAAGTTTGTGGTACAATTTTATCTTTAGACGAGGTGTATAAACTCTTATCCGAGCTAAAATACCCTACTCTATTATCTTGCAGACGCATAGGCATCAATGTGTCAGGCAAAACAAATAACGAACGATGTACTGTTACTGAATAAGGCTGATTCAAAGGAGTAGTAGTAAATGACAGCAAACTCTTTATTTCAATATTATTCGGGAAAGTTTTTACACTCAAAATATTGGAAGCATCTGATGCAAAAGTTCCCTTCAGGGAGTTTCCACCACCAAATAGTTTTGCCAAAGGACTCTCCTGTTTAATCGGACTGATACATTTCTCATTTCCCCCAAAGAAGGAAGTAACATCTATGACAACATTATCCATATTACGAGCAACAATCTTAAATCCTTTCAATACCGGATCAGCAAAATTCTTATCAAAAGCAGGTAAAATCGGATCATTCCGGTCTACGATATTGCTGCTTTGTACTAAATGCATATAAACCTTCTGATCATCTTTACTGAAACGAATCATCAACGGAGTAGTTGCCATTTGCCCGGCTACATAATCTTGTGTATTACTGGTCTCAGCAATACGGTTTGCCAATAGATAAGTATGTGAAAAGGCTGAATCAGGTATCTCAAAATATAAATTATTCTCTTTTTTACTCAAAAAAGTAGTAAATAACCCCTTCTTGGATACAGCATCCTTAGTTACTTTTTTATAATCCGCATTAACAGAATCCTTCTTTAATTCGATTGGATTAATGACTTTTTTCTTATTCTTTTTTGCTACTGTAGCATTAGAAACCCCACTAACAAAAAGAAGCAAAACCAACAGTCCTATTATCTTTTTCATACAACACATATATATTATTTCTCTTTTTTTTCAAAAATCATAGTAATTTCGCACACTATTTTCTAACAAAAACAATACTTTTTTCGGTAATTTGGTTTCTTTTTCATAGTTTTGCAAAACTAATCAAATAATAATTATTATGAGAAGAAAATTACTATTTTTATTATTCTTTTGCATCGCAACAATAGCGAAAGCAGAAAATGAACCGGTAATCACGCTCAATGTAGAGGTAAACGAAGCAAAGATCACACTTGGCTTTGAAGTCAGTACTCCAAATACTAAACTTTCTATTGATTGGGGAGATGGAGTATTGGTAGAAACAGAGACAATACAAACTCCTGATCCATACCTCAATGCAACAGATGTAGTCGTAACTCCTAAAGGAGAAGGATTAATCAAAATCTATGGCGAGAACATTGTATATTTTAGTTGTGCACCAAATGCAAAGGAAGCAAAAGTGACCGCTTTGGATGTTACAAAAGCAGTACATCTAACAGAGTTGTATGCAAACACTAATAAATTAACAAGTCTTGATGTAAGTAAGAACACAAAGCTACAAATATTATATTGTGGTGGTAATCCGATAACAGCACTTGATTTGACTAATAACATATCATTGATTTATTTAAATGCCAATGATATGGGAATCAACAAATTGGATGTTTCTAAATGTCCAGAGTTAGACTATCTTTCTTTTAATAATAACAAATTAGAAGCATTGGATATATCTAAAAATACAAAACTAAAAAAATTATACTGTCTAAACAATCAAATAAAAAGCATTGATTTCTCTAAAAACACGATTTTAGATTTTGTAAATGTGAACAACAATCAACTTACCAGTATAGATGTCACTGCATGCCCAGCATTAACCACTTTATTTTGTATGGGTAACCAAATCAAAGAAATCAAAGTTGGAAACATCGAAAAAACATTAAACTGCAGCAAAAACAAACTAACTCTCAATTCGTTACCCAAAAGAAGTGATTCTGGCTACACCTATGCTCCTCAAGAAGCATTAACTATTGCAGAAAGTATCTCCACAAATCAAGAATTGGACTTGTCTGCACAGGATAATATCAAAGGAGTTACCGAAACAGCTCAAAAAACTACTTACACTTGGAAAACAGCCGATGGAGCAACAACTTTGGTAGCAGGTACGGATTATACTGAAAAGAATGGAAAATTCACATTCCTCACTTCACAAAACCAACCTGTATATTGTGAGATGACAAGTGATGCATTCCCGAAATTTACAGGAACCAATGTATTCAAGACTACGCCTATAAGTATCCAAAAACTCACAGGTGTTCAGGATAACATTTCGGACAATATTATCATTATGCCAAACAAGGGTGAAGTAACTATTGAAGGTCTGAAAATAGCTGATAGTATCCTTATTTATACGATCAATGGTAAAAAGGTAATTGATACAAAAGCAAGCAACGATACAATGACATTCAATCTTGCTGAAGACAATTACATTGTACGCATCAACAATAAAGTTTATAAAACAATCGTTTTATAAGCATTGTCATTTTATGGCATGTAAATCTCCTCTTAGAAAAGTAGCTAAGAGGAGATTTTTTATATTATCTGTTGAATAACTCAAACGTAAACTTACATCCAACTTCGGTATATTTCCAGTTTTCACTACTAACAAATACCCCTACATCAAAAATGTGTGTACCAATACCGTAACCTATTTCTAAATAAGGATTAAGATGCGGAACAAATAATGTATTCACATACAAGCGTTCATTCTGAACATAACGGGTATATTTCATCAAATGACGCAAAAACAGAAAAGGAGCTTCATAAGTAAAATGAGCACGGACATACTTCCGGGAAGAGTTATACCAACGGCCATCCAATAATTGAAAAACTCCACCAATATCATCATTCCATCCTATAGGCAGGTTACTTCGCGCTAAATTGGCAAAATCTACGAAATAAAGTTGTTCCTGATTGGTGAATGCTCCAAACCCAAAACGATAATAAATATTGCGCATCAACCCCAACTGAACATGATGCTGAAGATCAAACTCAATTCGTTCATACTGACCTGTACTTTTAAATACACCTTTTATACCACGTTCATAATCTACAGAAAATGTAGGATAAGCTGACCGTAGATTTATCTTCCGTTTTCCATTCATATAATAATAAAGACAAGGAGTCCACTCTACGGACGCGGGGTGCAAAACTGATATAGGTATCTTTAAACTTATCTAAAAAATCGGATGCAAGAGGCAACGATGAATTTAGCACAACAAACCTTGATTTTTCAACGGCTGTTCTTCTATGAGCAGAAAAGCCAACACTCAGCTCCAAGCCATTAACCACTTCAATACTATGACGAAAATTGAAATATAAGTCTTTAAAATAATCCAGATGTATCTGATCGAAATCAAAAGTACTGTCGGGCATCGCTTCAACTCATCAAGTACGTCACTACTATAAATTCGGTTGCCATTACCAAAGTTCACATGAATAGCTCCACGCTTCTGCGGCCAATAATCAAAATCGGCATTGGCCGACCAATAAAACTCTTTACGAGTAAAGTTATACCCAATCCGAGGAACAATACGCAACAATTTATCACCGGAAAACAATCTGTTATATTTAAAATCCTGCCTCCATGAAAAGCCATTACTTCCACTGTAACTCAATAGCAACGGATTAATGATCGGAGAACACTTGACACTGCCGATACGGGATAAATCGACATTAAGATCAGACAATAAGAAGTCACCTATTTCTCCCCAAAACACACGACGTTTGGAAGGAGGTTTCAGCGCAGTAGTATCTTTTCTGAATGCATAATCTTCGTATAATTTCTTCTCGTCGCCCATAAGCTCTATCGGACGTAAGGATGCAAAATAAGCACTATCCAAATGCAAGGAATTCGTATCGCATCTCAATGTATACGATTCTGTCAGATTTAACTTCTTCTTTTCTTTACGGTATTTACTCTTCTCCTTTAGTTCTATAGAGCTATAGTCTAACGAAGCCAAATAACTACCGTCTACCACATTGCCAACAAAATTGAATCTCACCTCAAATTCATAACGAACCGGCAAAAATTCATTATCATCGCCTACCTCCCCCATCTTAATAAGATTCTCAAAAGTCAACAGCTCGGACCGACCGGAAAAACGGATTTCACGTACACTCCATACATCTGAACTAACAATCATATATCCGCCAACGAGCTGATCGCTTTTAGTCTTGGGAATAAAACGTATTTTATAGTGCAGATTATCCTGCCCTCCCATAATAGTATCTATCTGATAGCGATAATATTTCTTTCCATTTTTGGCAAGTGGTGAAAGCAAACGATCATAAAGCAACGTAGCAGAGTAAACATTCACATGAAAATATTCGAGCATCGTTGCCTGAAAGCCACCACTAAAAACCGTGCCATATCCCGCTATAACTTTCTGATCATAAATATCAGGAGCTGTGAAATGCAAGTCGCTATATGACTCCATTAAATATTCACGCACACCCTTTTGCATACGAAACATCTTTGGAAGATAACGAAACATAAAGTTCTTCTTCCGGATATTCAGTTTACCTTTAATATATAAGTCCGCCCGATAATCGTTGACAATCTTCTCGTAAAAAGGAGCAAAAGTCATCACATTATACAAAATAGAATCCACTGAGATAGCTTCACGCGTATATGGATTTAAAACAGAATTAGCCCTTCCTTTGGGGGCTAAAAGGAATAAAATAAAAAATAAAAGCCATATTAACTTATAATGTCTCAAACAGAATCCTTTCCATTAGTATGGAGCAAATATAAAAAAAAACAATGAAAAGGAGAGATTTGAGAACAGATTAACATAGATTTAAAAAAGAGTGTTATTAATATATTAGCTAATCTGTTCATTATCGTCTTTAAACAAAACATCTTTCAACTTTTGATAAAGAAAGGACAGCACCAACAAGATAACACCCAGCATGATGAATACCACAATCTTTCCCACTGTAGGCATTGCCCATAAATCGACAAGTACTAACTTCACCAATACAATACCTAATGTAAAAAGACTAATGATACGCAACACTTTTTGATGCAGACGCATACCCAATGACATCTGAACGAACCCTGCAATGCCCAAGGCAATAGATAAACCTGCATTAAATTCGTCCGGTAAACCCAAGTGAGAGAGGAAAAGCCGAACAATAGCCAGCCAGAATAAAGTTGATAACACACTAAAATAAACTGTAAAGCGAACTGTAATAGTGTGATTAATATTATACAACCAACACACATAAAAAAGATTGACAATTATTACAACCGTAGTTACCCAGGAAAGTAAAACAGGCAACACACCTATTGAATTACCATGATCTTCCCACGTATGAATCATATACAGGATTACACTTATCCCTATTCCTATCACATAAAGCAAACCATACTCTTTAACCGGAAAGCGCTTTCTAAAACCATAGCACAAAGCCAATATACAGAAAGAAGTAAATAAATACATCACCCTATAAGATAGTACCGAAGCCAAGTGCTGATAAAACTCTATCATAAAAGTATAGTACAGTATGACAACAGAAACAACCAGCATTATTGCATTCCAGGGAGTATAATTCAAATAACGGGCTTTCTCAAAAGAATCGCGATAACGCCCTATCAATAAAGCATACACCCCTACTGCCAATCCGGTAAACAGACTGGTAGCAAACATACTATTCATAAAAATGGTACTTGTCACAAAAGAATGATCTGTAACCTGATGCTCAACATCCATCATATAAGAAATCAAAGTCAATCCGATTAACACCAGAGAAGCAGTTTCGTATACCCGGATTCCGGATTTAATATAAAGCCATAATAAAAGAACCATTTCGGAAGCCCAAAACAAAGTTATGTAATTTCCATCAAATTGAACAGGTATTGTAATAGATACAAAAGTCAATACCAACCCCAGCATTGTATGAATAAGAAGTTTATAATCCCGCTTACTTTTTCTTAACCAGATAACTAAAACCAAGTTTACGAAAGCAATAAATAAGGTGAAAAGCCCTGTAGCTTTAAAAGGCAAATTCATGGAATTCAGGAATAACACTCCAAAGAAAAGATAAATAAAATTATTTGTTACAATAATTGGAAGTAAACATTTATTAGGTTTCTTTCCTTCAGCCTTAAGTATGGTCAACACCGGTAACAAAAAAATAAAATAAAACAAAAGTGGCAAAAACAAACAGATGTTGTGCAATTACAACCGAATCAATCTTCGGCATATTATAGAAAACACAACTATTGAGTACATAAATCAGGAAAATAAGATAAGTAGCTACAAATGAAATAACAGGAAGCTCTGCCCACTTTTTATACAATGATAAGCCGAACATCCCCAAATTGAGAACAGACAGATAAGTAAACAGAACAATATAACTTCCCTCTCCGCTACTCACCAGAAAAGGAGCAATAAAACCACCGACAAGCGAAATAACAGCCAATTCGCGACGATCATATAAAATGGCCAATATAGACATCATCAGTGTGACAAACACAAGAATAATAAACGCTACCGTTTGTGAAAACAAATTATAGTAATGAAAAGCAATGGCAACCGTAAGATAGAACACAGCAAAAGCGCCACCCGCCAGCAAAGAACTGAATGTACGATACTTTTCACACAAGCGTTCTGCAACAAACAACAAAACAGCACCCGCTACAAATCCCAGTATGGTGCGCATCGTCTCATTTATCCAATCTTTATCAATAGCGTATTTTACAAACAGACCAACCCCTACCACTAAAACAAGAATACCAATCTTTCCAAAAAGATTCTCGCCGATGAACTTTTCATAATTAATCTTCGCCTTCTCCTTTTTAATCAATATAGGAGCCGGTTTCTCTGTTTCTTTTACCGTTTTCTCAGTTTCAACAATCTGTGGATCAATAGCAGCAACCTCTTCAGAAATCCAGGAAACTGGTTCAGGTTCAAGATGGCTTTCAGTTCCGTTTTCAGGTAACTGCACTTCTGAAACCGATTGCATCTTATCTTTCACCGGAGTCGGTAATGACGGTTCTTCCTCTGTATTTTCCATGAGCACAGGAGGAACTTTAGTTTCACTAATAGAAGAGATCTCTTTTTTCTTCTCTAACAAAAGGTCCAACCTCCTTTTCACAGCATTAATCTCGGAGTTTAATTTTGCAAACCTATCGCTTTGCATGTACAATATCACAACGAGTAAAACAATTATAGCAAATAAACTTAACTCCATAATCGGTTTTATTTTGATTGACATCAGGTTACAGAAGCAAAGATAAAGATAAATATGAGAAAAACAACCATTTACGAATGAATAACGTTTACTAAAAGAACAGGAGAAGATTTTTATCATTCATTACTTTTGTAACATCTTATAAACTTCCAATTCATTTCTCGTAGAGGATCGGTCCGAGACTCTACGAGAAACGTCTCGTTTCTCTACGATGATCGCTCCGTTTCTCGTAGAGAAAAAAGGCATCATCATAACAAACTGATATACAATGTATTACAAAATATACACATTGTATTACTTTTTCATTTTCTAAAACTCTATTTTTCATTCATCTTCTACCCGTTTTATATTTATAATTTATTACAAACACCATATTCTATTAATATGAAAGTTATAGAATAATGAATCAATTTAAAAAGATACAATGCGCGATAACAATAGATATACCTAAAAACAGTCTCTTCAGACAGGGGGCTTTCTGAGAAAAATAGAACTATTTTCGAAATTACCCCCTAAAAAATAGGGGTACATTCAGAAAAAACATATAATTTTGCGCCCAACAACTGATAAAAGAGACACTATTATGTCAAAAATGAGATTTTTAGCTTTACAGGAACTTTCCAGCAGATGTCCTTTGGAAATCACTCCTCCTTCCAACAAATTGTCCGATTATTATGGTTCCCACGTATTCGACCGTAAGAAGATGCAGGAATATCTTCCTAAAGAAGCCTACAAAGCTGTAATGGATGCTATTGAGAAAGGTACTCCCATCAATCGTGAAATGGCTGACCTTATCGCTAATGGTATGAAAAGTTGGGCAAAATCACTGAATGTGACTCACTACACCCATTGGTTTCAGCCACTGACTGATGGCACAGCCGAAAAACATGACGGCTTCATCGAATTCAGCGAAGATGGCGGAGTCATAGAACGTTTTTCAGGCAAGCTACTCATTCAACAAGAACCTGACGCCTCTTCTTTTCCTAACGGAGGAATACGTAATACGTTTGAGGCGCGCGGATATACAGCCTGGGACGTTTCTTCTCCGGCTTTTGTAGTAGATACTACTCTCTGTATTCCCACTATTTTCATTTCATATACAGGTGAAGCATTAGATTATAAAACTCCACTACTCAAAGCACTCGCAGCAGTAGATAAAGCTGCAACAGAAGTATGCCAGTTATTCGACAAAAATATAACCCGTGTATTTACTAATTTAGGTTGGGAACAGGAATACTTCCTTGTTGACTCCTCTTTATATAATGCCCGTCCCGACTTATGCCTGACAGGACGAACCTTAATGGGCCATTCATCAGCTAAAGACCAGCAATTGGAAGATCATTATTTTGGCTCTATCCCCCCCCGTGTTACTGCTTTCATGAAAGAGTTGGAGATAGAATGCCACAAGCTGGGTATACCTGCCAAAACCCGACACAATGAAGTTGCCCCAAACCAGTTTGAGCTTGCTCCCATCTTTGAGAATGCCAATCTGGCCAATGACCACAATCAATTGGTCATGGATCTGATGAAGCGCATTGCCCGTAAACATCACTTTGCAGTATTACTGCATGAGAAACCGTATAGTGGTGTCAATGGCTCAGGCAAACATAACAACTGGTCACTCTGTACAGATACCGGTATCAATCTTTTTGCCCCGGGCAAGAATCCGAAAGGTAATATGCTTTTCCTTACCTTCCTGGTCAACGTATTAATGATGGTTTACAAAAATCAGGACTTGCTGCGTGCCTCTATTATGAGTGCCGGTAACAGTCACCGATTGGGAGCCAATGAAGCCCCACCCGCCATATTATCCATCTTCTTAGGTAGACAACTCTCCTCTACATTAGACGAAATCGTGCGCCAGGTAGGGAGTAGCAAAATGACACCGGAAGAAAAAACAACGCTTAAACTCGGTATCGGACGTATCCCCGAAATTTTACTGGATACTACTGACAGAAACCGTACATCTCCATTTGCTTTCACCGGAAACCGCTTTGAGTTCCGTGCTGCCGGATCATCTTCCAACTGTGCTGCTGCCATGATTGCTATCAATGCAGCTATGGCTAACCAGCTTAACGAATTTCGTGCTTCCGTTGAAAAGTTAATGGAAGAAGGTATCGGTAAAGACGAAGCTATTTTCCGCCTGCTAAAAGAAACAATCATTGCTTCAGAACCCATCCGTTTTGAAGGTGACGGTTATTCGGAAGAATGGAAACAAGAAGCCGCCCGCCGCGGATTAACCAATATCTGTCACGTTCCGGAAGCATTGATGCACTACGTAGACAACCAATCTAAATCCGTATTGATAGGCGAACGCATTTTTAACGAAACAGAACTTGCCTGCCGTCTTGAAGTGGAATTAGAAAAATACACGATGAAAGTACAAATAGAAAGTCGTGTATTAGGAGATCTCGCTATAAATCATATTGTACCCATCGCAGTAAGTTACCAGAATCGTTTGTTGGAAAACTTATTAGGAATGAAAGAAATATTCTCTCCCGAAGAGTACGAAGTAATGAGTGCCGACCGGAAAGAACTGATCAAAGAAATCTCCCGCCGGGTTACTGCGATCAAAGTTTTAGTCAGAGATATGACTGAAGCCCGTAAAGTAGCCAATCACAAAGAAAACTTTCAAGAAAAGGCCTTCGCTTATGAAGAAACCGTACGCCCCTATCTGGAAAGTATCCGTGATCACATCGACCATCTGGAAATGGAAATCGATGACGAAATATGGCCATTGCCTAAATACAGGGAATTGCTGTTCACGAAATAAATAATAATGTGTTAATTCGCCAATATGCTAATAAACTGCACTATCATACTAAAGAGCAATTGGCATATTGGCAAATTGACATATTATTATATTAGCACATTATTTTTATCTTTTATTCTTTTTCTCATTTTTTCTTTCTACATTTGTGCTTTATAACACAGTTTTGCAGCACTCATGGTAAAGATAAACTTGTCAGACATAGATATCTCGGATAAATTATCCGATATGTGGGCTCCCTTGAACAATGAACAAAGAGAGTTCCTGGCGAACAATTTTACTCTACAAAATTACAAAAAGAACGAAGTCATCTACTGTGAAGGTGAAACACCTACACATTTAATGTGCCTCCTCAGTGGAAAAGTAAAAATATTTAAAGAAGGAGTTGGAGGCCGTAGCCAGATCATCCGTATGATCAAACCCACCGAATATTTTGCATACCGTGCTTTCTTTGCCAAAGAAGATTTTGTTACAGCTGCAGCAGCTTTCGAACCGTCCCTTATCGGACTGATACCTATGAGCGCTATTATGACTTTGGTAACCCAAAATAATGACCTTGCCATGTTCTTCATTCGCCAATTGTCCATTGATCTTGGCATTGCAGATGAACGAACTGTCAACCTGACTCAAAAACATATCCGCGGACGATTGGCGGAGTCTCTCATATTCCTTAAAGAAAGCTATGGACTTGAAGAAGATGGTTCTACCCTAAGTATCTATCTGTCTCGCGAAGACTTGGCTAATCTTTCTAATATGACCACTTCTAATGCCATCCGTACGTTATCAAACTTTGCAACCGAGCGCCTTATCACCATTGACGGAAGAAAAATAAAAATAATAGATGAAGAAAAGCTGAAGAAGATCAGCAAAATCGGATAATTTTTTTTATCACAATTATATAACTTAACACACATTTCGTATCATGAAAAAAGGAATTTCCTTCTTTCTTTTGTCTCTATTGTTCATCGCCCCCGGATGTAAAGATTCAAAAGAAACAGTGAATGAGTACAATCTCGTTCCGTTGCCTAACCAAATGACGCCCCAACAAGGACGTTTTGAGTTAAACAAAAAAGTCAAAGTTATTACAGCCGGTTGTACACCGGAGGTACAAAACATTGCAGACAGTCTCATCGGGCGTTTGGCAACAACCTCCGGATTGTCGTTAGAACGAATAGACAAGGAGCATGCCGGCAATCCTTCCATCACTTTTATAACCCAAGAAGCATGCCTCAGGAAGGATACAAATTATCCGTTACCCCAACTAACATTACAATTACCGCATCACAACCCAACGGTTTCTTCTACGGTGTACAAACACTCTACCAACTTCTGCCTCCGGCTGTATATGGAAAAGAACGCAACAAACGCGCTGACTGGTCAATACCTGCTGTAGAAATAGAAGACGCTCCCCGTTTCGCATATCGTGGAATGATGCTTGACGTTTGTCGTAACTTCTCTCCTATAGAATATGTATATAAGTTCATTGATATGCTTGCCATGCACAAAATGAACACCTTTCATTGGCACCTGACAGACGACCAGGGATGGAGAATTGAAATCAAAAAATTCCCCAAGCTGATGGAAATCGGTTCCAAACGGAAAGAGACACTTATAGATTATTACTTCACCAACTATCCGCAAATATTTGATGGAAAAGAAGTTGAAGGTTACTATACTCAGGAACAAATTAAAGACGTAGTGGCTTATGCCGCCAGCAAATACATTACGGTTATTCCTGAAATTGAGATGCCGGGACATGCCATTGCCGCCATTGCCTCTTATCCTGAGCTTTCGTGCACACCCGACACCACTTACGATGTAACCGGGACATGGGGAATATTTGACCAGGTATACTGTCCGAAAGAAGAAACCTTCAAATTTCTGGAAGGAGTCCTTGACGAAGTCATTGAACTATTTCCGAGTGCATACATACATGTAGGAGGTGATGAATGCCCCAAGACTGCATGGAAAAACTGTGCGCACTGCCAGGGACTTATCAAAAAGCTGGGATTGAAAGATGATACAACTCCTAATCCAGCAGATGGCAAACTACATACAAAAGAAGAAAAGCTGCAAAGCTATTTCGTCACTCGTATGGAAAAATACATAAACAGCAAAGGACGTAATATCATTGGTTGGGATGAGATTCTCGAAGGAGGATTGGCACCTAATGCCACTGTCATGTCATGGAGAGGGGTAGACGGAGGTATGAATGCCGCCAAACTGGGACACAATGCCATCATGACCCCGAGTCCTTATATGTATGTGGATTATTATCAGGAAGACCCGGAAACAGCACCAGTTACTATCGGCGGATATGTCACACTGAAAATGACTTATACTTACAACCCAGTAGCAGATGATGCCGATGAACTGGTAAAGAAGCATATTATTGGCGTACAGGGAAATGCCTGGACAGAATATATGCAAAATAATGATCGTCGCGATTATCAGATATTCCCCAAAGCAGTAGCTATTTCAGAAACAGGATGGACGCTGGACCAGAATAAAGACTGGAAAAATTTCTGTAAGCGTATGGCAGAAGAGTTTGAACGCCTGGACATGCTGAACGTCAAAGCGTGCCGTAACTTTTTTGATGTAAATGTCAATACACACGTAGATAACGATACATTAAACGTGATATTGGAATGTTATTACCCGGATGCTGAAATCCGATACACCACAGACGGAAGTGAACCGAATATTAAATCAACGCTTTACACAGCCCCTTTCGCACTTCAAGGAAATATAAACCTGAAAGCTGCTGCATTCAAAAATGGTAAAATGCTGGGTAAAATCCGCCACAAGCCTCTTTATGGTAATCTGATTAGCGGAAAAAGCTTCGTAGTGAACCCTGCTTTAGGATGGATGAAGGGAGATATTTTCGGAGAAAACGATTTATTCGGTGCAGACAAAACCACCTTCGGACTAACAAATGGCAAGCGTGGAAATAACGCATCTTATACTCCATGGACAAATTTCTCCATGAATGAAAAACGTAAAGAAGTAGAATTCATTGTACAACTCGATAAACCGACTCAAATCAGTCAGGTAGTATTTGGTTCATTATTTAACCCGGCCTATCGCATTTTACCGGCAGGTGCTGCTACGGTAGAAATCTCAGCCGATGGTAAAGAATACCGGCAAGTTGCAGAAGAGACATTTACCCGTCAATTTCCGGATAAAGGAAGAAAAGCGTATACTGATTCTATCTCTTTCGATCCTGTTGAAGCCACTTATGTAAAAGTAAAAATCCAAAATGGAGGTACCTTACGTAACGGTATTGATTGCAGAAAAGATACTCCGGAAGACATCATACAGGCAAATCTGTATCTTGACGAAATAGAGATTTATTAAGAAGAAAAGCAACATAACCAACTGATAATCAGAAGTTATAAGAATGTACACTTTTGTATGACAGGAATGTACATTCTTATATAACAAGAATGTACACCTTTACCATACAAGAATGTACATTTTTACATTGTGGGAAAACTTACATTCATTTTTTGACTCTGGTTATCAATAAAAAACGGATTGCACTGTAACAGTACAATCCGCTTTTTTTATATATGATGGATTTATTATTAAAGTCCTTTTTCAGACAAATAACGCTCTGCCTCAATAGCGGCTTTACAACCACTTCCTGCAGCAGTAATTGCCTGACGGTAATGCGGATCGGCAACATCACCGGCAGCAAAAACCCCCGGTACCTTTGTACGGGGAGTATCCCCCTCCGTAATGATATAGCCTACTTCATCCGTTTCAAGATAGGGTTTGAAGATATCAGAATTCGGCTTATGACCGATAGCCAGGAAAAATCCATCTATAGACAATGTATAACGTTCTTCATCCGGTTCACCCCAACGCTTTACAAGGCTTACACCTTCTACCCCATTCTCACCGAACAGGCCAACAGCATTATGTTCAAATAACACCTCTATCTTATCATGGTTCAACACACGCTCCTGCATGATTTTTGATGCACGCAGATAAGGTTTACGAACAATAAGGTATACTTTTGAAGCCAATCCGGCAAGGTAAACAGCTTCTTCACAAGCCGTATCACCCCCACCAACAACAGCCACCACTTTCTTACGATAAAAGAACCCGTCGCAAGTAGCACAAGCGCTTACACCCATTCCGGCATATTTCTTTTCATCTTCCAGACCCAGATATTTTGCCGTAGCACCGGTTGCTATAATCAATGTTTCCGCCTCAATCTCCTTCTCTCCGTCAATGGTAATTTTATAGGGTGCTTTGCTCAAATCCGAAGCAGTAGCAATACCGAAACGGATATCTGCACCGAAGCGTTCGGCTTGCGTGCGCAAATCTTCCATCAGTTGCGGACCACTGATACCTTGCGGATATCCGGGAAAGTTCTCCACATCTGTGGTGGTTGTCAACTGTCCACCAGGTTGTATTCCTTCATAAAGCACGGGGGATAAGTTTGCACGCCCCGCATATATCGCTGCCGTATACCCGGCAGGACCTGAACCAATAATCAGGCATCTTACTTTTTCTGTTTCCACCATTCTATTTTATTATTTATTCCCTATGGTCATGACTATTATTTTATCTTCATCACATAGGTACGTTTACGATTTACTTATTTACTATTTACGATTAAAAAAATCTACTGTTTATCTTAAATCTATGATTTCGGCAGTAGGGTATTGTTGTTTATTAAAGACAAAAACAGAGTCGGACAGTTTCAAGCCTGTTTGATATCTGGTAATGGTTATCTCACTCCGGCTACCATCACGTTGTTCCACTTTTATATAAACAGGCTGATAGGTACTTTTTACTACATAAAGTACGATACGGGACAAGTCCTGTTTTTTATCTGTTGCAGTGAGGATCACCTCATACACCTGTTTCCCATGAAAATCTGCCACTTTCCCTAATTCATAATCAAACCCTTTCTTATAAAGATAGAGCAATGCATACGGATTCAAGCCCTGTAATTCTGCTTCAGTAGGAGTACTAATATTTACCTCATCATTTTGAGTAAGATAACTCCACTGCGTTTTTCCGTCAAACCATGAAACCGTCTCAGCCGTTTTCAGAAAAAACTTCTCTCCTTTCAGCTCAATGGTTCCGGTAGCCGTTCCTACAGAATGCCCTTTATTAAAAGCCTGTACACTAAAATCAGCTTTTACTCCACCTGCTTTTTCAAAAGCGGCAGCCGTTTTATCAAGCACAAGTTTTGCCTGTGCTTGTTTTTGGGCAAGTACAGGCAAAGTAGTAAGTAAAGCTATCAAAATGTTAAAAATGTACTTCTTCATTTGTCTTATTAACGCTTGTTTATTGTAAATTGTTCAATCTCATTTCGAGGTCATTTTCATCCATACACAAAACGTCGCGTGCCTTACTTCCCTGGGTTGGGCCAACGATTCCGGCTTTTTCCAATTGTCCATAATACGCCCTGCACGATTATATCCAATAGAGAATTTACGCTGAATCAGAGAAGTAGAACCCTGCTGGTGAATAACGATCAACCGGGCTGCTTCTTCAAACAGCGGATCAAGACGCCCCATATCCACATCTCCCAGGTCACTACCTCCATCTTCACTCACATATTCGGGCAAGAAAAAGGCAGTCGGATATCCTTGCTGTTTTGCAATAAACTTAGTGATCTCCTCCACCTCCGGCGTATCAATAAATGCACACTGTACGCGCACCGGATCTGCTCCCTGTAAGAAAAGCATATCTCCGCGTCCTATCAGCTGATTGGCTCCCGGACGGTCAAGAATTGTACGCGAATCCATCATTGCCGAAACGCGGAAAGCAACACGCGCCGGGAAGTTCGCCTTGATCGTACCTGTAATAATGTTTGTTGTAGGACGCTGTGTGGCAATAATCATATGGATACCTACCGCACGCGCCAGCTGGGCAATACGGGCAATAGGTAATTCTATCTCTTTTCCGGCAGTCATTATCAAATCACCAAACTCATCAATAACTACCACAATATAAGGCATAAACTTATGTCCCTTTTCAGGGTTCAGACGGCGATTGACAAATTTCTCGTTATACTCCTTTATATTGCGTACATGCGCCATCTTCAACAAATCATAACGGGTATCCATCTCCACACAGACAGAATTAAGTGTCTGCACAACCTTCGTCACATCCGTAATAATGGCATCACCTCCATCGGGCAACTTGGCAAGGAAATGATGCTCAATAACCGAATAAATACTAAACTCTACTTTCTTCGGATCGACAAGTACAAACTTCAGTTCTGCCGGATGTTTCTTATACAATAAAGAAGTAATGATTGCATTCAGTCCCACGGATTTACCTTGTCCGGTAGCACCTGCTACCAATACGTGCGGCATTTTACAAAGGTCTACCATAAACACCTCATTCGTGATTGTCTTACCAAATGCAATCGGCAAATCATAGGTAGACTCCTGAAATTTCTTACTACCGATAATACTTTGTCCCGAAACAATTTTAGGGTTAGAGTTCGGTACTTCAATACCGATTGTTCCTTTTCCGGGAATCGGGGCAATAATACGAATTCCCAATGCCGAAAGGCTCAATGCAATATCATCTTCCAATCCACGGATCTTTGAAATACGTACTCCCTGTTCAGGAGTTATTTCATAAAGAGTTACGGTAGGTCCTACAGTTGCCTTGATCGTACTGATCTCGATGCCAAAGCTCCTCAATGTATTGATAATCTTATCCTTATTCGCATTCTGTTCCTCCATATTAATGGTAGGCTCATTGTTCTCAAAATGCCTCATCAGCTCAATGCCAGGAAAACGATAATTTTCAAGATCAAGTTTCGGATTATAAGGTTCAGTTTCTTTTCCCAGATAATCGTCATCGGCGTCAGCAGCGGCCTCAACTTCAAAAGCAGGTTCTTTATCAGTCAATTCATTCACAACAGGAACCGGGTCGGGGGTAGTCTGTTCAAAAGTCATTGTCACTTCCTCCTCCTCTTTCGATGAATTCTCATTGATTTCTGACGGCATAACAAACTCCGGCTCTTTCATTTCAGGCTCCGTTTTAACCTCTTTAGGAGCTGGTTTCTGTTGGAAAGTCCGATCCATAGAAAACTCTACTTCGTGAGGTTTCGGATTGGCAAATTCAGGCTTTACCTGTTCTGCTGCAGGACTTTCTTCCTGCTCTTCTCTTCCCTCTTTACGACTACGTTTCAAGAAGCTAAGGCTAAAAAGTTTACGTAACCATATGACTGTACGGGCACTGATATAAATAAGGAAACAAATCGCCGTCACAAGCAAAATCATCCAAACACCAGGTTGTCCCACCTGTGAAGTCAGCCAATTGGCTACATTATATCCGTGACGTCCTCCCAAATAAATGAATGAGTCCTGATAGCTATCCATAAAGGCAAAGCCAAAGAATACAGAAAACCATACAAGCAGCAATGCACATCCAATAAACCATTTCCACAAACGCACAATCCGCACGCGCATCAGTTTTAATCCTGCCACAGCCAGGAAGATAAGAATAAAGAATGACGAAATCCCGAAGCAATCATTTATAAGATAACTGGCCAATTGTGCTCCCCGCGAACCGGCATAGTTCTTCACATGATTGTTCACGGTTGACAGATCATGTGGATTTCCGCTATCAATAATACTCTGATCTGCTGCTCCCGTAAAAAAGAAGGAAGAGAAAGCCAACAATAAATAAACGGAAAATATCACCAACACCAAACCAAGAACAAAGTGGATGGTTTCATTTTTGAGAAATGCTATGAACTTATTAGTAGAAGGCACCTTTGGTTCTGCCTCTTTATCTGATTTCTTTTTTGCCATATTGCGTCTTTTATACCTTATATAATACTAAAGCGCAAAAGTAGTAAAAAAACAATTTTCTTCCTAACTGTTGCCTTTAAAGTTATTACCCATCAAAAAGAATCTCTTACTAATCCTCTCACTCTTTCAATCCTTTTTCTTACCTTTGCGTTTCAATTCAAGCAGATATGAAAAAAGAAAGTCTGGTAATATTTGATAAAAATGTAATAGAATTCGTTACGGTAGCCGCAGAATTCTGTGCTTTTCTCGAACGTTCCGAGAACATGAAGCGTAAGACATTTGTTGATACAACACTAAAAATACTCCCTCTGCTTTATCTCAAAGCATCCATGCTTCCTAAGTGTGAAGTGATAGGTGATGAAGCACCCGAAACTTATGTTACGGAGGAAATGTACGAAGTGTTGCGTATTAACCTGGCTGACATCATGGCCGAAAAGGATGATTATCTTGAAGTTTTCCTACCGGACATGGCCTACAGTGATCAGCCCATTAAGAAAAATATATCGGAAGACCTTGCTGATATTTATCAGGACATCCGGGACTTTATATTTGTATTCCAGCTCGGACTGAACGAAACGATGAACGACTCCCTTGCCATCTGCCAGGAAAACTTTGGACTTCTATGGGGACAAAAACTGGTAAATACTTTGCGGGCACTCCATGATGTGAAGTATAACCAGGAGCCAGAGGAGGAAGAAGAAGTTGAAGAAGGTGAGTATGAACCTGGGAATGATGATTGCCACTGCGATGATGAAGATTGCCATTGTGGAGAGGATGACGATTGTCATTGTCACGACCATGGCTGTCATTGCCATGACAACGAATAAGAGAAGAAGAAAATGATCATAAAAAGAACAATAAGTAAGGAAGAAATAAAAGAATTGCCTAAAGCCGTTTTTGAAGGACCGATACACGTGATTCAAAGCGAGAAAGAAGCAGACAAGGCAGTGGCATATCTACAAGCCCAGTCCGTATTGGGCATTGATAGTGAGACCCGTCCGTCTTTCACTAAAGGACAATCTCATAAAGTTGCACTATTACAAATATCCTCCAACGAATGCTGTTTCCTATTCCGCCTGAACATGACGGGGCTTACTCCGTCACTGATTGGATTGCTGGAAAATCCGGAAGTAATAAAAGTTGGTTTGTCACTGCGTGATGACTTTATGATGCTGCATAAACGTGCACCATTCACCCAACAGGGTTGTGTGGAATTACAGGATTATGTACGTCCTTTCGGCATATTGGACAAAAGTCTGCAAAAAATATACGGCATCTTATTTAAAGAAAAAATATCAAAATCACAACGTCTTTCCAATTGGGAAGCGGATGTATTAACAGATGCCCAAAAACAATATGCGGCAACAGATGCCTGGGCATGCCTTCACATCTATAATTTATTGGAAGAGCTGAAGCATACCGGCAACTTTGAAATAGAAGAAACTCCCGTAGCTATAGAAGACGAACAGGGAACCCGCCCTCTCTAAAATTGTAAATCGTAAAATTGTAAATTGTAAATCCCTATATTTTCATGTACAAAGTATATCTCAAACCCGGTAAAGAAGAATCACTAAAACGTTTTCATCCCTGGATATTTTCAGGCGCTATCGCCCGTTTCGACGGTGAACCGGAAGAGGGTGAAGTTGTGGAAGTATATACCTCCAAGAAAGAATTCATTGCCGAAGGACACTTCCAGATAGGTAGTATTGCCATACGTGTACTCTCCTTCAAACAAGAACCTATCAATCACGATTTCTGGAAACGCAAACTGGAGATAGCTTATGACATGCGCCGTAGTATCGGTATCGCCACCAATCCCACCAACGACACCTATCGTCTGGTACATGGTGAGGGTGACAATCTGCCTGGCCTGGTCATTGATATATATGCTAAAACAGCTGTCATGCAGGCACATTCTGCCGGTATGCACGTTGACCGCATGCTATCGCCGAAGCTTTGTCTGAGGTTATGGAAGGTAAAATAGAAAACATCTATTATAAATCGGAAACTACCCTCCCTTTCAAAGCCGATCTTTTCCCGGAAAATGGATTCCTGAAAGGAGGAAGCAGTGATAACATAGCCCGTGAATATGGACTAAAATTCCATGTAGACTGGCTAAAAGGACAAAAAACAGGTTTTTTTGTGGACCAACGCGAGAACCGTGCTCTGCTGGAACGTTATTCAAAAGATCGTTCTGTGCTGAATATGTTCTGTTACACAGGGGGATTCTCTTTCTATGCGATGCGCGGTGGTGCCAAACAAGTTCATTCGGTAGACAGTTCTGCTAAAGCAATAGATCTCACCAACAAGAATGTAGAATTAAATTTCCCCGGAGATCCACGTCATGAAGCTTACGCAGAAGATGCTTTCAAATACCTCGACCGCATGGGCGATCAGTATGATCTGATAATCCTCGATCCTCCTGCTTTTGCCAAACATAAAGATGCATTGCGCAATGCTCTGCAAGGATACCGTAAACTGAACGCCAAAGCTTTTGAGAAAATCAAACCGGGTGGTATCTTATTTACATTCTCTTGTTCGCAGGTAGTGACAAAAGATAATTTCCGTACGGCTGTATTTACTGCCGCTGCTACATCAGGGCGTAGCGTTCGCATTTTACATCAATTAACCCAACCTGCAGATCATCCGGTAAACATCTACCATCCGGAAGGGGAATATCTCAAAGGATTAGTTTTGTATGTAGAATAATCTGGCGTGTAGCATAATTAAGGAATCATCAAAGCTAAACAATGTTAATAAATCGCAGTTTTATAGCAAATCATTATGTTTTATAACATAAATCCCTTTATCTTTGCACTGTGTTTTTCATGGTATTAGATTTAAGGTTAATAAAGATTGGCTGTCTGGGATAGATAGCCTTCTTTTTTATATACCATACACAAACAACTAACGATCAAATATCAAGTAATTTTGGTCCAAACAAGTTTCTGATATTAATCCAAAAGAATAACTTTTCTTACATAAGTGGATATGTAGTGCAAAATAAACCTACTTCGCGGCATACTACAACAAACTTCTTTCAAACAAACACATTTATCAGTCTTAATTGGTCAAGAAAACACTAAAACAAGTTCTTTGTACAAATAAAAATTGAATACGATAAAAAATATAATACAACAATGATTGTTTCTTAAATATTTTTTATATTTTTGTTATTAACATGCATTTCATTAGGAAATATACCCTTTTTGAAATAATACGGCAAGGTTTATTTTATTTGTGATAAGTAGACTTAGAAATTGACTATAATTACATAAACATTAGAGTAATGAAAAGATTAATTTATATATTGCCTTTTATTATATTTTTGCAATTAAATGCACAAACATTCAGTTCTGGCCAGAAATGGGCAGATTTTCATACCAACAAAAATGCTTTATCTCATCCCGTACCTGCCAATATCCAGAAACATTTCGACATTGCCATAAATGAAATAAACCAGATGTTGAAAGGAGAAAAACCTTTAAGTTTTAAAAAAGCGGTTTTTCTTGTTGAGAATGCTTATTATGAAGGGAAAATGAGTTGGGAGGATTATAACAATGAAATATTGAGAATAAAACCCATACTTAATAAAATGATAGACAACCGCAATTTAAGACAGTATAAAACTGCCGGAAATTGGGCGGTATTTACTTATATGTCTGACAGTATCCCAGAAAATAACTTCAAACCGTATCAATATGATTTTGAGAATTTCATGAGTGACTCAGATCTGGAAAGCTCTTTAGTTTCACGCCTTTTAAAAACAAAAAGAGGCAATTGCAGGTCATTACCTTTTCTTTATAAGATTTTAGCCAATGAAGTCAATGTAGAGGCATTTATAGCAATTGCCCCCATGCACTGCTATGTAAAACACAGGGATGAAAAAGGAAATTGGTGGAATTTGGAAATGACAACCGGAACTTTTTCACGATCAAGCTTTATTATGGAAACCTTCAATGTTTCCGAAATTGCTATAGAAAATGGTTTGTTTATGAAATCGTTGTCAGATATTGAGTCTGTTGCATATTGCATATGTGACCTATTAAACTATTATGAATATAAAACAGGAAGATATTCAGACGATTTTATCAGGAAGTGTTACAGCATTGGTTTACAATACTATCCCAATAGCCAATTGCAAACTAACAAAGGAAACGATTTAAAATTCCGATTAGACAATAAAATAACCGATATGGGATTAAAAGAATATAGAGACATTATTAGTTATCCGGAACTTATGAAAGAATTTGAAGCAATGGACTCCACTTTCAAATATCTTACGAAAATCGGCTATTCTACAATAAAACCTGAGGATTATGAAAAGATGGTCAATGATATAAAAGCTAAGCAGACGAAATTAAATACAGAGAAGTAACATAAATCAGTATACATTATGAAAAGGCTTATCTTATTTTTGAGTATAGCAACGTTTTTTGCGTTGAGTGCTTTGGCACAGACTCCTTATGACAATTTTGCACCAGAACAGAGTGTAAAATCAATGATTGAGATGCCCGAAACACAATTCAAAGTATCAAATGCAGATTCAAGCAGCGAGATTAGTAGTGTCGAGTTTGACAAAAATACTATGTCTTTAAATTTAGTGAATAGCAATGATAGTGTACTTAAGAAAGTAATACTTAATCCAAATGATAAGAAATTTACTTCAATAGATCCATTTGCTGAAAAAAATTATAATATCAGCCCATATGCATATTGTAATAATAATCCGGTCAATTATATTGATCCTGATGGTAGAGATTGGTATCGCCATAATGAAACTGGAAATTATTATTGGCAAGAAGGACATGATCAATTGGAAGGTTACACAAACGTTGGACATTCAGTTTCTATTCAATTAAGTGAAAACTCGTACTTGAATGCGTATCAAAATGCAGGCGTAATGTCTAATCAAGCAGAAAATGCTTTTGATAGAATATACTCCAGTACTAAACTACAAAACCAGTTTTTAGGTAAAAATAGTCCATTATCCGAAAACTCTAAGTCTGAATTGATGAATGCTATAAACAATCGTTTCTTAAATAACGAAATAGGTCGCCCGGTAGGAGAAGCCCTTGTTATGGTAGCAGCTAGTGAGCTAGGTGGTGCGTTGGCAGGCAAAGCTCTTTCTTGGGGCATAGGAAAGCTCGCAGTAAAAGTCGGAGCTAAAGTTGGAGAAAAAGTAATTAGTGGATTTACAAAACATGGCGTTAACCAAGCTATTTCAAGAGGATTCAAAACTTCTGATATTTTAAAAATAGTGAGAGAAGGGCAAAAAGTGCAAGCTGTAGGACGCTATGGACCTCAAACCCGATATACATTAGGAGGAAATACTGTGATTGTAAATGAAAGCGGAAAAGTTATTTCTGTCTTCAGTAATGCTTCTGGTTCCTCACAAGGCCTAGGTAAAGGAGCTTTTATTCCATTTTAATTAATTACATTACAATATTTAGTCCATTATAATCTAAATTGAATGATGAAAAACGAACATCTGTATTTTGACAATTTACATTATTTAAGATATAATAAAGTACATATATTATGAATGAACTTACAAACAAAATAAATGATATTTTAACAAAGTGGGACCCTATTGGAGTTGGAGAAGAAATGGCTATGGATGAATATAAGGAATATATCCCTATGATTATCCATTATGCTCAAGACCGTCAGAAGCTAATAAATCATCTGGAAAAAATGCTTGTTGATTATATGGGTTTAAGTTACGACCAATACAATCAAAGACATTTTGAAGAGTTACAAAACATTTGTGATAAATTAATAGAAATATGCAAAAATCAAAAGTAGTATTCATTCTAATACAAGTAGAAAAAGGGATACAACATAACTATTATAAGCACAATACATGAAGCTAAATAATATCAGAAAATTAAATATAGAAGAAGAAATTCTTTTAGAAGAACTGATACATCGATCAATTAAAGTTATTTCTCCCGATTGGAAGAATGATTTATTAGTGGCCTCTTTAGAAGATGGAGGAATGGGAAGTTTGGCTTTATTTCCTTGTGATACATTCAATAAAGTACGTCATTTTGGTTCGCAAGTTAGTGAATGCCAATTTAGGGATACTGATGGAGTATTGGTCGTAGCTTCATTATATTTAGATGAAGATGACAAACTTTACGAATTGGATATGTGGAAGGTTGATTTTAGCAAATTAATAAATATTCCTACTCATTTTGAGGATGTAGAATATTCAAATAAATAATCAGAGTAAGAGTCTATTTGCATTGAGGCAAGCATAACGGGGTTTAAATAAAATCACCATATGAAGTTACTTTTAAACACTTTATTGATATATTTAGTAGTTTCAATCTGGTCGTTTGGGTTAGCTAATGCCCAGACTATTAATATTTATGATGAATATAAGGCTAGTAGGAGAATTATTAAAGAAATTATCACCGATAATAATTTGGAAAAGACTTTAACCGGTTACGCTTATGGCGGTTATTTTATCGGCCAGTCCCTTTTTCTCATTATCAAAGAAGGAGATTCTTTTTTTGAAGTATATCAAGGAGAAAAAGGCAAAGGAATTCAAAACACCTATAAATTTGATTTGGCAGACAAGCGGTTAAGTTCTTTATTTGCATGGACAAAACATGATAAAGTAACATATAATATTCAATCCGACGAATACTTCGCTATTTATTACTACTTTGTATTATATGATAAAAGCCATAATAAGAAATTAGAATTTAATATATCAACAATGACTGCATATAAAAATGCTCAAAGATCAAGAAAGTTCCGCAAGTTGCTACCATTTACAAAAGAACAACAGAAGCTTATCGGGGAATTAATTAGTAGTTTCTAAATATTTTAGAAGAGCATATCTTTAGAGTATGAAACTATAACAATTAAATACAGAGAATCAAACAACTAAAAAAATCAAATTGCATACCTAATTATAATCAGACTTCTTTTTCTTCTCAAATTTCCTTATACAAGGGGCTCTTTTCTCCACTCTTTTGGTACACAATCGGCGAAAAACATTATATTTGCAGCTATTATAAAATAGCAACAAGTTACAATTCGTAATAACTTGTAGCTTGTAACTCGTAACTAAATAAAAATAATATGAGTATCAAGTATCGACTAATTATTATGAACTTCCTACAGTTCTTCGTGTGGGGATCGTGGTTAATTTCATTGGGCGGCTACATGGGTGGTGTCTTACATTTTGAAGGAGGGCAAATAGGTGCAATCTTTGCCACAATGGGCATAGCCTCTCTCATCATGCCAGGACTGACAGGTATTATAGCCGACAAATGGGTAAATGCTGAACGATTATATGGGATACTACATATTCTGGGAGCTGCCAGCCTTTTCTATGCCTCCACAGCCACTGATTATAACCATATGTATTGGGCTATGTTGCTCAATCTGTTGGTATATATGCCTACGCTCTCATTAGCAAATACGGTATCTTACAACTCTCTCGAACAATATAAATGTGACATTGTCAAAGACTTTCCGCCTATCCGTGTATGGGGAACCATCGGTTTTATCTGTGCCATGTGGGCAGTAGATCTCACCGGATTCAAATCCTCTTGTGCACAACTCTATGTGGGTGGTGCAGCAGCACTTATTTTAGGTTTATATTCATTTACTCTACCCGCTTGTCCGCCTGCCAAAAGTGAAAACAAAAGCCTGCTTTCTGCTTTCGGACTCGATGCTCTGGTATTATTCAAACGCAAGAAGATGGTTATCTTTTTCCTCTTCTCTATGTTATTAGGAGCTGCATTACAAATTACCAACAGTTATGGAGACCTCTTCTTAGGTAGTTTTGCTTCGATACCGGAATTCGCTGATTCGTTCGGTGTAAAACACTCTGTCATCCTACTTTCTATCTCACAAATGAGTGAAACCCTGTTTATTCTTGCCATACCATTTTTCCTCAGACATTTCGGCATCAAGCGCGTAATGCTTATCAGTATGTTTGCCTGGGTATTCCGTTTCGGACTTTTCGGTCTGGGCGATCCGGGTTCAGGGCTATGGATGCTGATACTTTCGATGATTGTCTACGGAATGGCATTCGATTTCTTCAACATTTCGGGCTCTTTGTTTGTTGAATTAGAAGCTAAGCCTGCTATCAGAGCCAGCGCACAGGATTATTCTTTATGATGACCAACGGATTGGGAGCAATCATCGGAGGATATGCCAGTGGTGCTGTGGTGGATGCCTTCTCGGTATATGCCGACGGTATGTTGGTAAGCCGTGAATGGCCCGACATCTGGTTCATCTTCGCAGGTTATGCATTAGTTATCGGAATATTGTTTGCTCTGGTATTCAAATACAAACACCAGCCAGAGGAATTAAGTAAAAAGTAACAATGGATAAAAAGATAGAATTACAAGTATTAAATATCTCCAATAGTCAGGCGCAGGTAGGTGCCTACGCTTTGGTATTGGGGGAAGTGGGAGGCGAACGGCAACTACCTATCATTATAGGTCCGGCCGAAGCGCAAGCCACTGCCATCTGCCTGAAAGGAGTAAAAGCGCCGCGTCCCCTGACGCACGATTTATTCTATACATGCCTGAACGTTTTGGGCACCAAAATGCTCAGGGTGCTTATCTATAAGGCAAAAGAAGGTGTTTTTTACTCATATATCTACCTGCAGAAAGATGAAGAAATTATTCGTATCGATTCACGAACTTCAGACGCTATCGCTCTAGCCGTACGTGCAGATTGCCCTATTTTTATTTATGAGTCTATTCTTGAAAGAGAATATATCCGCCTGGATGATTCTGATCAGCCGGATACAGAGCAACAGGAAGAGGAGACAAATGATTCCGACAATGTGAATTCACTTGAACAAGCATTGGAGCAAGCTATCAAAGAAGAGAACTATGAACTGGCAGCCCGGTTACGCGATGAAATAAACAGAAGAAAATAAATTTAAATATGCACGTATTCTATACTCCCGATATACAGAAGAACCTTGAACTTCCGGAAGAAGAAGCACAACATTGTGTCCGTGTTTTACGACTCAACATTGGAGATGAAATCACCCTGACGGATGGTAATGGAAATTTTTACCGTGCGGAAATAACTGCCGCAACCAACAAACGTTGTTTGGTAAAGATACTCGAAACAATTCCACAAGAACCTTTATGGTCAGGACATCTACACATAGCCATGGCTCCAACAAAAAATATGGATCGTAATGAATGGTTTGCCGAAAAAGCTACCGAAATAGGTTTTGATGAGTTGACCTTTCTTAATTGCCGTTTTTCGGAACGAAAAGTCATTAAGATGGAACGTATTGAAAAGATAGTAGTATCTGCCATCAAGCAATCACTCAAAGCACGTTTGCCGAGGCTCAATGAAATGACAGATTTTGATAAATTCATCACCCAGGAGTTTACCGGTCAAAAATTCATCGCACACTGTTATAAAGGTGAAAAACCACTGCTTAAAAATATTCTGAAACCAGGAGAAGATGCATTGGTGCTTATCGGACCGGAAGGAGATTTCAGTGAAGAGGAAGTAACCAAAGCAATAGAAAAAGGCTTTCAGCCCATAAGCTTAGGTAAATCCCGGCTGCGAACGGAAACGGCAGCACTGGTAGCAACAATGGTAGTGAATAGTGAGTAGTGAGCAGTGATTAGTGATTAGCGGGCTGCGCTATCATACCGAATGGTACTAATCACTTATCACTACTCACTTATCACTAAAAAATACATCAATTAAAAAACAAATAGTTATGGCAAAAAGAATGATTTCCCGACTTTCAGTGCTGGTAGTGCTGATGGTATTCATGGCAGCTTGTTCAAAGAAATCGGAATACACAAATGTTATACCTGCTGACGCTTCGGCCGTAGCATCTATCCATTTGAAATCACTGGCTGATAAATCCGGACTGAAAGACAAAGAGAATGAAGCAGCCAAACAAAAGATGATAGAGGCGCTGAAAAGTGGAACTACTGCGGCAACTTTCCAACAATTAGAAAAAGTCTTGAATAACCCTAAAGAATCAGGAATAGATGTGGATGCACCTGTATATGCATTCACTGCAACCAGTTTTCCATATACAGCTCTGGTAGCTAAAGTGTCGGACCAGGATAAACTGCATACTTCACTGGATATAATGGTGAAAGAACAAATCTGCCAACCCATAGAAGCAGCAGACGATTATAGTTATACACGAATGGGACAACGTGACATCTTTGCTTTTAACGAAACAACAGTTATGCTGGTACAGACGGGCAGTACATCACAAATGGAAAATGCTCAGAAGATGATCAGCGAGCTAATGAAACAAACCGCTGAAAAAAGTATCGCTAATAACGCTGGTTTCCAGAAGATGCAAAAACAGAAAGGTGATATTAATTTCTTTGCATCTTTAGCTGCACTTCCTAAAGAATACACACGCCAGCTGAATTTGGGTTTAACCGGCATAAAAATAGATCCCAAAGATATAATGGCTCTTGGTAGTCTTAGCTTTGAGAAAGGAAAGATTGCTCTACTTTTTGAATACTATACAGAGAACGAAGAAGCCAAAGCCATGTTGAAAAAACAGGAGAAGGCAACGATCAAACTGAATAATACTTTCCTTAAATATTTCCCTGCATCAACCATCGCATTTATGAGTGTAGGAGCCAATGGAGAAGAGTTGTACAACCTGTTACAGGAAAATGAAGAATTCCGTAACACAGTATCTATTTCCAAAGCAGAAGAAGTGAAAGCCCTGTTCGCTTCATTCAACGGTGATATATCTGCCGGACTGATCAATGTAACTATGGGTAAAGATCCTGCTTTCGTAGCTTATGCAGATGTAAAAAACGGAAATGCACTAAAAGCTCTTTATGACAATAAAAAAGCACTGAATCTGAAAAAAGGTGAAGATATCGTTCAATTGGGTGAAAATGAATATGTGTACAAGTCAAGAGCTATGAATATCTTCTTTGGGCTTAAAGACAAGCAAATGTATGCTACAAATGATGAATTACTTTATAAAAACATTGACAAAGCAGCTGATAAATCTATAAAAGACGTTGCCTATGCTTCGGATATGAAAGGAAAGAACTTCTTCTTTGTTGTTAACATGGATGCTATCCTCGAACTCCCGATTGTAAAAATGATGGTAGGCTTCGGAGGTGAAGAGTACCAAATGTACTATAACCTGGCATCACAAATTAGTTATCTGGAAATAAGCAACGTAAGCGACGGTGTTAGTGAAATAGACCTCGTTCTGAAAGACAAAGACACCAACTCGCTGAAACAAATTGTAAACTTCGCCAAGAAGTTTGCCGGCATGTAATTTTCTGAACATGGAAACAATTCATCTGCAGCAAACACTTCCCCAAGTGTTTGCTGACCGTAATTCTATCACATCGGATATCTGGCATAAGAACATTATATTCCGCAAAGGAGAAATGTATCTGATTGAAGCAGCCTCCGGTACCGGAAAATCATCATTATGTAGTTATATATATGGCTATCGAAGCGATTATCAAGGTATTATAAATTTCGATGAGACTAATATCAAGGCATACACAGTAGAGCAGTGGGTCAACCTACGCAAGCATTCACTGAGTATGCTTTTTCAAGATTTGCGCATCTTCTCCGAACTCACAGCACTCGAGAATATTCAATTAAAAAGTAATCTGACCGGATATAAAAAGAAAAAAGAGATTCTTGCTCTTTTTGATGCAATGGGCATTGCCGACAAAGCCAATATAAAGGCCGGAAAATTATCTTTTGGCCAACAGCAACGTGTTGCCTTTATCCGTGCACTATGTCAGCCTTTCGACTTTATCTTTCTGGACGAACCTATCAGCCATCTGGACGATTATAATGGACAAATTATGAGTAGTCTGCTAACGGAAGAAGCCGGAAAACAAGGTGCGGGAGTTATTGTTACTTCTATCGGAAAACAGATCGAATTGCCTTATAACCAAGTATTACGCCTGTAACAGATCATACAAATATGAAACTTATCTGGAAACTTCTTCGTCAACATATCAGTATCGGCCAGCTTGCCGGTTTCTTTCTTGCCAATCTGTTTGGTATGGTTATTGTATTGCTCAGCGTACAGTTTTATAAAGATATTATCCCTATGTTTACAGAGGGAGATAGTTTCATGAAGAAAGATTATATCATTACCACCAAAAAAATAAGTACCCTTGGGGCTTTTGCCGGAAAAAGCAATACTTTCTCTCCACAAGAGATAGAGAATCTCAAGAAACAACCTTTTACTAAAAGTGTAGGTGCATTTACTCCTTCACAATTTAAGGTGTCAGCTGGTTTGGGTATGCAAGAAGCCGGTATCCGTCTTTCTACAGACATGTTCTTTGAAGCGGTGCCCGATGAATACGTAGATGTAAAACTCGACAAATGGCATTTTGACGAAGAGACACATACTATCCCCATTATTATTCCACGCAATTACCTGAATCTGTACAACTTCGGATTTGCTCAAAGCCGCAGTCTGCCCAAGCTCTCCGAGGGCGTAATGAGCCTTGTACAAATGGACATCATGATGCGTGGAAACGGACGTGTAGAACAGTACAAAGGAAACATTGTCGGTTTCTCCAACCGACTGAATACGATATTGGTACCGGAATCTTTTATGGTATGGGCAAATAAAAATTTCGCTCCGGAAGCAGAAGCACAACCGTCACGCCTCATCATCGAAGTAGGAAACCCTGCAGATGCCTCCATTGCCAAATATTTCCAGCAAAAAGGATACGAAACCGAAGATGGTAAACTGGATGCAGGGAAAACAACCTATTTTCTCCGCCTCATTGTTGGCATTGTATTGGGGGTGGGGCTCTTTATCAGTGTACTTTCTTTCTATATATTGATGTTAAGCATCTTCCTTCTGTTGCAAAAAAACACTACCAAGCTCGAAAACCTATTGCTTATCGGTTACAGCCCGGCAAGAGTAGCGCGCCCTTATCAGACATTAACTTTAGGGCTAAATATAGTGGTTCTTATTGTATCGATCAGCCTTGTAGCCTGGTTACGTCATTCTTATACCGCTACACTTAGCTTACTCTTTCCACAACTGGAAATCGGTTCACTCTGGCCGGCTATTACCGTCGGGATACTTTTATTTGTTATCGTCTCTGCTTTCAATCTGTTTACTATCCGCAAAAAAGTATATTCCATCTGGCGAGGACACCATTAAAGATCACACAAAACAAAAAAACTACCATGAAAAACCTAACACTTCCTATAGTACACAAATATACTGTCGCAATCTTTTTATGGGAGGTATTGTTTACTCCTCTCCAGATGCTTTCAGCACAAAATAAGTTGGATAGTGTTGTTTCTTACTTTCATCAGTTACAAGGCACCCATCAGGAAAAACTATATCTACATTTAGATAAGCCATACTATGGAGCCGGAGATAACATTTGGTACAAAGGTTATTTAGTAAATGCAACCAGCCACCTGGAGAATCCTAAAAGTAACTTTATCATCACAGAATTAATTAATCGTACTGACTCCGTCATACTACGAAAGAAAATCAAACGGGATTCTTTGGGATTTCAAAATGCTTTCACCTTACCAAGTACGCTTCCTGCAGGAGATTACTACATCAGAGGATACACTAACTGGATGCAGAATGAAGATCCGGTATTTTTTTATTCCCGTAATCTCCAAATAGGTAACTCTATTGATGTCACTATCCTCTCTACAATTGAATATCAACCGGACACTAAAAACAATTATCTGGCCAAAATCCGATTTGCAGATATCATCCCACTTATGATACCCCACAGAAGAAAGAGAACACTACAACCGATCTACGTACCACAATCTACTGGAATCCGGAACTACAATGGAATGCTGATGGAACAGCGACCATTGAATATTATATGCCAGACAGTACAGCCCCTCAGGATATTGTTATCGAAGGAGTTAGTAAGAACGGCAAAATCTGTCGTTTTACGAAAACGATTAATCAGCCTTCCAATTGATTAGTTACTACTTTTTCTTATCTTTGTATGTCTATTTTATAAAAAATACAACTATGCCAGACTATGAATTAATTACCATTCTTGGTCCTACGCTTCGGGAAAGACTCCATTTGCTACCGCACTGGCTGCAGAACTAAACACCGAAATCATTAGTGCAGACTCACGGCAAATATACCGGGGCATGGACCTGGGTACAGGTAAAGATCTTGCCGACTATACTATTAATGATAGAGAAATACCTTATCACTTGATTGATATAGTGGAGCCAGGTTATAAATACAATGTTTTTGAGTATCAGCGTGATTTTCTAAAAGCTTATGAGACTATTAAACAAAAAGGATGCCTGCCCGTTTTATGTGGAGGGACGGGCATGTACCTGGAGTCCGTATTGAAAGGATACCGGTTAATGCCGGTACCCGAGAACCCGGAATTGAGAACACGATTGGCAGATAAATCGTTGGAAACACTGACCGGGATTCTTCAACAATACAAGACATTGCACAATTCGACTGATGTAGATACAGTGAAACGTGCGATACGGGCCATAGAAATAGAAGAGTATTATGCCAAGCATCCAATAGCAGAACGAGAATTTCCACAACTCAATAGTCTGATCATCGGAGTAGATATTGACCGGGATTTACGTCGGGAAAAAATCAGCCGGCGATTGAGACAACGTTTGGACGAAGGTATGGTAGATGAAGTAAAACAGTTACTTGCACAAGGGATCAAAGCAGAAGATTTGATTTATTATGGACTGGAATACAAATTTCTGACACTATACGCCATTGGGAAACTTACTTACGAAGAAATGTTCGCCCAACTGGAAACCGCCATCCATCAATTTGCCAAACGGCAAATGACTTGGTTTAGGGGAATGGAAAGAAGAGGATTCACCATTCACTGGGTGGATGCAACGTTGCCTACAGAAGAAAAGATAGCTTTTGTAAAGCAAAAGCTCAAAGGTATTTAGTATCTTTGGCAACAGAAAAAAACAGATACTTTAACCACATACTATCTTTGCAAGAAAGTATATAAATCAAGTCAAAGAAAAGGATAAAGTACGAGAACTATTCCATTAAAAGACCTCTAAGCAGGAAGTTTTTTAATCAGAAGAGATGATTTTTAAATAATAGATCAGAGAGATGAGCGTAGAACCAGGAAAATGGGGCGTAATATACAATCCCAAAGCCGGAACACGGAAGGTGCAAAAACGATGGAAAGAAATCAAAGAGTACATGGACCAGAAAGGTGTGTCATACGACTATGTACAGTCCGAAGGTTTCGGTTCAGTAGAACGACTTGCCGGAATTCTGGCAAATAATGGCTATACTACCATTGTAGTAGTAGGCGGTGATGGTGCTCTGAACGACGCAATCAATGGTATAATGCTTTCCAACGCTACTCATAAAGAAAGTATCGCTATCGGCATCATACCCAATGGTATAGGAAATGACTTTGCCCGATACTGGGATATCGGCATGGACTACAAACAGGCAGTAGACTGGATTATCAATAACCGCCGGAGAAAAATTGATGTAGGATATTGTAATTTCTACGATGGCGAACAACACCAACGCCGTTACTTTCTCAATGCCATAAACATCGGCTTTGGTGCACGTATCGTGAAAGTGACCGACGGAACCAAACGTTTTTGGGGAGGAGTCAAATTTCTCTCATACCTGGCGGCCTTCTTCCTGTTATTTTTTGAACGAAACCTGTACAGAATGCATCTCCGCATCAATGACGAACACATCCGGGGGCGTATTATGACCGTATGTGTGGGTAGTGCCTATGGTTACGGGCAAACTCCAAGCGCTGTGCCTTACAATGGATGGCTGGATGTTTCGGTTATCTACCGTCCGGAGCTCTTGCAGACCATGTCCGGGCTATGGATGCTGATTCAGGGACGAATACTAAATCATAAAGTAGTAAAAAGTTACCGAACAAAGAAGGTAAAAGTACTCCGTGCAAAGAATGCCGCCGTTGATCTGGACGGACGAATCTTACCCAAGCACTTTCCACTGGAAATAGGTATCCTGCCGGAAAAGATAACTCTGATTATACCCAATTAGTAATGCTTCAATGTGCCGATATGCCAATGTGCCAATTGGCTGCGCTATCGGAGAAACAGGACGCATAACAATTGGCATATGACCGTATTGGTAAATTAACTAATTATTTATTATGATAGAACAATTAAAGAACAATCCCTCCGGCAACTTTTTCCTGCTTGCCGGTCCTTGTGTAATAGAGGGTGAAGATATGGCAATGCGTATTGCAGAAAAAGTAGTCAATATCACTGAAACTCTAAAAATCCCATATGTATTTAAAGGCTCGTATCGTAAAGCCAACCGTTCACGTCTGGATTCATTTATGGGAATAGGCGACGAAAAAGCATTGAAGATATTAAAGAAAGTACATGATACATTCGGAGTACCCACCGTTACAGATATTCACTCGGCTGAGGAAGCAGCAATGGCTGCTGAATATGCGGATGTACTCCAAATCCCTGCATTTCTTTGTAGACAAACAGATATTCTGGTTGCGGCTGCTAAAACAGGAAAAGTGGTAAACATAAAGAAAGGGCAGTTTCTTTCTCCGATGGCAATGCAATTTGCAGCAGCTAAAGTTATAGAAGCCGGTAACAAAGAGGTAATGCTGACTGAACGTGGAACAACTTTCGGTTATCAGGATCTCGTAGTTGACTATCGTGGCATTCCGGAAATGCAAACGTTCGGTTTCCCCGTAATCCTGGATGTGACCCATTCTTTACAACAACCCAACCAAACCAGTGGAGTCACAGGTGGAATGCCCCAATTGATAGAAACCGTCGCTAAAGCCGGAATTGCAGTTGGTGCAGATGGACTCTTCATAGAAACCCATGAGAATCCGGCAATAGCCAAAAGTGACGGTGCCAATATGCTGAAACTGGACTTACTTGAAGGTTTACTAACGAAACTGGTAAGAATCAGAGAAGCGATAAAATAGTGATAAGTGGATTAGTGATAAGTGATAAGTGACAAGTAAGTTAGTGAATTAGTGATTAATGATTAGTGATAAGTACTTTGCAGAGTGATAGCGCAAGCCAGCTAATCACTTATCACTTATCATTAATCACTAATTCACTACTTTTTGTGATTTATCTTTCCCTCCTCCGACAGATAGTACAAAACATTTATTAAAACTCATTAGATATGAAACATTTATTTCGTGGTTTATTTGTTGCAGCAGTAATTATATGCTGCAGCTTTCAGCAGGCATTTGCTCAATTGCCTCCTATCCCTGTCGACCCGAACGTACGCATCGGCCAACTCGATAACGGACTTACGTATTACATCCGTAAAAATGTACTTCCGGAAAATCGTGCCGATTTCTATATCGCTCAGAAAGTCGGTTCTATCCAGGAAGAAGAAAATCAACGCGGTTTGGCGCACTTCCTTGAACACATGTGCTTCAATGGAACCACTCACTTTCCCGGTGATGCATTGAAACAATATCTGGAACGTATCGGTGTGAAGTTTGGTGAAAATCTAAATGCTTACACTTCTGTAGACGAAACGGTTTATAATATTTCAAATGTCCCGGTTACTGTTCCGGGCGCCATTGATTCCTGTCTATTGATTCTACATGACTGGTCTAATGATTTAACCCTGGATCCAAAAGAAATTGACAAGGAACGTGGCGTAATCAATGAAGAGTGGCGTACGCGTATGAGTGCCATGCAGCGTATGCAGGAAAAAATGCTTCCACAAATGTTTGCCGGAACTAAATATGCAACTTGTTTCCCAATTGGTACAATGGACGTAGTTATGAACTTCAAGTATCAGACTTTAAGAGATTACTACGAAAAATGGTATCGCCCCGACTTGCAAGGTATCGTTGTAGTTGGTGATATCGATGTAGATGCAATTGAAGCTAAAATCAAAACAATGTTTGCCGATGTTCCTGCACAACCTGAAGCAGCCGAACGTGTTTACTATCCGGTAAATGATAACAAAGAACCTATTATAATCATCGAGCAGGATAAAGAACAGCCCCATATCCAGGCACTTATCTTCAACAAACACGATGCAACCCCGGATGATCAGAAGAACAACATGGGATACATGGTACAAAACTATGCCACCAATCTCATCAGCAGCATGTTGAACGCCCGTTTGAACGAACTTACGCAAACTGCTAACCCTCCTTTTATTTATGCCGGAACTTTTGAAGGTGAATTCTTTGTTGCCAAAACCAAAAGCGCTTTCACTGGTGTAGTTGTCTGTAAAGAAGGATCGGTAGAAGACGGAATTGCTAATTTGTTACGCGAAATGGAACGTGCACGCCAATTTGGTTTCACAGAGACAGAGTATGGCCGTGCCCGCGCAGAATACCTGCGCCAATTGGAATCTGCATACAACGAACGTGATAAACGTAAAAACGAAACATATGTGAACGAATATGTTCGTAACTTCCTCGACAAAGAACCGATTCCAGGTATTGAAAATGAATATGCTATCATCAACCAGATAGCTCCGAACATTCCTGTAGCAGCATTGAACCAAATGATGCAAGCTTTGGTTACAGACAGTAACCAGGTAGTAGCTATTTTCGGTCCCGAAAAAGAAGGACTCAAATTACCGACAAAAGATGCCGTTCTCAAAATGCTTAACGACGCTAAAACAGAGAAATTAACGGCTTATGTTGACAAAGTATCCGATGAACCATTAATGGCTGAAAAACCTCAGGGTGGTAAGATTGTTTCTGAAAAGGAAAATCCTCTTTTCGGTACTACTGAACTTACTTTATCCAATGGTGTAAAAGTTATCTTAAAAAAGACAGACTTTAAAGCTGACGAAATACGTATGAAAGGTGTCAGTCTGGGTGGTAGTTCATTATTCCCCGACTCTGAGATTATTAATATCAAATCATTGGACGCTATCAGTGCCGGTGGTTTAGGTAATTTCAGTGCTGTAGACCTTGAAAAAGTATTGGCAGGTAAGAAGGCATCGGTAAGTTACAGCATTGGTGACAAAACAGAAGGTGTAAATGGTAGCTGTTCTCCGAAAGACCTTGAAACGATGTTGCAGCTTACTTATCTGACATTCACTGCTCCACGCAGAGACGACGATGCATTTGCGTCTTACAAGAATCGCAGCAAAGCGTCCTTGCAGAACCAGGAATTAAATCCGTCTGTTGCATTCGGTGATTCTATCCAGGCTACTGTATATAACCACCATCCGAGAGCTATCCGTATGAAAGCTGACATGATAGATCAAATTGATTACGACAAACTCATGGAGATGTACAAAGACCGCTATAAAGATGCAAGTGATTTCACTTTTATCCTTGTTGGTAATATAGACATCGAAAAAGATAAAGAACTGATCGCCGAGTATTTAGGAGCTCTTCCTGCTATTAACCGCAAAGAGACGTTCAAAGATACCAAAATGGAAATGCGTAAGGGAACTTACAAAAATGAATTCATCAGACAACAGGAAACTCCCAAAGCTTCTGTCCTTGTACTGTATAATGGCAAATGTAAATATGATCAGAAGAATAACCTGCTTATGAGTATGACCAGTCAGATTCTTGATCTGATATATACAGAGAAAGTTCGTGAAGACGAAGGTGGTACTTACGGTGTATATGTAGGTGGTAACCTTGCCAAATATCCCAAAGAAAATGCTTTCTTGCAAATTATTTTCGAGACAGCGCCCGAAAAGAAAGACAAATTGATGGAGATCATTTTCGCCGAAGCTGCAAATCTAGCTAAAAACGGACCGTCGGAAGCTAACCTCAATAAAGTAAAAGAGTATATGCTGAAAAAGCATAAAGAAGATTTGAAAGAGAACAGCTATTGGTTGGGAAATATCGACGAATATCTCTTCACTGGAGTAGATATGATGAAAGACTATGAGAACATGGTTAACAGTATCACAACAAAAGATATTCAGAAGTTTGCCGACGAACTGTTGAAGCAGAAAAATGAAGTAGAAGTCACCATGGTTAGCCCAGAGAAGAAATGATGCTTTTTAACGAATTGCGCAAACACGGTAAGCTGGCTGCCAAACGCCATCCGATGTATGATAAAAACCGGTTTGGGAAATACGCCATGTATGCCATGGCGGTTTTCTGGGCAGGATATCTTATGTTTTTCGGAACAACGTTTGCTTTCGCTTTCGACACGAATAGCATGGAACCTTACCATATACTAAACAGTGGTCTGGTATTTATCCTTGCACTTGACTTCATATTGCGCTTTCCGCTGCAAAAAACACCGACACAGGAGGTAAAACCTTACCTCCTGATGCCGGTACAGCGAAATAGAGTAATAGACTTCCTGCTCATCCGTTCAGGGCTGAGCAGTTATAACCTCATCTGGCTCTTTATGTTTGTGCCGTTTGCCATCATTACAATTCCGAAATTCTTCGGAATTTGGGGAGTCTTTACTTATTGCACAGGTATTTGGTTACTAATGATTTTCAACAATTATTGGTTTCTGCTATGTCGTACACTAATTAGTGAACGTATCTGGTGGATTATGCTTCCCCTGTTAGTATATGGTGGTATTGCGGCTGCAATCCTTATTCCTGAAGACAAAAGTATAGTTGCCAAATTCTTTATCAATTGGGGTGAAGGCTATATTGAGGGTAACTGGTTAGTTTTCATCGCCACTCTGGCAGCCATTGCCGCGATGTGGTTTATCAACCGAAAACTAATGGCAGGATTGATATACGCTGAACTCAATAAAGTGGAAGACACAAAAATAAATGCTTCGGAATATAAGTTTTTCGAAAAATACGGAGAGGTAGGTGAATATATGCGCTTAGAATTGAAAATGTTATTACGCAATAAGGCTTGTAAAAACTCACTCCGCATGGTAATTCTGGTCGTAATTGCTTTCAGTTTATTACTCAGCTTTACGGAGGTATATGACGGAACTGGTATGAAGAACTTCATTACCGTTTACAACTTTGCAATCTTCGGTATCCTCTTTCTTCTGCAAATAATGAGTTATGAAGGCAATTATATTGACGGACTTATGAGTCGCAAAGAGTCTATCTATACCCTGCTTCGTGCAAAATATATGTTGTATAGTATCGGAATCCTTATCCCACTTATTCTGACTATACCAGCAATGGTAATGGGTAAAATCAGTGTACTGACTTCTATCTCATGGGCAGTATTCACAATAGGTTTCATCTATTTCTGCCTGTTCCAGATGGCTGTTTACAATGTCAAAACAATGCCATTGAATGCCAAAATCACCGGCCGCCAGAATGCGGGTACAGGACTGCAAAGTTTAATTAGCGCTGCCACTTTCGGTATACCCCTGTTACTCTATGCATTGTTGAAAATAGGTCTGGGAGAAACAGCTACTTCATGGGTATTGCTTGTCATCGGATTAGGATTTGTACTCACTTCACGCATTTGGCTAAAAAATGTGTACAACCGATTCATGAAACGCCGCTACAAAAACATGGAAGGATTCAGAGACAGTAGAGAATAAAAATAGTGATTAGCGTTTTAGCGATAAATGATTAGCAGACTGCACTATCATACCGCATGGTACTAATCACTTATCACTAATCACTAAACACCAGAAACTTATTACTTATCACTAAAAACTAATCACTAAAAGGCATGATTACCATAAATAAACTGCAAAAGAATTTCGGTGAAAAGAAAGCCGTAGATATTGAGAATTATATCATCAACCAAGGTGAAATGCTTGGTCTGGTGGGAAATAACGGAGCTGGAAAAACAACTCTATTCCGGTTAATACTGGATTTGCTCAAAACAGATGCAGGTAATGTTACTATTAACGATATAGACGTAAGTAAAAGTGAAGAATGGAAAAAATTCACGGGGGCTTTTATTGATGATGGCTTTTTGATAGATTATCTTACCCCAGAAGAGTATTTCTACTTCATTGGTAAAATGTACGGTCTAAAGAAAGAAGAAGTAGACGAACGCCTGACACAGTTTGAACGTTTTATGAACGGCGAAGTAGTAGGACAAAAGAAGTTTATTCGTAACTTCTCTGCCGGAAATAAACAAAAGATCGGTATTATTTCAGCAATGTTACACTACCCGCAGCTGCTGATACTGGACGAACCATTCAACTTCCTTGATCCGAGTTCACAATCTGTTATTAAACATTTGCTGAAGAAATACAACGAAGAGCATAATGCCACAGTCATCATTTCCAGTCACAATCTGAATCATACGGTGGATGTGTGTCCACGTATTGCACTACTTGAGCATGGAGTTATCATTCGTGATATTCAAAACGAAAACAATTCAGCAGAAAAAGAACTGGAAGATTACTTCAATGTTAATGTAGACGATTTTATTCAAGAGAAAGAAGTAGCCAATCCTGAAACGGAAGAAACAACTACCCGAACAGAAGAATAAAAGCAGATGAAGAAACACTTTATATATACATGTGCAGTGTTAGGATTGATATTAAGTCTTAGTTCCTGCCGTTCGGTTGCTCCACGACTGGACTATAAGGCACTCGCCAGAGCTTCCGTTCGTCTGGGAATGGACATCAATCTGGAAGATAATCACAAACTTTACCTTGAAGCCTCCGAATGGATAGGTACTCCCTATCGTGCCGGTGGAGACAATAAACGAGGAACTGATTGCTCCGGATTGACATGCCAGCTATATAAAAAAGTGTATCACACAAAATTACCTCGTAGTACAGATACTCAAAAGAAAGAAAGTAACAAGATAACCAAACGTAATCTACGTGAAGGTGATTTAGTATTCTTCACCAGTAGCCGTTCTGGAAAACGGGTAGCGCACGTAGGTATTTATCTAAAGAATGGCAAGTTCATTCATGCCAGTACCAGCCAAGGGGTTATCATCAGTCATCTGAATGAACCGTATTATACAAAACACTGGATATCCGGTGGCAGAGTTCGCTAATCAAAAATAATAAATATGAAGAAGATTTTAGGAAGCCTTTTCATTTTATGTTTCGCATTCAGTGCGAACGCACAATTATTGTGGAAAATATCTGGTAACGGACTAACGCAACCCTCCTATGTTATGGGAACACATCACCTTGCTGCACTCAGCATAAAAGATAGTATCCAGGGATTGCAGGCAGCACTTGATAATACAAAACAAGTATATGGTGAATTGAAAATGAGTGAAATGCAAAGTCCCACCAAGGTAGCCGAAATGATGAAGAAGTATATGACCACCGAAACAGATACTACTTTCAAATCACTATTTACAGAGGAAGAATACGAACAAATCAATAAATTTGCAAAAGAGAATCTGATGTTTGACATAGCCATGATGCCTAAAGTTAAACCAGCCTTTCTCAGTAATAATCTGGTAGTGATTCTCTATATGAAGCACGTAGGTGGCTATAATCCACAGGAACAACTGGACACTTACTTTCAGACACAAGCCACCGAAAAAGGGAAAAAAACAAACGGACTTGAAACTATTGAATTCCAAATGAATTTGCTATATAACCAAACATCCCTGAAACGTCAAACCGAACAATTACTCTGCATGTTGAATAATGTGGAACCAACCATTGATCAAACCCAAAGACTAACTGCCACCTATATGACACAGGATTTAGACGCAATGAGTAAAATTGCAGATGAATCGTTAGGAGGTCCACAATGTGAAATGACTCCACAAGAAAAAGCAACGCTGATTGATGACCGTAATAAAAAATGGGCGAAACAATTACCTGCCATTATGAAAGAAGCTCCGACATTTATTGCCGTCGGTGCTTTACACTTACCGGGAGAAAATGGAATATTGAACCTGTTAAAGCAACAGGGATATACTGTAGATCCAGTTAAATAGAAACCTGATAATCAATAGAAAGTGTACACTTTCACCTTACCGAGTGTACACTTTTAAACTAATCTTTCTACCTTTACCCCAAAATGGGACAAATGAGCTACACTACCTACTTATTCGACTTTGATTATACATTGGCAGATTCATCCTGCGGCATTATTCTTTGCTTCAGAAATGTACTTCAGCGACATAACTATACAAACGTTACGGATGATGCTATCAAACGTACGATTGGTAAAACTCTTGAAGAGTCATTTAGCATACTCACCGGAATTATGGATACCGAACAATTGGCTGCGCTTAGAAAAGAGTATTCCAAAGAGTCAGACCAATATATGAATATCAATACTCATCTCTTTGACGACACCCTTCCTACCCTACTCAAACTAAAAGAAGAAGGGAATCGCCTCGGAATTATTTCCACCAAATATCGTTTCCGCATTCAAGACTTTATGAGAAAGCAGCTCCCTGAAGAATGGTTCAATATCATTGTCGGAGGCGAAGACGTAAGTCATCCCAAACCTAACCCCGAAGGATTATTGTTTGCCATGAAAAAGCTGAATGTCACACCGGAAAAAACAATGTACATAGGAGACAGTACCGTTGACGCTGAAACAGCCCAGGCAGCAGGCGTCAGTTTCACAGGGATAACAAGTGGAGTAACCCGGTCTGAAGAGCTGGCTCAATATCCACATGTGAAAATAATCAGTAATCTCCGTGAACTAACAGATTTGCCGAAAACACTTTTTCTCCTCCGGAATACATGACAGATAGCTTCATGACCTGAAACATGCGTTGTGTGTTTACCATCATCTTATTAGCTATACTTGTACTGTAATTAACATAAAGTTTTCTCATTGACAGTAATAGACGGTGAGCTAATAGAGATTGCATAGAAATTAAAGAAAGAAAAATTTGCCCGATAAGAATTATTTCTGTACTTTTGTGCCCGATTATTCCGCACCGGGTTCGACAAAGTGTTCCTTAAGTGATTAAAGACCACCCGACGGAGCTAACTTATACATTTAATATAAGATGTACGCAATTGTAGAAATTAACGGTCAGCAGTTCAAAGCAGAAGCTGGCAAAAAACTGTTTGTACACCACATCCAAAATGCAGAAAACGGTGCAACAGTAGAATTCGACAAGGTTCTTTTGGTAGACAAAGACGGAAACATTACTGTAGGTGTTCCTACTGTAGAAGGTGCAAAAGTTGTTTGCCAGGTTGTTTCAAATTTGGTAAAAGGTGATAAAGTACTTGTTTTCCACAAGAAAAGAAGAAAAGGTCACAGAAAACTGAATGGTCATCGCCAACAGTTCACAGAGTTAACAATCACAGAAGTAGTAGCTTAATCAATTTAAAAGTAAGAAGAAATGGCACATAAAAAAGGTGTCGGTAGTTCTAAGAACGGCCGCGAATCACACAGCAAAAGATTAGGCGTTAAGATATTTGGTGGCGAAGCTTGCAAAGCAGGTAATATCATCATTCGTCAAAGAGGTACTGAATTCCACCCGGGTGAAAACATCGGTATGGGTAAGGACCACACTCTTTTCGCTTTAGTAGACGGAACTGTTAGCTTCAAAGTAACCAGAGAAGATAGAAGATATGTATCTATCATCCCTGCCGAAAAGACAGAAGCATAAAGTTTACAATTAAGAAATAAAGGAGGAGATGCAATTCAGGTAATTGTATCTCCTTTCTTTTTTATGCACTCAAAGGGATAGCATCTCTGTATTTTTATTAATCTTTGCAGAAAAGCAAAAATAAGCTGCACCTTGGCATAAAAAATGAACGAGTTCATTTTATTTTGCTCTCGGTTTGCATTATCTTTGTGCACTCAAAGATAAATGTTCATAAAAAAGTATCGATATGCTTACTATTAAACAAATTACAGAAAATACCGACGCGGTAATTCGCGGTTTGGAAAAGAAGCACTTTAAAGATGCCGCTGCAACTATTGCCAAGGTGATTGAAGTGAACGACAAGAGACGTAATACACAGAATGAATTAGATAAGAATCTGGCAGAAGTTAACTCATTGTCGAGAACTATCGGTCAGTTAATGAAAGAAGGAAAAAAAGAAGAAGCAGAGACTGCCCGTATCCGTGTTGCCGAACTGAAAGAAGGCAATAAAGCATTAGATACCGCTATGACAGATGCTGCAACAGAACTTCAGAATCTGTTGTATACGATTCCTAATGTGCCCTATGATGAAGTTCCCGAAGGTGTAGGAGCCGAAGATAATGTAGTGGAAAAAATAGGCGGTATGGAGACTGAGCTTCCCAAAGATGCTCTTCCTCATTGGGAACTGGCAAAAAAATATGACCTCATCGATTTCGATCTCGGTGTAAAAATCACCGGAGCTGGCTTCCCTGTTTATAAAGGTAAAGGTGCACAACTGCAACGTGCTCTCATCAATTTCTTCCTGGACGAAGCACGTAAGTCTGGCTATATGGAAATCATGCCTCCGACAGTAGTAAATGCAGCTTCCGGATATGGAACAGGACAGCTTCCGGATAAAGAAGGTCAGATGTATCATTGCGAAGTAGACGATCTTTATCTTATACCAACAGCAGAAGTGCCGGTAACCAACATTTATCGTGATGTCATTTTGGATGAGAAACAGCTCCCTATTATGAACTGTGCTTATACACAATGCTTCCGTCGTGAAGCCGGTTCTTACGGTAAAGATGTTCGCGGGCTGAATCGTTTACATGAATTTTCTAAAGTAGAACTGGTACGCATCGACAAGCCGGAACATTCCAGACAATCGCATCAGGAAATGCTGAATCACGTAGAAGGTCTGTTACAGAAATTAGAACTTCCTTATCGTATTCTCCGCCTTTGTGGTGGTGACATGAGTTTCACAGCCGCTCTTTGCTTTGACTTCGAAGTATATTCAGAAGCACAAAAGCGCTGGTTGGAGGTTAGCTCCGTTTCCAACTTCGATACTTACCAGGCAAATCGTTTGAAATGTCGTTATCGCAGTGGAGAAAAGAAAACAGAGCTTTGCCACACCTTGAATGGTTCGGCTCTGGCATTACCTCGTATCGTCGCTGCATTGCTCGAAAACAACCAGACACCGGAAGGAATCAAAATACCAAAAGCATTGGTTCCATACTGCGGATTTGAAATGATCGATTAAAAAGAATTAGTATAGATAAAAAGGAAGCTGCCCCAAAAAGGCGGCTTTTCTTTTATTATTTCCCAAATAAGCTGTATCTTTGCCAAAATATCATTCTGATAGCAGTTACGTAGTAATTCCAACAAATTAATTAGATAATGAACAAAATCATTAGCAAAGAACATTTTTCTGAGAAAGTGTTTAAACTGGAGATAGAAGCTCCTCTGATAGCAAAATCACGTAAAGCAGGACATTTTGTCATTGTTCGTGTAGGCGAAAAAGGAGAACGTATGCCGTTAACCATCGCAGGCGCTGACGTAAAGAAAGGTACCATCACGCTGGTTGTACAGGAAGTAGGTCTCTCTTCTACCCGCCTTTGCGAACTGAAAGAAGGTGATTACATTACCGATGTTGTAGGTCCGCTGGGACAAGCTACACACATCGAGAACTTCGGAACTGTAGTTTGTGCCGGTGGTGGTGTAGGTGTCGCTCCTATGCTTCCTATCGTACAGGCTTTAAAAGCAGCTGGGAACCGTGTGATTACTGTCCTTGCAGGACGTAGCAAAGAACTCATTATCCTTGAAAAGGAGATGCGCGAAAGCTCAGATGAAGTTATCATTATGACAGATGACGGTTCTTACGGACGCAAAGGACTCGTGACAGAGGGTGTAGAGGAAGTAATCAAGCGCGAAAAAGTAAACAAATGTTTCGCTATCGGTCCTGCCATTATGATGAAATTCGTTTGTCTGCTGACCAAAAAATATGAAATCCCGACAGATGTATCATTAAATACCATTATGGTAGATGGTACCGGTATGTGTGGTGCCTGCCGTATCACCATCGGCGGAAAGACTAAATTCGTATGCGTAGATGGTCCGGAATTTGATGGACACCAGGTAGACTTCGACGAAATGCTAAAACGCATGGGCGCTTTCAAAAGCGTAGAACGAGAAGAGATGCACAAACTTGAAACACATTGTGAAGCTACCAAAACAGTAGATGAAAACAGCCGTAACGCTGTTTGGCGTGAAGAACTACGCAAAAGTATAAAAGCCAAAGAACGCTCTAACATTGAACGTTGCAAAATGAACGAGCTTGATGCCGAATATCGTTCGCACAGTCGTAAAGAGGAAGTAAATCAGGGACTGACCAAAGAACAAGCTGTCATGGAAGCCAAACGCTGTTTGGATTGTGCTAATCCAGGCTGCATGGGTGGCTGTCCGGTTGGAATCGATATTCCCCGTTTCATTAAAAACATTGAACGTGGTGAATTCCTGGAAGCAGCCAAAACGCTGAAAGAAACCAGTGCATTGCCTGCTGTATGTGGTCGTGTGTGTCCTCAGGAGAAACAGTGTGAATCAAAATGTATTCATCTGAAAATGGGTAAAGAAGCAGTTGCCATCGGCCACCTCGAACGTTTTGCTGCTGACTACGAACGGGAAAGCGGACAAATCTCTGTCCCTGAAATAGCAGAAAAGAATGGCGTCAAAGTAGCTGTAATCGGTTCCGGCCCTGCGGGCCTTTCTTTTGCAGGTGATATGGCAAAGTACGGATACGACGTTACTGTATTTGAAGCATTGCACGAGATAGGAGGCGTATTGAAATATGGTATCCCCGAATTTCGTCTGCCTAATAAAATTGTGGATGTTGAAATTGATAATCTATCCCAAATGGGGGTGACATTTATCAAAGACTGTATTGTTGGTAAAACGATCAGTGTAGAACAATTGGAAGAAGAAGGCTTCAAAGGTATCTTCGTGGCTTCCGGTGCAGGATTACCAAACTTCATGAATATCCCCGGAGAGAACTCGATCAACATTATGTCATCCAATGAATACCTGACTCGTGTTAATCTAATGGACGCTGCCAGTCCTGATTCTGACACCCCGGTTGCTTTTGGTAAAAATGTGGCTGTCATTGGTGGTGGCAACACTGCTATGGATTCTGTTCGTACAGCAAAGCGCCTCGGTGCTGAACGCGCCATGATTATCTATCGCCGTTCAGAAGAAGAAATGCCTGCCCGTCTGGAAGAAGTTAAGCATGCCAAAGAAGAAGGAGTAGAATTCCTTACCCTGCACAATCCGATTGAATATATAGCCGACGAACAGGGACGCGTAAAACAGGTAATCCTACAAAAAATGGAACTCGGAGAACCGGATGCCTCTGGTCGCCGTAGTCCGATAGCCATTCCCGGTGCAACAGAAACAATTGATATCGACTTAGCTATTGTCAGTGTTGGGGTATCACCTAATCCGATTGTACCCAGTTCTATCAAAGGGCTGGAAGTAGGTCGCAGAGGTACAATTACTGTAAATGATAATATGCAATCGTCTATCCCTACGATCTATGCCGGTGGTGATATCGTACGTGGTGGTGCTACAGTGATCCTCGCCATGGGTGATGGGCGCAAAGCAGCAGCAGCTATGAATGAACAACTGAAAAAATAAAATCAGATCGAATAAGAACAAAGAAACGCCGCTTACACAATAGCAAGCGGCGTTTCTTTATATATATCAAGAGTTATACTCTCTTTTATTTCACTACACTATTCGTTACCGGATCCGGAAAAATCACTGTCGGTTTAAACGATTTAGCTTCTTCAAAATCCATTAATGCATACGACATGATAATCACAATATCATCCGGTTGCACTTTCCGCGCTGCAGCACCGTTCAGGCAAATTTTACCCGAACCACGTTCACCTTTGATAATGTAGGTTTCAAAACGCTCACCGTTATTATTGTCAGCGATATACACCTTCTCACCAGCAATCATGTTAGCCGCATCCAACAAGTCTTCATCAATCGTAATGCTACCCATGTAATTCAGATTTGCTTCTGTGACACGTGCACAATGAATCTTCGACTTTAGCACTTCAATCATCATAGGGATTTGGTCTTTTTTAGGTTTAAACTTCTTTGTATTTAATATTATCGATCAGCCTCACTTCTCCGCAAAAAACAGTTATACAACCTACTACATACGAAGTATCATTCCAATCTCCAACTTTCTGCAAAGTGTTTCCATCTACTATTTCAAAATACTCCAGGCGAAGTCCCGGTGCAGCAGCAATAGCATCTTCCACCATCTTTTGCGTCTCACTCACCGAATGAGTGGTTGCAAAGGTACGACTTTTAAATAAAGTCCGAGAAATATTTAAAGCATTTTCACGTTCCTCTGCCGATAAACGGGCATTACGGCTACTTAATGCCAGCCCATCTTCTTCACGAACGATGGGGCAACCTACTATTTCAAGATCGAACTTCATTTGACGTACCATTTCACGAATGATAGCCAATTGCTGAAAATCCTTTTCACCAAAATAAGCACAATGCGGCTTCACAATATCAAACAGCTTACTCACAATCTGACACACACCATTGAAGTGTCCCGGACGAAAAGCCCCTTCCATCACTGTATCCAATGGCGCATAACTAAACCGGCGTGTATCCGGTTCCGGATATATTTCTTCTACCGAAGGAGCAAATACGAAAGTTACTCCACAAGACTCTAATAATTTACAATCAGCATCCAGTGTACGTGGATATTTCACTAAATCATTCTTATCATTAAACTGAGTTGGGTTTACAAAAACACTCACTACCGTTACATCATTCTCATTTACACTACGCTTCACAAGTGATGCGTGCCCCGCATGCAAAGCACCCATAGTAGGTACCAGACCCACTTTTTTCCCTTGGGCTTTCAGTTCCGACAATTCAGTCTGTAAGTCCTTGATCGTATGTATTATTTTCATTTTAATTGGTTTATTATTCTATCTTGTTTAAAAAACTGTGCAAAATAAACCATTATTTACCATATAAAGAAGAAATATCGCAAATTAATGCAAAAGGAAGAGAAGCAACCGGAACGGGCAAGCGACAAACAACGACTGATAATCAACAACTTAACAATTCATAAGGAATTATACCGCGCAATAGCTTGCTTTAATGCCCTTTTTTTTTTATATCTTTGCAGAATATTTACGAGAAGGATTGTTATTATGACAAAGGCGAATAAGGTTTTATTTATTACACAAGAGATTACTCCTTACGTTTCAGAATCTGAAATGGCTAATATAGGTAGAAACCTGCCTCAGGCTATTCAGGAAAAAGGCAGAGAGATCAGAACATTTATGCCCAAATGGGGAAATATCAACGAACGTAGAAATCAACTGCATGAAGTGATACGTCTTTCCGGTATGAATCTGATCATTGATGATACCGACCATCCATTGATTATTAAAGTTGCTTCCATACAATCGGCACGTATGCAGGTGTACTTCATTGATAATGATGATTATTTCCAGAATAGAATGCAAACGGCTGATGAGAATGGAGTAGAATACGATGATAACGACAGTCGAGCCATCTTTTATGCCAGAGGCGTATTAGAAACTGTAAAAAAACTACGCTGGACTCCGGATGTTATTCATTGTCATGGTTGGATGACTGCATTGGCTCCATTGTATATCAAGAAAGCATATAAAGACGAACCGTCCTTCCGGGATGCCAAAGTAATATTCTCTGTATACGAGGATGATTTCAAAAACACTCTTAGCAATGACTTTGCAACCAAACTCATGTTGAAGGGCATTAATAAGAAAGATGTAGCTACACTAAAAGAACCTGCAGACTACGCTGCATTGTGTAAACTCGCAGTTGATTATTCCGACGGAGTGATACAAAACAGTGAACATATCAACGAAGACATCATGGATTATGCCCGTCAATCCGGAAAATTGGTACTCGATTATCAGACTCCGGACGTTTACGCAAGTGCTTGCAACGAGTTTTACGACAAGGTGTGGGAAGCTGAACAAAAATAAAATTAGAATCAAGATACGACGATCATGAAAGTAAAATATCTATGGGTAGCCCTATTATCTCTCACCTTTTGGGGATGTGACGATAATACCGGTACATTGGGATTAGGAATGTTTCCGGGTGGTGACCAGACTATTAACGGAAAACTGGCAACATTTGAAGTAGCAACCGAGTCTAAGCTTGCCGAACAGGTTTTCGCTAAAACAAGTACTGGTTATTTAGGGAAATTTACAGATCAGGAATTTGGTTATTACGAAGCCGGATTTCTAACACAGCTACATTGTACTGACAACTTCAGTTTCCCGGCAGTATACAACCCGGAAAACCCGGATGATCCGGATGCAATCATGGTCGAAGACAAAACTTATCGTACGGAATTAACGTTAGCTTACAGGACTTATTTTGGTGATTCACTGACAGCTTCCCGTCTGAGCGTTTATAGATTAGACAAGAACTTAGCTGCAGACAAAGAGGCTGCATACTATACCGACATTAACCCGGAAGATTTTTATCCTAAAAATGATGCTAATTTTTTATTGGGACGAAAGGCGTATACAGCTGTAGATAGATCTGTAAAAGATTCTATTAGAAATCTAAGTGGATATATTCCTTCTGTAACCGTTACTTTACCTTATGAATTAGGACAAGAAATTTATAAAGCAAGTAGAGAAGCAGAAAAAGGGGGCAAAAATTTCGCAAATATATTCAGAGACCTGTTCAAAGGTATCTATGTTAAAAACGATTACGGAGACGGTACTATTCTTTATATTGACCAGATAGAAATGCATGTCATATTCCAATGTTATATGAAAGAAGAAGATAGTGGTAAAAACATGAAGAAGTACAATAGTGAAGAAGACTCCACCTATTATAGTTACCGAACATTTGCTGCAACTAAAGAAATCATTCAAGCCAATTCTTTCAGAAGTGATGAAGATAAGATCAAGGATAAAGTAAAAGAGACAGGTTGTACATATCTTAAAACTCCAGCGGGTATTTACACCCAGGCTACATTACCGTTACTAAACAACAATAACGATAGCCAAAAGGGTATTCTGGATTCATTGCGTAATGATACACTAAATGTAGTTAGATTAACTTTTACTAATTACAATCAAACCAATGATAAGAATAAGTTCAGCATGGGTGCTCCCAGTTATGTTTTATTGGTGCGTGAAAAAGAAAAGGATGATTTCTTTAAAAAGAATAAAGTCAATGATGACATTACAACCTATATTGCTCAACATAATGCCATTAATACGAATCAATATGTTTTCCCCAATATAGCAAGATTGATTAATACATGTCGTGCAGAAAGAGATGCAGCAGTCATAGCACTTGCAAACGATGGAAAGATAGAGGGTATTTTGGACGTTGATACAGGAACACCTGTTACCACTATCGAAGCATGGGAGAAAGCTACACAATGGAATAAAGTAGCTCTCGTTCCGGTAACTATCACAAGAGATCAAAATACCAGTACCGCGTTGGGTAGCATTATCAGTGTACTCAATGATTTACAACCTGGATACACCAAACTGAAAGGTGGATCAGAAGGAGATCGCTTATCAATGGAAGTTATTTATACTTCCTTCGACGATAAAGATAAAAAATAACAGAGATAACATACCATTAATGTAAGAGGTGTCCGGATAAATTCCGAGACACCTTTTTTATTTTGTATTTTGGTTCATCTGCCAAATACATAACTCGTTAATATTGTTAATGCGTTTTTTAATATTTCAGATTTACTTTGCAAGAAGGTACACTCTTGACCAAGTTTAAACAGAAAGTTTATACTTACTATAAATCAGTCTATTACATAAAAACAAGCCATTCATATTCTACCTTACCTACCTTCTTGAATAAATGGTATAATTACTTTTTCGACAACTACACATTTGTCGGATAAACCTTTATTTTTATGCAGTTCAAGAGTTCACAACTACTAAAAAGCATATTCTTCCCTCCACAAAGCTCTATAAAAAATTGCCTCTCAGAGCTGTTTACAACTTTGAGAGGCAAATAAGAAAATATTCCAATTCTAAATGATTATTCTTTCTTCTTTGCAGCTACTTTCTTTACTGCTGTCTTTTTAGGAGTAGCCTTCACCACTTTTTCTTCGGCCACTTTGGACTTAGCTGCCACTTTAGGTGCTTTGGCTTTTTCAGCTTTTGCGTGCAACTTATCCAATTCTTTATGCAGTTCTGCAATTTCCTCACCTTGATTATGAATGGTAGTGAGCAGCGAATTCAACTCCTCGTCGTCAATATCTTCCGGGTACAATGAATTTACTCTCTTAATAAAGTCGCCCAAAATATTCATATAGTTAGTGAATGCATCATACGGAGAATCATATATACCACGATTCAAATAAATACCCGTATTCTTTGTAGTCATGAAACGGAAGTTATTACTTGCTTGCAAATAATCCCAGTCCTGTTTTATACGACGATCATCGCACATGTGTACACGCTCGGCTACACTATATAACTTATTAAAAGCTTCACGCTGCATGACGTTACCCAGCCAGCTACTCGTATCTCTTTCCTCATCCACCCATGAGATAGGATACGGAACATCCAATTGAGAAACAGATTTCAGTTTAGTAACAATTTCCGTTGGAGTAGAAAATGTGATCCCTTTCTCTTTTGCACAAGCCGGAAGCGCTTTAAGGAATTCCAATACATTAGAAGAAAGCGGCTGAGCCATACCTAAAGCGCTCAACTCCATGAAAATATTAATTACCTGTTCTTCCTGCGGTAAAGCATCAATCCAACTAATATACTTATCGGCAAACAACGGATATTCGCTCCAGTCAGAGTTGGAAAAGCGCAAACTAATATCATCTGACAACTTATAATCTCTCAACAATAACTTCAGGCTGGGAGCTTGATTACAATGATATACGTAATGGGGACTCTTCCAACCCAAAATATATTTAGCTCCTTCCGTCAGCATGCCTTTAAATCCCATTGCAGCCACCTGTGCGCCAATTTCATCAGAGTATATCAAACTGGAATTACGAAATACTTTCGGTGCCTTACCAAACATTTGTTTGATTTTTCCGTTCATACGCATCACCTCTTCTTTAAAGCAATCCTCATTGGCCAACGATGACAAACCGTGTGAATAAGGCTCTGCCAAAAACTCGCAACAACCAGTATCATTGAGCTGATGCAATAAATCAACTACAGCTGGCGCATGAATTTCAAGCTGCTCAAGCGCAACCCCCGAGATAGACAATGCCACCTTAAATGCTCCATTGGAATTCTTCGCCATCTCAATCAATGTACTCAGAGCCGGAATATAAGAGCGTTCGGCAACTTCATTCATACCATTCTCATTGGCATAATCATCATAATAGTAATGATCGGCACCTATATCGAAGAAACGATAACGTTTCAGATGAATAATTTGATGTATCTCAAAATAAAGACAGATTGTTCTCATATCTATATTATTTTATTATTTATAATTCTTAATTACCTCTTCGTAAATGCCACGAACCTTATATCCGACATTTTCCCATTTGATTTGATCTACTTCTTTTTTGCCCTCATCACGCAGATATTCATACAATGCAGGATAAGTACAAATGGAATAAACCGCATCTGCCATGGCATGAATATCCCAGTAATCTGTCTTGATACAATTTTCCAGTATCTCGGCACAACCGGACTGTTTGGAAATGATAGTTGGCACACTACACTGCATAGCTTCCAATGGTGAAATTCCAAAAGGTTCAGAGACAGAAGGCATGATATATACATCACTGGCTTTCAATACTTCATAAACCTGCTTTCCCTTCATAAATCCAGGGAAGTGGAAACGGTCGGCAATACCACGCTCGGCAGCCAAACGAATCATCTGATTCATCATATCACCACTACCAGCCATCACAAAACGCACATTTTTAGTACGCTGTAACACCATGGCAGCAGCTTCTACAAAATACTCCGGACCTTTCTGCATAGTGATACGTCCCAGGAAAGTAACGACCTTCTCTTTGGGATTCTTTTTCGGAACAATATCCTGTATCTCCTGCGATAAAGGCGAAACTGCATTGTGTACGGTAGATACCTTCTTCGGATCCTGGAAATACTTATGAATGACTGTCTGACGAGTCAACTCACTCACACACATAATATGATCGGCATGATCCATACCATTTTTCTCAATGGCATATACTGTCGGATTCACATTTCCACGGCTACGGTCAAAATCAGTGGCATGTACATGGATCACCAATGGTTTGCCCGACACCTGCTTAGCATGTAAACCTGCCGGATACGTCAACCAGTCGTGCGAATGGATTATATCAAACTCCTGTTGACGGGCTACTACACCAGCCACTATGGAGTAGTTATTAATCTCCTCATGCAGATTATCCGGATAACGGCCAGAAAACTCAATACATCCTAAATCATTGGTATTCAAATAATTGAAATCAGCATAGATATGATCACGCAAATCAAAGTAGAGTTGTGGATCCATATAAGAACCAACACGGCCTTTGACATAATCCCAATCAACATTTCTCCATACTATCGGCGTACTGTTCATACCGATAATTTTCAAAAAGCTCTGATCTTCATCTCCCCACGGCTTAGGGATACAGAAGGTTATTTCCATGTCTTCTTGTAAAGACATCCCCTTCGTCAGACCATAACTGGCAGTTCCTAAACCGCCCAAAATATGCGGGGGGAACTCCCATCCAAACATTAAAACTTTCATCTTCGTCCCTCCTCTTATAAATTATACTTTGACAATAACTTCAAAATACGCAGAATTTCGGCTACGTTCATCGCAAACGATACTGCTCCACGACCTTTAAAAGGTGGGTTACCATCGAATAACTCAGGCAATGACCCAATACAATGGCTGGTCATTTCGGCTTCAAAACCAATCAACTGGCGTTCTACAAACGAAATACCGCTCATCTTATAAATCCGCAGATAGGCCTCCATATAAAATCCCATCAGCCATGGCCAGGCTGTTCCCTGGTGATAAGCATAATCACGCTGAAGTTGGGAACCAACATAGTTCGGATTATAACCACCACTCTTGGGGCTCAATGTACGAAGCCCTTTCGGGGTAAGTAATTCTTTCGTCACAATGTCCAACACTTGCTTTTTCTGCATACGATCAAGAGGAGAATAGTCAAAGGCTACAGTAAATATCATATTGGGACGTACACTCCAGTCCATCATATTTCCGTCTACATAATCAAGCAGATAACCATATTCATTACGGAATACTTCCACAAATGATGCACCGGTTATTGCAGCCTGTCCATCCAGTGAATCGGCCAGCACCACATTCCCTCCTTCGCGCACCAGATCGGCAACGAAGCGAAGTGCATTATACCACAGTGCATTTATTTCTACAATATATCCCGTACGAGGTACCACCGGGTGTCCATTTACCGTAGAGTTCATCCAGGTAATGGCTTTATCCGAACCATTTGCATAAAGCAATCCGTTTTCGTGAAGGAAAAGATTATCATGTTTCCGCTGACGGATAAACTCCATGATAGCTTCCAACAGAGAACCGTATTTCATACGGCATTGCTCACGCGAAGTTTCCTTAGCATACTGTTGCAATGCCCATACAGCCCACAGCAAGATGTCTGGATCATCCATTTCATAAATCTTGCATTCTATCGGTTCATCATCTATATAATTACGGATTGCTTTTTCAGCAGTCTGCATTACATCTTCAAATTCATCTACTTCATCCACAGCCAGTGTCAAGCCGGGCAATGAGACAAACATATCCCTTGCACGACACTTAAACCATGGATATCCGGCCAGAATATAATGGTTATCTTCTTGTTTATTATGAAACTGATGCGCTGAGTTTTTCAGGCAGTGATAGAAACTGTCACGAGGTGTACGATCTTCGGCTTCTGCCTCGAAAATCTGTTTCAAACGACGGGGAGACACTTCTGATATTCCAGCAGAGAAAACGATACTTTCGCCCTTCTTTATATCTACTTCAAAATAACCCGGCACGTAGAGATCTTCATTAAAATCATAGCCCCGTTCCTGTTCCTTTGGATATTCAATGCCTCGATACCAATTCGGATCAAAATGAAACTCATTCTTCTTATTCAATTGCATAAACAACTCCGGATACCCCGGATACATACAGGTTTTTATGCCATTCTCTACCAACTGATACTCACGGCTCGCTTGTGTATTTTCATGTGTATACTCTCTCACACTTCTGAAAGCCAGAAACGGGCGAAAACGCAGAGTGGTTGCCGAATGGGCATCCAGTAGAGTATAACGAATCAGGATCCTGTTTTCATGATGTACAAAAATTTTCTCCTTTCGAAGGATGACTCCCCCAACACGGTAAGTTGTAGCCGGAATATGCTCACAATCAAATTCGCGGATATATTTATGTCCGTTAGGACTATAATTATTACCCTGATATTTGTGCAATCCCAAGTTAAACTCTGCGCCGTGTTGAATTACCGTTTCATCAAGAGAAGATAGCAGCACATGGTTCTCATCGTCCAGGTTGGGGACAGGGATCACCAACAAACCGTGATATTTGCGTGTGTTACAATCCACAATCGTTGTACAATGATAAGCTCCCGAACGGTTTGTCCGAAGAATCTCTCTCGGTAAAGATTCCTCAAGATTGACCATAAGAGTCTTGTCAAAATGTAAATAACTCATAGTTGTGCATTATTTAAAGGTTAATTATATTTCTGTTATCATAACATATAAAATAGTATGATTTCCAAAAATACGAATTATAGGTAAAAACAAAAATAAAAACGGTTTTTATTTTCCATTTTCCTTAAAATATTCGTAGCATTGCGAAGAATTAACGAAAAAGAAGAGAAATGAAACAGGATTTACGAAAAATCATTCTGTCCATGATGCTCCCCTTGTTCCTAATTTTTATCCTCTACATTATAAAAATATTAGAGGTTGGCATGGACTGGGACTTCACACGGTTAGGAGTATATCCTATGGAGAAGAGAGGATTGTTTGGCATTTTCGCACATCCATTGATACACAGTAACTTTCCTCATCTCTTAGCCAACACGCTTCCACTTTTTTTTCTGTCCTGGTGTTTATTTTACTTTTACCGTGGCATCGCTCCCTATATATTCTTTATAATCTGGGTGGGTTGCGGGGCCATCACATACCTCATCGGAAAACCCGGATGGCACATCGGAGCAAGTGGTATTATTTATGGGCTGGCATTTTTTCTCTTCTTTAGTGGATTACTGAGAAAGTATATACCTTTAATTGCAATTTCACTATTGGTGACTTTTCTATATGGTGGGCTGGTATGGCAAATGATTCCCTACTTCACACCTGCCAACACTTCATGGGAAGGGCATCTGAGTGGAGCGATAATGGGAACACTTTGCGCATTTGCTTTCGTAGGTTATGGGCCACAACGCCCGGAACCATTTGAAGAAGAAGAAGAAAATGAAAACGACGATGAAGAAGAGATGAAAATTGAAAGTTGAAAATTAGCTGCGCTATCACGCTGCATAGTAATTTTCAATTTTCCACTTTCAATTTTCAACTAAATTAAGGCTTTCCGCCTCTTATATTCATTCGGGGTACACTGCATCTGTTCTTTGAACACACGACTAAAATACTGAGGTGAAGAGAATCCACTTTGATAAGCAACCTCTGATAAACTGTATGAACTGGTATCTAATAACTCCAAAGCACGCTTTAAACGCATTTCTTTAACCAAATCAATGGGAGAAGCTCCTGTAAAGGTTTTGATCTTCCTATAGAATACAGCACGGCTCATATTCATCGTTTCTGCCAGATCATCAATTTTAAAATCGGGATTTTGCAAATTCTCATCAACAAACCGAATAACTTCCCGGATGAATGTACTATTAAAAGCAGGTACTGTTTCCAATATTTGTTCGAGTGGCACATCAGGCTGCTTATTTGCTGTTTTTCCTAAATTTTTCAACGGTTGCCGGAGATAATAAGCCGATAAAGAACTGCGCTGTTTTATCAATGATTCAATCCGTGCCTTCAAATAAGCCGAATTGAAAGGCTTGGCAATGTAATCGTCCGCACCATACTCCAATCCTTTAACACGATCGTCAACAGATGCTTTTGCAGAAAGTAAAATCACGGGAATATGACTTGTATCGCGGTTTGTTTTTACTGCTTCTAAAAACTCAATCCCATCCATTTCGGGCATCATCACATCACTGACAACCAAATCCGGTAGTTCTTTCCATATAATTTCCAAGCCTTGTTTGCCATTGCCAGCCTCCAACACACTGTATCGATCTCTCAAAATAGTAGTCAGAAAACGACGAAGTTCATCATTATCCTCTATAATTAATATACTTCTCTCCTTCTCTTCCCCATTAGACGAAGGTACTTCCGGCTGATAGTCAAACTGTATTTCATCATTCAGAATAAACTCGGTCTCCGGGTCACTGGCATAGGCCTCATATGTACAAGGCAAAGTTATAGTAAAAGCTGTTCCCTGTTCAGGTATACTTTCAACTTGTACGGTACCGTGCAGTAAATCTGTAAATTCTTTCACCAATGAAAGCCCTATACCGGAGGAACGATTCGGATCGGCCTTACCAAAAGTAGCAAAACGTTCAAACAAGTTATCAATCTTCCGAAGATCCATCCCCTTACCTTCATCGCGAACACAAATAGAGAAACTACCGGACTGCATACAGATTGTCATAGTAATAGACTTGCCATTGGCTGTATACTTAAAAGCATTGGATAATAAATTAAAAAGTATCTTTTCCAACTTATCCATATCCGTATAACAACGCATTTCCTGCATTTCATGAATCAGGTTGAAATGAATAGAACGTTCGTGAGACAACTGCATAAAATTCTCACAGACCTGCCTGCATAAAGCAATCACATCTCCTTGCCCGATACTTAGTTTCATCTTTCGTCCTTGTATCTTTCTGAAATCCAGAATCTGATTAACGAGCCTCAGCATACGGTTCACATTCCTCCTGACCACCTGCATGTTCTCCGTTCCACTTTCCTGTATTTGTCCCCGTTCTACAATTTCCTCAACTGAGCCGGAAATCAATGTTAACGGAGTACGAAGTTCATGCGAGATATCTGTAAAAAAGCGTAGTTTCAAGTCAGTCAGTTGTTCTTCAAAATCTACTTTTCGCTTCAGATTAGTAATATAGATTATAATACCGGACACTGTCAAAATAAGTATTATAACAATAAACACATAAACTATCCACGCCCAGATTGTCTCTGTAAAACGAGGCTGGATATGTATATGAAGAGGAGTGATATTATCATGCCATACTCCATCGCCATTGGTAGACTTTACTTCCAGTACAAAGTCACCGGCAGGCAAATTTGCAAAACCGATGGAATGATTTTCTCCGATGTCTCCCCACTGGTCATTGATACCCTTCAAACGATAGGCATATTGAAGTGACTCTGAATTTGTATAATCCAGTGCCGAAAAAGTGATCGTCACATTACGCTCCTTCTTACTCAACACCAAAGAATCTGCCACAAGAATAGAAGTATAGGCAGTACCGTCGCTATTTTGAATATTTACTCCGGTATAGACTATTCGAGGGACAAAATGACTCTTCTTCAAATCGTACAATCGAAGACGTAAAACGCCTTGGTTCGTACCGATATACATCGCTCCCCGCCGGTCAATAGCCGGATGTGCCTCACTTATCTGCAGATCCGTATGCAGATTAGCACTATCATACGTTTCAAACTCTCTCCGCTCCGGACAGTATTTACCAATATAGTTCTCAAAACATATCCAGATATTCCCATCTTTGTCTTCCAGCATGGCTTGTGGCAAGTCGGATGGAAGCCCGTTCTTTTTATTGAGATAGCTGAAATGAATTCTCGTACTCAACAACGAATCCGTATTTGCCAAACAAATTCCTCCACTATAGGCCGCGATATATAACTTACCATCCCGACTTTCCAACACGTCCATAATATCATTATTACTTAGGCCGCCAGTACAGTCATTGTGGTAAAATACAATATCCTCCGGTTTCTGAAAATCATCCGAAAAGCTCAGCAAACCTTCTGTTGTACCGGCAAGCATAACGCCTTCCCGTGTACAATGCAAACTACGTACTTTATGACATAGCCCATCGGGATATCCTTTCAACAGATTCCCCGGATGAATAAAACGGGAATTATCCGAAAATCCGGTGAACAGATTAATTCCTCCTCCTAATGTCCCGATCCATATACGGTTTCGAGTATCCTGGCAAATCGTATAAATTGCATCATTACTGAGGCTATAAGGATTTCGTGCATCATGCCGGAAATTCTGGAGAGTAAAAGCTCCCTCTTTTTCTGTCGCTACTACAATTCCATGATTACGGGTTCCTAACCAGATACGATGTTCGGTATCCTCAAAGAATGTATAAACCTTTTTACCGAACGATACATTCTTATCTTTCTGCAATCTACCTCCGGAATCCATATTTCCTATATAAGTACCTGTTCATCATATACCTCTACCCGATTCTCTTTGGAAGCAATCCACAGACGTTTTTTTGAATCGATAAATACACCTCGCACTTCCTGTCCTCCGGTAGCAGCAAGATAATCATAATTACGATTTGTAAAATAAATCTTATCAAAGCCATACCTACGGCTTACCCACAGATTCTTATGAGAGTCTCTTAAAAAAGCTCTGCCTTCCGTCCGATAGGGTTCCTTTTGCCCGGTTGTGTAACGGTAAGCTGGTTCCAATCGGTTACTCCCGGAATTATAAGTATAAAAACTCCCGTCACGGGTCATCAACCAGATTCCTCCGAATTCATCTTCATGTATATGCCGAAATGTATCCTCATTTGACAAGTTCTCCCGAAAAATGATCATTTTCCTATCAGTAAATGAATAACATAACACTCTTTGTCCATCCAACATCCAAACCCAATCCTGTTTAGAATGATAGGCTCCTGTTATATGCAAAAACTCGGAAGTTGCCTGCTTGTATAATTGTTCAAAGTTCTTTTTCCGGGTATCATAAACAATAATTTTTTCCTGATCCGGAATCAACAGCCTGCCTGTTTTTATAGTCACGAGTCCACTGACTTCCTTCATGGAAAAAGGATTAGAAATACTCTGAATACCAGCCTGTGGTGTAAATTCGTATAGCTCCCCTTCCTGAGTGATAAAAAAAGTATTCTTATCCACTTCCTTTATATACCTCAATTCTACCTTCGTACGTATTTCCGGATGACCATAAACAAAAGTTCCCCGGTCGGTTAATATCCACTCATATCCATTCTTATCCTTATGCACAGAATATATTCTCTTTCCGTGCTCCGTACAGGAATGACAAGGCAGGTGTACAATTCCATCTTTTTCTCCCAATCTGTCTTCATCAAGCCTGAACAAATCTCCGGCTTGATTACTGAACCAAAGTAAACCATCCGCTTGCTTATATAATCGCGCTACCCGGCCATAATCAGCAAGATGTGAATATCCGGAAAAGACATTCAGGAAAGTTTCAGTCTGAGTATTAAACAAATAAAGCAAATTATTATAAGTAACACACCATATATTCCCTTTTTTGGCCTCTACAATCTGTTGAATACGATTGTATTCCAGGCGGGAATCATCTGTAGGATAAGATTTATAATTCTGAAATGTATAACCGTCAAACTTTTCTAATCCGTTCCAGGTAGACATCCAGATGTATCCTTTATCATCCTGTAAAAAATCCGTCACAGTATTCTGGGATAATCCATCTTTAGCCGAATAATAACGTACATGCATCAAGCTCTGGGCAGAAAGCATAAACGGATAAATAAAAGATATAAGTATAAGAAGCAATCTAAACATAACGAATCTTTGAGATAGACAAAGATAACGTATTTCCTGTAATAATGATAAAATTATTGTTGGATAAGTACTTATAATTCGTGATAGAGTTATACTATATGAAGAAAAACAAAGAGGGTAAAACTGTTTGTTTTGCCACCCTATTGGCAATACTTTGCCATCCCATTGGCAACACTTTGCCATTCTGTTGGCAACACCTTGCCAATAGGATGGCAGTACAAAGAAATACAGAGCTTAATCTAAAAAGTATGGCTACAGTATAAAGAGAGAGGAAACATCTTTTTCAATGCTTCCTCTCTCTCCCTCAAGAAGACCTATACCATTCATCAGTAAACCAACACCTTGGATACCGAATTATTTGCCTTCAAAATATATTGCCCTGCCGGAACAGAGAGTGATACATTGCGATGAACTTCCAGACTTTGTACCAAAGTACCGTTTATACCGTATATCTTGATATCTGTTGCTGTTTCAATACCACGTACAGAAATGGTGCCCTTCCCCCCTATTACACTAATATTGTTTTCCAAAGTAGTATTTTCAACACCAGTACCAATACTTCCTACTATAAATTCATCTGAAGCCTCACTCAATGCACCGTATTCATTAACAGACTGAACAGTAACTACATCATTCAAATTTGCCTCATAGTGGGTTTCAGTAGTAAATCCGGCTACTTTACCATTAATATTTATTACATAGCAGATAGCATATTCATCAGCAGTCCAACCGAATGTAGCAGTTCCTTCTATCCCACTAATAACAGGTTTGGCAGTTTGTTCTACCATTGGTAGTGGATTCCATACGCCGGTAGTAGCATCACTTCCGTCACCACTCAGCACATTTTCTAATGTATACGAAGCAGCTTCTTCATCTGTAAGGAAGTTTTTTGCTTTACCACGAATCGTCTCACCATTGCTTTCGTACCAATAGTCTTCGATAGATGTTTCGCTCATTTTATATCCGTTCTTGTCCCATATATTGTACACAGCCCAAAGAGCAGGCACAGCACCCATTGTAGGATACCAATAACCATCATACGGTTTCACACGGCATTCCGTATCGATAAATACAGTTTTTGGCTCATTGTGCCAGGGACGTCCGAAATATACCTGTGTTTTATCTTCCTTACCAACGGGAGCAGTAATCTTTGTATTTTTGAATACATATCCCCAACGCGTACTTACTTGTGTAATATTACCCTGATTGTCCTTAAGATCAGTATAATGCGACGGAGCAACAATGTAACCTCCCGATTCACGTACAATATTCAGCGTACAATTATCAAAGTAGACATCGCCTCCTCCATAAATAAAATCGACTGCACCTTCAATCATAGTATTACGGAAATAGTTACGGTCATAATAGTGAGGTTGATTATTACCCGTATTCGTATTTCCTGTTTTCGGACTCAGGTATGTATCCTGATAAGAACGGATACGGCAGTTGTTGAAAGCTACACGATCTGCTTCCACATACAGAGACAATGCTTGCGGACCACGTGTTTCATTCCCTTCATATTTAGTCCACCACTCATTATCAATCGTCAGATTCTCCGCATAAAAGTCATTTGACTTAATTACCAGTGTGGCACCTTCTGCCACATTATACCAAGGTTGACTCTTGTCAGCAGCATTACTTCCTGCAATACGGTCTTGTGCGATCGTTACTTTATTTACATCTTCACCAATGAGATGCACAAACGGACGATCTACCACTATAATACGGCTGTCCTCCGAAGCAGATAGTTTGCCACTCTGATCTTCCCAAGTATATTTCCCGGTAGAAAATGTCCGGTTATTCAAATCATTATAATATCCGGCTTTTATAAAAATAAGCCAGGGTTTGTTATTAGTCACGGGCACAGCATCAATAGCTTCCTGAATCGTTTTATATTGACCTATTGCAGTAGAGGTTGGCATAACACTAACTTCCAGACTTTGATCTACTATCGCATTAAAAAGACGGGCTTCCGGTTTAATACGCTCCATCACAGTGAAACTACTGCTGACAGCTGGTGCTTTATTGCCGGAACGATCAGTCACATACCCTTCCGGAAGTTCCAAAGTATATGTGCTCGCATAAGCCAAATTTACATAGCGGAAAGAGACAGAAGAACTTCCATATTCCGGTTCGAGTGTAATCGTTTTACCGTTTCCAGCCAACGTAGCCTCTCCTGTACCAGCCTGGATACGTTCACTATAAGAAATCGTAATCTTACCACTGGCTGACACACCAGTAGCTTTATCTGCCGGAGCAATAGCTTTGATAGCAGGTGCCTCATGATCTTCCTCAACAACCGGAGTGCCAAATACATAAATATTACCCAAACCGGTTTCACTATGGTCGGTATAATTCAAACCACTTTCCGAATCGACTTTATCAAAGTTATATTCACCATTGTTATCATTAAGAACCTCATCACCTGTACCGGTAAAGCGAATGTATACCATTTCTTTATCAGCAACTTCCTCACCCGGCAATTCAAAATCAACACTTGTAGCCAGTCCGTTGACCAATTTATAAATCAACTTTTCGTTATTATTCGTAACAGGTTTATAAATAGTACCATCTGTAGAATAAAGCACCTTCCAGTTTACAGTTGCGGCATTCTTTGCAACCAAAGCTGCAGTGAAACGAACGGTTGTAAAGTTCCTGGTCGAAAACTGAATCTGCATTGCCACATCCGTACTGCGATATCCGTTCATATACAAACCATTGACCGAACTTATGACAGCTCCCTTGCGCATACGTACTACCGGAGTACCACTCGAATTACCGTTCAATGAACTTCCATCATTCACTTTCACAACAGAAGCAGTAGCATTACGTTCTAAGTCCCAGGTATAATCGGCAGCAAACGGATAATTCCCTTTGTTTGCCCAAATCTCTGCTTTATCGGAATTATAAGCGGCAATGAAATCCTGAATCTCATAATTTGCAATAAGTTCCGTATTTTGTTTTACCGTCACACTGCGCTCGGCAGTTGTAACACTGGAATTTTCAAAATCATCTTCCCAATTCAAAAATCGTGCAATTGGAAGTTCGTTTGCTGTAGCAGTTACTATCACGCCTTCTTCATACTTCCCTTCAGTTGGTTCCGGGTTCAATGTAACAGAACCAATCTGCATTTCCAGATCGTTGATGCAACGGGTAGAAAATGTATAAGTGTTCACTTCCCGGAAAACAGCCTTCAATGAAGTATTACTTTTTACTACAAATGAATATGGATTTTCCGCCGACACTTCTTTACCACTATTATCCACCCAATTAACAAAATGAAAACCAAACTTTGGAAAAGCTGTCACAGTTACTTTCGTATCTTCATCCATCAAACTGCCTGCCGGCATCTGATTAACAGTGCCTGCACTCTCCGGTTCCATACTTGTTGCTACATTATATTGCGGAACTTCTACGGCTGTACCATTTACTGTACCTGTAACCATCACATTACTGAAACCTATCTCTTTATTATTTGCCAGGCTATATACACTGATAATCAATGATAGTTCTTCATCAGTTGCCGACATACTACCTAAATCATATGTACATTCAGTGGCATTTACAGAGGTTCCGGAACGATTCGGCTTGATAGTACCTGCCACCGTTTTTTTAGTCCCATCGGCGTACTTCAAATAAACATCCACCATACCACCTCCTGTGCCAAATACACCCATTTTGAAAGAAATCTGTCCCGGTTGAAAAGTCAATCCTTTAGCTGGTTTTATAGAGTAAATCAGATCATACCCATCTGTTGCCCCACTCATTTGAGCGCTTGGCTTATAAGTATTCATACTCAGATTTTCGTCAAGCCCTTTATACTCCTGTTGTTTGGAGAAGTTCATCTCTCCACCCAAAACAAAAGCAGTTGTACTAAAAGCATGTTCATTACTGACAACAGCCTGTGATGGTTCATTGACTCCACCGGACATTCCCCATGTCGCTGTAACTTTTTCGTTGTCAAAAGTCTGAGCTATAACCAATTGTGTAGAAAGCCCCAATATTCCAGCCAGACAGCCTTTTAATAAAAAATTCCTATTCATGATATATTATTTTATTATTCATAAAACTCATTTCATTTTTTGACGATACGTATTGTTTGCATCTGAGTTCCCGTAACTAACTTACAAAGATAAACTCCATCAGAAAATCCTCTCAGATCAATTTCGTGTGTGTGAATTCCGGTTTCCTGATTCTTACTATAGTTCAGCATAGCACGTCCTCCTATACTGTATAAAGTAATATCCACCAAGCCTGACTCGGAAAGTTCGTAATGCAAAGTTGTTCGGTCAGCAGTTATCGCCGGAGTACAATAAGCTTTCTTCATACTGTCTACAGTTCTTATAGAGGTAATCTCTCCTTCTGTTACAACTCCTTTCACTGTGACGCCATAAAGACAAATTGATTTCCGATTGGATTTACTGCTATACCAGGGATATACACGTAAATAAAGTGTTTCTTCTCCTTGAAGTTCTATAATCTCTTTCAGAGAAATGGGATACATAGTATTGGATACATTAGAGGGACGGTTACTTATCAGTGTATACTCGCCAAATCCCGGATCCTTAGAACACATTACCCGGAAACACATACCATTGCCACCGGAACCACCGGCATACAGTCCGATAGAGTCGATATTGAAAGTCGTACCTGCATTGGCAGTTACAGAAAATTCAATATAACGGCTATAGTTCACATCGATTTCATTCTCCGGCCAGTCATCACCTTCAATAATGTTTCGCTGTGTTTTTGTCTCCGGATCTACCAATCCATCTATCCAGGTAGTCGGATTACCCGGTTTGGCATAACGATCAGCATACATCTGGCTAAAAACCTCTTCTGCTGCCAATATCGGACCGGTAACAACCGCCTTGGTATCCTGATTTAACTGCCAATAGGCCTGAGCTTCTACTCCTCCCTCAAAAGAGACTCCCTCACCAGTCAGAGTTGCAGTTTTAATACTTGTACCGTTACTCACAGTTAGCGTCCCGCTTTTTACACCTTTCTCTGTTGGCAGGAATTTTACATAAACAGAAGTCATGGGCAAGTTTCCATTTTCATACCCAATCTCCGCTACAGAAGCAAAACCTCCGATAGCATTCAGAGAAACCACAAATCCCTCTGAAGCAGAGATAGTTACTTTACCACTACCCGGCGTTAAATCAATACCACTGATTGAAAAAGCATACACAGAACCAGCATTCAGATAACTCTTTCCAAAATTATGAGTCGTCGGATTAATCAATACATCCGGATCAGCATTAAAATACTCTGTCAATAATCCCTTTGCCACCAGGCCTTGTACAGCCAGACGAGCGTAAAGAGTAGCTCCATATTCTCCTATATGAGTACCGTCTCCTACATTATATATAAGTTCTACTGCCTTCTCCTCTCCGTATTCATCGCAGATTTCACGTGTCAGGGCAGTATGATCCACCAATGGACAATTCAGTTCCCGGGCAACCTCTTTCATGGCAGCTACATAATCCAGATTTTTGCCGGAAGACATTATTACATCTGCTCCTAAGTTATGGGCTCCTTTATCCGTTATTTTATTTCCACTGAAATAACCACGTACAATAGGAGTAAACAAAATTGGATTAGCTCCCAATTCTCTAACTTCATTTACATACTTTCTCAAATACTCCTGATAGGTAGTCCATGGATAAGTTCCGATCTCTCCATCGGCTCCTGCATGCTTCTCATCGTTGTGTCCAAACTGGATGACAACATAATCTCCCTCTTTGATTTGTGGTTTTACCGTTGTCCAGAAGCGGCTCTCTTCATAAAATGTTTTAGAACTTGTCCCACTCTTGGCACGGTTATTCAGTGTAGCACCGTTAACCATAAACTGTGGGAGCATTTGAGGCCATCCTCGCTGGCCGTTAGTATTAACAGAAGGGTCAGTTGATTTCTCTTCCATCGTAGAATCGCCGATGGTATGAACTGTCGGGGCTTGCGCAAAAGCAGAAGCAAGCCCAAGACTGCAAACAGCAGCCAAAAGAAAAGACTTGAATTCGTTTTTCATGATTGATATGAATTGTTTTTCGAAAGACAAAGCTAATGCAAGCCTTTTCTTTTTTATTGCACATTCTATTCAATCTCCCAATTGAACAAATTGTGCAATAAAATCGAATAACAATCGATATCCAACCAATCAATTTTTCCACATGATGGCAAAAAAATTCCACACAAAGACTTTATATAGAAGATTTTGCATTGTTTTAATACAAGCCTAAACTGATTTTTACTCTATCACCGAATCATGTTCTTTCAGATAAATACGCAGCAGTTCGAAAAACGCAGGAACATCCAACAACACAATGTTTTCATCCTGTGATTTCACCTCATCCATCACTTCACAATACCAGGTAGGTTGCTTCAGAATATTACGAAACCAATGAAAAGGTAATGCCGAACGTTCCTTCACACGTTTCACGATTCTTGCGGCAGCAACTTTAGGATCATCGTCATTTATATCCAGATCGGCACGAATTACAGGCATATTACCATGCAATGAGGCAGTTACGACCTTCTGAGGTACAATGCCATTCGGACTAAAAGAAGCATAACAGTCCAAACCCTCTTTATTCAATCCCGGAGCCTGTCCGTCGATAACAAAACCGGTTACGGATAAACCCCACTTCTCATAATACTTCTTACAATGCCTGCCCCATACCTCCAGACCAGACGGAAGTCCTGACAATCCACGAGGTTCTTGCAACATACCCGGCATTATATATCCCGCACCGTTATCGGCCGAAGCAAAATAATCATTTGGGGTAGCCGTTGTGCGGAAGTTATGCATAATATGCGGTACACGTTCGGCCAATACAGGACTGATACACCACATCAATGGTAATTTCCCCCGGTTAGGATCATCCCAAATAGAAGGTGTACGTTGTGATATCCATGCGGAAGCATCATAATCGCCGACATAAAAGATAATAAAATTCCTGCCGTCCACGTTTACTTTACCATCTGCTGTCAGTAATCCTCTTTTTTGTAGTTCTTTACGAGAAATCCAATCTTGAGCATATTTCTTTTTTGTAGGAAAGTGTTGCCAAAAAGAAGCATTCGCCAACGCACCATAGCTGATGGCGTCCGCATCCTTAAAAGCATTGTATGCACTGATGATACGGCTGAACTCCCACTCCGTAGGCACATCGTCATGAATACCAGAAGCATGCATTGTATACTTATAGGCCCAGGAAGGAAACCCTCCGATATAACACATCTTTTCATTCTTATTCTGTTGATAAGCCAATAACAACATTTCTTTCAAAGTATTCAAATCTGTACCGACAGGTTGAGAAGGATCATCAGTAGCCGGCTCGTCTCCCCAGGGAGATAAATCGAAAAAGAAAGCTCTTTTACTCACAAAAAAGTCATGATTACTCAAGGTATGATGATTTTTTACAGCAGCAAAGGGTCTTTGCTTCCAATATTGGTCAATATAATAAGCGGCAAACTCCGTATTGCACTTACCTGTTTTCAGGTATTTCTCTATAAACCAAACATAAGGATCGTTCTTCAAAGAACCGGTAGAGTAACGTTCTGTTCCCGGAATCTTTGTTCCTGTCTTACCGGTAAACATAGAAGTGCCATCGGGATTCAACAACCATCTTTTCACCGGTAGTTTCGGTCCGTGCAGCACAAGGCGATCATATAAACTTCCGGGAGTATCGTCGTAACGAATGGCCACCAAATTTTCAATACCTGCTACAGAAGACGCCACATTGCTGGTAGAGGGAACTTTACCATCATAAACGACCACCCCTTCTATATAAGGAACATATGCTGTGAATAAATCCTCCATTGTCCGATACGTCCGAGTTTCACGTCCGCACAACCATTCTCCCTTCTGACTGTATTTATTCCACCAATAACCATCGATATCATTATCGCCCTCCATCACAAAGTAAACATACAACCGGGGAATATCCCTGTTTACCACTCCTTGTAAGGTAGACACAGCATGAACATCATCCCAAGCCAAATCGAGTCCTTGCGTTGTATTCAAATCAGCATGGAGTGTATAACGCAAATCATAAATACCAATTTTATTCCCGGCAAAAGCAGTATATGTCATCAACAATAATACGGCTAAGAGTTTTAAATATCTATTTGTCATTTTTCAATATCCATTATAAGCCTACTCCATAAATAGTAGTCAAGTTATTAATAATATTATCAATTCATTTACTGAATTCTGACCTTTATCTTCTTCAAATCTTTTCCCTCGGAAGATGTTCCGTACAAAACCTCATACTCTCCTGCCATTACCCGCATTACATTAAATTCAGGATCAAAAAATTCAAAGCTGTCATTTGGCAAATGAATAGAAATTTGTTTCTTCTCACCAGATTTTACATGAACACGCTTAAAAGCTCTCAATGTTTTTAACGGCCCTTCTTTATCCTTCAACTTACGTATATAAACCTGTATTACTTCTTCACCATCACGTTCTCCTGTATTTTTAATCCATAAATCCAGATTTACCGACTCATTTGCATGGATCCTTTTCTTACTCAATTGAGCTTTTCCAATTTCAAATGAAGTATAACTCAGTCCATACCCAAATGGAAATAAAGCTTCTCCCTTAAAATAGCGATAAGTACGTCCCTGCATATTATAATCTTCAAAATCCGGAAGTTGCTCCGTTGTTTTATAAAATGTGACAGGTAAGCGCCCGGCAGGGTTATAATCTCCAAACAAAACATCGGCTACTGCCGTACCTCCTGCTTGTCCCGGATACCAAGCCTGAATAATGGCATCCGCCAGATCTACTTCGGCAGACAACCCGATTGCACTTCCTGAACATAAAATCAAAATTACCGGCTTCCCTGTCTTATATAATTCCTGCAATAGATCACGCTGTATTTGTGGCAATTCGATTACTGTCCGGTCTCCTCCTCTAAATCCCGGAAAAGAAATAGGTAATTCCTCTCCTTCCACTTTCGGAGATTTCCCTCCGACAAACACAATAGCCTCGGCATCACTTACCGTTGCTGCTATTTCATTCGGATTAAAGTGCTTTGTATATCCTAAGTCAAATTGCAATATACCTTCTCCTCCGGCCTGCATATACTCAATCCTGATATCATATTTCATTCCAGCGTGTGCATCTAAGATATAAGACCGGGCTTCGGCACCATGTTGTCCCCAATTATCAATCACTTTTTTACCATTTACAAATACCCGATAACCGTCATCCCCATTTATATTGAAAGTTACTTTCCTGTCTTCTTCCGGACAAAATATACTTTGATAGCATGCTGTAAAGTTGTTTAAATTTACGTCCGGAGCAAAGACCGTAGCCCCACCCGTATGGAAATTAAAAGGAGAACCGACCAGTGTTTCGGTCACTTCCTTTCCTGCAAACTCCAGTTGATTCCAATAAGAAGCTTTAAAACCGATCTTTCCTTTCCAAGAGCATCGGTTGAATAAACTGACAAAAGTATCCCCTGTAGTCAACTCGCACCCTTTATCATAAATCACCTGTCCTCCAACTAACTTATGGGTAATTCCTTCAAGGATAGTGACTGTATGAGAGGGAAAACCGTTGTAATTACCCCACATCATAATCGAATCATTTGCATTAGGACCTATAACCGCTATCTTACCACAATACTTAGATAAAGGCAACGTTCCATTCTTATTTTTTAGTAAAGTCATCGATTTACGTGCTATCTCAAGAGCTTTCATCCGGTGCTTTTCACTATCAACAACCGTATATGGTATATCAGACCAAGAAACTAAATGCTCTTCATCCATCAACCCCAATTCGAAACGGGCTTTCAATAAACGGGAAAGTGAAACATCGATCTGCTTCTCTGTTATTATTCCTTTTTCAACAGCCTTTTCCAAAGACTGATAATCCACACCACAGTCAAGATCCGTTCCGGCTTTCACGGCAGCAGCAACGGCAGATTCTTTAGTAGAGTGTGTTTCATGATGTCCTTTAAGATAAAAATCACTGATTGCACCACAGTCAGATACAACAAGCCCGTCAAATCCCCATTCCTCACGGAGAATATTATATAGTAAACGATTACTGCCGCAACATGGCTCGCCTTCAAAGCGATTGTAAGCACACATTACTTCTTTAACTCCTCCCTGTTGTACCAAAGCCTTAAAAGCCGGCAAATAAGTTTCCCACAAGTCTCTGGGAGAAATGTTCTCCACATCAAAACGATGACGATTCCACTCCGGACCGCTATGTAATGCATAATGTTTGGCACATGCATGAAGCTTGTCATATTTGCTTTCCGAAGGCCCTTGTAGCCCACGAACGACGGCCAATCCCATCCGGGAAGTCAAATAGGGATCTTCTCCATAGGTTTCCTGCCCTCTTCCCCAACGGGGATCCCGGAAAATATTCACATTAGGAGTCCAGAAAGTCAATCCCCGATAACGTTCGCTTCCATCTTTATTTTCGGAATGATGATATTTAGCACGAGCCTCATCAGAAACACATTCAAAAACTTGCTTTACAGCACAATCATCAAAGGTAGCAGCCATGCCGATCGCCTGTGGGAAAACAGTGGCTAAGCCTGCCCGCCCCACACCGTGCAATGCTTCATTCCACCAATTGTATTGTTTGATGCCCAAACGCGGAACCGGCGATGAATAGTCGCACATCAACAATACCTTTTCATGAAGAGTGAGACGTCGTACTAAATCTTCTACCCGCTCTTCAACCGGTAGATCAGGGTTATTAAACGGTAATATCCCTTGTGCTCCTACCGAAAGAGAAGATAAGAACAAACAAAAAAAGAGATAGATCCTCATTGCTCTATTTTTACATTTTTTTGAACTACATCTAAAAATATCGTCCGATAAGAATCGGATGTTCCTTACCGGACGATAATCAAATATCTAAGAGAATTTATTTTACGATTACTTTCGTGGTGATTGATTCACCTTTTTCTGTCACAAACTTCAACATGTATATTCCTTGTGATTGACTAAACGTTGAAATTCCATTCGTTACAAATGCCTTTTCCACCATCTGCCCATACATATTATAGATAGACATTTCCAATGCTTGAGTCGCATCGATTCTTATCATCCCTTTATCCGCCGAAACGTTCACAATATCTCCAAGTATGTTCTTCCCAAGAGAAGATGCTCCGGCGGGAACATCAAGAGATACCTCAAATACATTACAACCACTTTCGATTTGGAAAACCATGTATAAATCATGAATACCCGTTACCGTTGTGCTCATATCAGCTCCCGTACGTTTCGGATCACTCCAATTATTAGTGCCTTGTGCAACAACACTTGCCAAAACCGATTGTCCTTCCAATATCGATAAATCGGCAAATTCTTCATTACTAAAAGGCAAATCAAGATAAAAATCAAATGAGCTGTTATTGATTTTAGCCTGGTCAGAAGAGTGTTTAACAAGAATACGTTTAAATATTCCGTCTTTAAAGTCAACTCCACTCAACTTCACCACTACTCCTCTTGAAGTATAACCGATATTTGAACCTTCAAACCGTGCTCCATCAGTACCAACCGCTATAATTTCAGCAGGATTTTCAACACCACCCATAGCATCGAAAGTCATAGTATATGCACTTTCTGTCAGTTTTTCATCAATGAGTTCTATCTTTTCCGGTTCGTCATCTTCCATTTGCCAGGGTGTTCCTTCAATCAATTGAACTTCTTTCAAATTAGTCGCAGCTGTCCATTTCACATATAAATCATGTTTCCCGCTAATCTTTTTAGTAATATTCTTAGCCAAAGTGCCATACATTGTCCAAAAGAAATCTCTTGCCGTCCAGATCTTAGCTACCAGATTATCCTCATTGTTCACGTCGTCAATATAAAGCATAAGAAAACCTGACGGATTAGTACCACCACCATGTGTAGATACTACTGCTATCTGCTGATAAGTATTACCATCTTTAAAGTCAACATCAGCAAATTTTACTACAACACCTTCTCCGGTCCATCCAATTGCCCCCTCATCATTGAGGTGAGGATCAGAATCTGCTTTTTCTACAATCTCTGCATTTTTTGCCAATAACGATTGATATTGATATACCGGATCTTTCATTTCACCCATATCGGAATCACTTAATTCCTCCGTATAGAAAACAACTTTTTTAAGATTACCTTCACATTCACGATATCTTACATACACATCACCCTTACCTGTCGGACGAGCAACATCTCCTCCTTCCGCATAAAAGTTATAACGGAAGGTACGATAATACTGAAATGCACCTGTTCCGTTCACTTGTACGTCATTAATCAGAACACCACCATTGTCCGGATTACCAAGATAGAAGTCCAGATAACCTTCCATTGCCTTATTCTCATGAGCAATTTCAACAGAACAACCTGCATATTTTTGTCCATCAGCAAAATCCACTTCTCCTAAACGCAGGGTAGTACCTTCTTTGGTATTACCGACACACTTATTAATCACATCAAAGCGCGCATCGTTAATAATTTCAACTCCACTGTCCTCAGTCATCTTGAAGACCAGATCCTGTGCAAATAAATTCGCACCGAACAATAACATAATCATCAAAGTAAAAATCTCTTTTTTCATAACATTCTTTTTAAGTTAATAAATTAAAGTATCTCATTGTTTCACTATTTTCCCGCCGGCACAGAAAGTATCTCCCTTAAGAGAATAGATAAAAAGACCCTTAGGAATACTAAAACCGGGATTCCAGGTAAAAGTCACTACATTTTCAGCTACGACCTGTGAATCACTATAGACCAGATTACCGGAAGAGGTATAAATGTACAGTGTGAACTTCCCACCTTCCTTAGCAGGTACTGATATATTAATATAATCGGTGAAAGGATTCGGATAAGTAATCGCTTTTACCACTTCAATACCTCCTATTCCAGTAGCATCACCAATCTCTTGTATTGAGAATAATTGATTATCCGCGCCTGTAAAAGGTGCCAGACCAAGAACTGCATTTTCTTTATCAGAAGAATCAACCACTTCAAGAACAGTACCCGTACCTTTTGCAGTGATACAGAAATAGTTTTCATCTACACATTGTATCCCCCACTTAGCCACATCGACAGTCGTATCAAACGGGAACTGCTGAATATACTTATTCCCTCTAACAGTCATAAAAAGTTTCGAACTACCCGATTGAAAGCCGTAAAAAGCATCACCAACCAAATGCAAATTCCATGACAAGGAGCCCTCGTCTACATAAGTTTTTTGCACAATGCTCGTACCATTCACCTGGTTATCAACAGATAATCCAATCGCTTTCCCGCTATGTTTTGCCACTATTTTATATGTTTTATCAGACTGAATTTCGGGTAAATTGTACTCCGTACGAGTAAAATCTATGTAATCAAGATTCATACTACCATCCAGAAACAAGACTTTCAGCATCTGTTTTCCTTCGGACAGATTAACATATACACTGTAATCGGAATATTCCGATTTTTTTTGTGATTCAACCGTAGTCAGAACTTTATCGCCAAGCATCACGGTAACTCCTGCTTTAGAAGAAGTAGATGAATAATTAATATCCATTCTGTAAACGCCGGCTTCCTGTACATCAACAGAATAATTCAACCATTCTCCAGTAGCAGTCCAACCGACATAATACCCCGTTCCACCTTCTCCTATCCCCACAAAATCACCGGGTTCTGTTCGGTATTTCCCTCCCTGATTACTTTTAGAAGTATCATAAAAACCCACTCCCTGACCACCTTTATCAAAATCTTCTGCTTCTATGCGTCCCGGAATACTCAATTCTTTATAAGGGGCATGTACACTTTCAAAATATTGACGTGAAGTTGCCATTAAATCACTGGCTTTTAGGAAGACATACTTACCGGGAAACTCCGCATTCAATTGTTCTACTACGCTATTAATGCCCGGATAACCATCTCCTCCCATTCCTGCCTGTACCATATAAACTCCTGTGAAAACCGGATAATTCTCTGATACGGAAACACCGGAAAGATAATTATACAATTCCTTCTTATTAGAAACAACTCCTCCGGTACATATTACAGGCATCCCTAACCAATCATAAGCATCCCGATAGGCACCGTTAGTCCATGCAATAGTTCCCAGTACTCCGGTTTTCACAAAACCATTATTAAAGAATGGTTGTGCCGGCCAACGAAGAGAAGAGGCCGTGACAGACATACCTGCCTGATAAAGCCATTCACCATTCATTTCACACCAACGTACATAATCCATGGGCTTATAAAGAGCTTCCTGAATATACTGAACGCCGGACGGACCACCGATAAATTCATCATTTTCCGTTGCATTCTCATAGTAATACCGCAGGATAAACGGAGCAATCTCCATCAATGCAGGCGATAATGTCATCGAAACCGGAACCTTTCCCCTACCTTTCTGATTAAAAATATCATATGTGGCATTGTGGTTAAATTGAATATTATCGCCATCACTCCAATGCAATGCTACGTACACTTTTCCTTTTTCGGCAGTTACAGCCTTTGGTTCAGGTTGTTTAAATGTTTCTGTTGGAAAAGAAGAATAAAAACTTGCATTCGGGAAAATATCCCCTACCAGAAAGCCCCATCCTTCAGGATTAATAGCATCATTCAAATCATCGCCATGCATTCCGTATCCCAGTACAAATGAGTTTTTAGGATAACCCTCCGTATTAAGTATACGCTTAATGATATTTTTCCCCTCTGTAGAATGGTTGTCAAGCCAGAAAGTAAAAGAACGGGTTGCAACGGCATAGTCGTATAACCGCCATGGAAAACCTTCCCAATCATCGCGCAGTCCAAGGCTGAAGGTTATTTTTTTATTCAACTTAGGCATAAGTTCCGCCAAAGCCCAATCATAAGCTTCCGACAACGTAAACCAACGATTGCGTATATCGACAATTTCTTTGTCCCAACCGAATTCTTCCACCAATGTGTTTTTCAATTCTTCACTAACAGGCAAAGCATTCTCGGCACAAGCTATCATCACAGCCATATTCCAATTAAATCCGTTTACCTTAAAATCGCACACGATAAGTTTGTCCAAACGGTCTTTATAATTCCGAAATAAAGTACGCAGTGCTCTATTCTCACCGGTACTAACATTATAAGCCGGACGTCTATACGGTTTCTTAGTATATTTGAACCAGGTTATTTCATGTGAATCATCCCCTAAAAAGAGCTCTGCTGAATCTCGGTTAATTATTCCCTGAAATACCCTGCATATTAACTTTGCTTCGGTTTGATCGGTCGAAATACTCAAGTATACAGCTTCCTGTACAGCTTTCATTTTCGGGAAAAAAGCCGGAAACTCTTTTCCCTGAGTGAAAGTGCAGACACAAAGCAATAATAACGATATCATTATTGTTTTCTTCATACCTTAGTTTATTTTAAAGTAACTATTTGTTGAAGTTGTATAGCATCAGAGGCTGTACCAACCATAAACAGATAATCGCCGGCAGGAGTGTAAAATTCCCCTTCCTCTTCATTCCAGAACCGTAATTCAGACTTTGGAACAGTCAAATTTATCTGCTTACTTTCTCCTTTTTTCAGATGTATTCGTTCAAAACCTTTCAGTTGTTTTAAAGGCAGTTTTACCTGAGAGTCACTTCCCTGATATTTCACATATAACTGAGCGACCTCATCGCCCTCATACTTTCCGGTATTTTTCAGAGTAAAACTTACTCTCACTACATCACCGGCAGGATCGATACTTAGCTTTTTATAAGAGAAAGTAGTATAACTCAGCCCGTGTCCAAACGCATACAGGGGATTACCCTCAAAGAACTGGTAAGTACGTCCTTTACGGATGTCGTAATCATCGAATGCGGGTAATTCATCCAAACTGCGATAATAGGTTAAAGGCAGTTTTCCTCCGGGATTGTAATCACCAAACAGAACTTCAGCCACAGCAGTACCTCCCGCTTCTCCGGGATACCAGGCATTGACAATAGCAGGAATATGTTCGTCCATCCAGTTTATGGCCAATGAACTACCGGCAACCAGAACCACTACGGTATTTGGATTTATTTTATAAGCTTCCTCAATAAAAATCTGTTGGTCTTTCGGTAACTCAATCGAGTAACGGTCTTGTCCTTCACGCTCAATGGATTTATTTATTCCTAATACAGCAATTGTCAAATCACATTTTCTCATGATGTCACCAGCCTCTCCATATAAATCTATCAACTCTTTTTTATTGGTGTCTGGTGCATGCCAATACAGTTTGGCAGATGCTTCACCTCCATTGTCAAAGTATTCAGCAACCAATTCATATTTTTTTCCTTTTTCCAGAAATAGAGATATACTATCTGCCTGCACACCTCTGTTATGCCATGAATCTATCATCTTCTTTCCGTCGATATATAACCGGCAACCGTCATCGGTAGCAAAAGCCAATATATATTTTCCCGAAATAGTAGGTACAAGATCACCGCTCCAACGGATAGACAATGGAGATTTTGGCAAGAAAGGGTCAGGTGCCTGATTGGCCGGTTCGAAATTGATGTTATCATCTATACGTACTTTAGGAGTACCTGCCAAATCCTTATTATCGTAATATTCAGCTTTCAGACCATTCGGAAAATAAGATTTCGTTATCATCTCATATCCCGAAGCAGAAGAAGTCCAGGGAGAATACATTACTTCGACCTGATCTCCCACTCTCTTTTTAATTCCTTCGAGTATGGACACAGGTTGATTAACCGGTGTACCACTATAATCACCAAACTCACTATTTCCTGCATTTATCCCAACTACAGCTATCGATTTTATCTTTTTAGAGTCAAGTGGCAAGAATTTCTTTTCATTCTTCAACAAGACGATGCTCTGACGAGCAGCCTCAAGAGCCAACTTACTATGCTTCTCGCATCCTACTACAGAAGGAGATATTTTATTGTAAGGATTCAAAGCCGGATCGTCAAACAGACCAAGACGCATGCGAGCTCTCAAGACATGATAAGCAGCAGAATCAATTTCCGCTTCACTTACCATATACTGTTTATAGGCATTAAGCAAAGGTTCCATATAAACATTATCTCCACATTCCAAATCAAGACCAGCCTGTATAGACAAGGCCGCGGCAGCCTCCAATGTTTTCACATATTTATGATGTGTTACCAAAAAACCGGGTCCTCCGCAATCGGAAACCACATACCCGTCAAATCCCCAGTCATGGCGGAGAACTTTCTTCAACAACCAGTTATTCAACGTACAAGGAACATCATTAATAGCATTATAGGCAGTCATTATAGAAGCAGCCTTTCCTTCGATAATACATTTTTCGAATGCCGGCAAATAATATTCTCTCAAATCTTTCTCACTAATGATAGGATTACATTCAAAACGATTATGTTCCTCATTGTTTGCTGCAAAATGCTTTGGTGTTGATACTATCTTCAGATAGCGGGGATCATCTCCCTGCAGCCCCTTTACAAATGAAACACCGAGTTTTCCGGACAGAAAGGGATCTTCACCATAAGTCTCCGGGGTACGCCCCCAACGCGGATCTCTTGCCATATTTACTGTAGGAGACCAGAATGTAAGTAAATCACTGAATTGCCCCAACTGTTTTTTCCCTTGTTCCAACTCATTCCATCTTGCACGTGCTTCATCTGAAATAACCGTCGAAATCTCGTTCAGCAATTGAGGATTCCACATAGCAGCCAATCCGATAGCTTGCGGAAATACGGTAAAGTTTCCTGGACGTACAACTCCGTGTAACGCCTCATTTCCATGATAATACTTATCTATATGAAGTCGTGGAATACCCGGTGAAGTCGCACGCAGTAATGAGATCTTCTCTTCAATGGTCAATTTAGATAATAAATCAAGAATGCGCTCGTGCCGAGGGGCATTCATATCCAAATAAACATCTTTACCATTCTGTGCCTGGGCAGTAAACACGTAAACCAGACTTACTACAAAAAATAATATTCTTCTTTTATTCATTTTCATGTTGTTTAAGGAGCCACAAATTCAAATATTTCAGAGTAGTTATATCGTTTCAGAGTAGAGTTATAACTGCAACTGGAAAGAGCCGCCAAGCGCAGGTAATATTTTACTCCACTCTCCAATTTATCGAGTGTAATTTCCTGATCTTTACTTTCAATTGTTTCGTCACTGGTCCGGCTTAAAGTCTTCTTCACACTCAACCCGTCATTGTATCCTCCATTGTAATAAGACACAACCGGCATCGTATTACATAAAAGCCATACCTCGGAAATCGTTTTCTTACCAATCTCCATTCCTTCGGGAACAGCAGAACGTTTCAACGAAAATTTCACAGTCACTTTTCCAGCCTCTCCGGGTATCACTTCCATTAATTTTATTTTCAGATAAGGAGTTACTTTAAAATTATGATCGGTTACTCCTTTCAAAGTCAGTTCTTCTTCTGCCACCGGAAAGAAAGGACCTTCGATCGGTGATACCTTATAGTCACCTCCAAATAAGGCAACATTACGAAATGTACCATTCGCTTTCGCCCAGAAATAGAGAGGGGTCGGATCTTTATATCCCAGGTCGAGTAGTTTGATACGACAACCATCGGGCTGTTCTGTATATACAACTTCGCCAGTTTCACTATCTATCAAACTACCGTTAATTCCGGCATTGGGAGCATCATAGTTATCTAATTCAAAACAAGAAGATAACAATACAGTAAGCAATACAAACAATATATCCTTTTTCATATCTTTCTTTTTTATTAATCAATTAATATCCGGGATTCTGAACTATATTCGGGTTCAGATTAATCTGTTCATCATTGATTCGGATGTAATACATATAAGGTTTAAAATCATGAGCATTACCAATCTCTGTTTTCTTGAATATCCACTTTTTCGTATTAGCTACATAGTATGGATACAAGCCTTTCATCTTTACATTATTCATCACCTTATCGGCTTCTCTCCATCTCTTCAAATCCCAAAAACGATGATTTTCATACATAAATTCTACCTGCATCTCTTCACGAACCGCTTTAACGGTTAATGCCGGTGCATCCTCCACTCCCGCACGGTCACGGACGTCATTCAGATAAGTAAGGCCATTAGAAACATATTTTGTTTCACCTGACGAAGCAAGTTCGGCTGCTGCTTCTGCATAGTTTAACAGAACTTCTGCGTAACGGAATTCCAACCAATCCTGGTCCTGACTACTATGTTTCGGATCATTCGGAGCATTTCCTTCAAAAAGAAACTTCTTAATGTATAACCCTGTAATAGTAGATTCGGAGGTTCCGCCTACTCCCTGTTTGCCAATCACACTCAAAACTGTATCACCATACTGAATCTCATCCGTAAAAGCTCCACCTTCTTTCAAGACTTTTACACTTTGACCATTAAGTTCAACCACTCCTTTCTGAATGTCAATGATTCCACTTACATCACCTTTCGCATTGGTCCATTCGGAACCGGGAATCATAATGGTAGCATATAAACGGGAATCACGGCCTTTGAACAAATCTGTCCGTTTATCAAATTCCTGAATCTTGCCCGATGTATCCACTACCCATCCGGATGAATTCGTATTCAATGCTCCCGATGTTCCATCGGCCATTTTAAAAGCTTCCGCAAGATTTAACGTAGGACTTAAACGTGATCCGTACCCTTCGGGCAGACGATACCCCCAAGGAGAATTCCATAAATCCCAATTATGGGTTTTACCCGGATACTGGTACTTCTTTACAAAAATAACTTCCGGACAATCGTCTTTTACCCAAAACAATTGTTGATAATTCTTTGCCTTATCAGCATTAGCTCTGTACAGACTATAATTGCCTTCTCCAATAATTATTTCTGCGGCAGCAATCACTTCTTCATAATACTTTTTAGCTTTATCAGGATTATCAAAACCTACCACCCCATTTTTATCATACGTACCATACTTAGCAATAGAGGCAGCAAAAAGCATTGCCCTCGTTTTAAGTGCTGCAGCCGAAAAGCGATTCATTCTATATTTTTCACTTGCAACCCTCTCTTTCGGTAAATATTCGATGGCATAATTCAAATCCTTCAAGATAAAGTTGTAAGATTCTTCTTCCGTATTCCGGGATACCAGCAAAGCTTCCAGATCATCGGGATCATAAACTTGAGGTGTCTCTATAATAGGTACTCCACCATATCGCTTTACCATACCAAAATAATACCAGGCACGGATAGCGCGTGCTTCCGCCAAAAGTTCAGTTTTTCTTGTTTCAGTAAATAGTACCGATGTACCGAGCTTCTCAATCAACTCATTTACATTACGAACATTATCATATGCCCACCACTGATTCCACATTCCATTACCTGTAGGTCCCATTATTTCATGCGGCCACTCACAATGTATAGCCTCGTCACAGCTAAGTGCTGGTACGAAACAACCGGAAACCCAATTATTAAACCCAGATTCCGAACCATAATTAAAATCTTCGATAGGCAACCGATTATACAGAGTCGACATATAAGCTTCAATGCCTGCTTCCGTTCCAAAAATCGGATCTTCCGTTATTTTATTTAAGGGAGGTAAGTTCAAAAAATCATTGCATGACGAAAATAAGCCCATCATCAATGCAAGTATCAAATATATTTTCCTTTTCATGGCGACAAATTTTAAAAGTTTACATTAATCCCAAAATTAAAATTCCTCATAATAGGGTATCTGTCAATACCTCCACCCGGATTCTCCGGATCGATATAGTCAGAGTCAGAAGACTGGATAGTAAACAGATTATATCCATTAGCATATAATCTCAGCGAATTCACACCGACGAACTTGGTCCATTTTCTTGGGAATGTATAGCCTATTTCAAGATTCTTTAATCTAAGATAAGTACAGTTGTTATACCAGAAGCTCGATTCAATTCCATAATTCTGCGGATCTTGAATACGTGTACTCGGATACTTTCCGGGAATCCATTCTCCGTTAGGATCGAAAGAGTTCACATTACCCGAGGCATCTACTTTATGCCAACGATCCATAAAAATGTCCCATGCACTTCCTCCCCACTGTAACGGACTTGCATTCATTCTTGTATTAAACATGGAAGCTCCCTGGAATGACATACTCAAATCCAGTCCTTTCCACTGGCCGTTAAGTGTCAGACCGAAATTCATAATAGGAGTATTATTACGCATCAAGGGTTGCATATCCCATTCGTCAATCATACCGTCTTCATTGTAATCCACATATTTTATATCACCCGGCAAATAAGAATATTTGTTATATACTCCACCCAAAACAGGATTATTATAGATCTCATCCATACTTACAAACTGTCCGTTAGCCTGATACATCCACAGAATATTACTATTCCGGTTATTCTTATTATTGCGCCAGTTATCATATGAGTTTCCAGACGGCACACTCTCTACATACTTATTTCTATTCAAAGTATAAGTGAAGTTTCCACGAATCTGATAAGAAAGGTCTCTTACCTTACCACTATGTCCCAAGACAAGTTCAAATCCTTCCTGCATGTCCGAATTTATATTTTCTTTCGCAAAAGTTGCACCGAATGTTCCGGGCACTGAAACGATACGATTTGCCAACAATCCATCACGGTCACGGCGGAAAAGATCGAACTCAACCGTCAAAGCAGCATTCCACAAACTTAAATCTATACCTAAGTTCTTAGTCGTAGAAGTATACCAGGTTGCATTTGCATTAGGTATTTGCGGAACACCCACTCCTGGTATTAAAGAACCGTCACCCAACATATAGCTATCGTTTCCCGGATAGTTGAAAGCCATCATCCATAAATAAGGTTCCACATTATCATCTCCCATACGACCAATGGAAGCTCTCAACTTCAAATTATCAATAAAAGAGAAATTGTCTCTGATAAAACTCTCTTCGGAAATTCTCCAACCTACAGACAAAGACGGGAAGAAACCCCATTTTTTATTGTAAAATTTGGAAGAACCATCATATCTGAAACTGGCTTGTACTAAATATTTAGATAAATAATCATAATCAAAACGGCCCACCAATCCCACATTTGCATTTCTATCGGCACTCCCGTTTATTTCACGGGCATCATCAATCAATCCGGCATAAATCTGATCGACAGCATCCATTAAAGTATTCCGCTTTCCACTCAACTCAGAAGTCTGCCATTTACGGGTTTCAAACAAAAGTAAAGCTTTCACATTGTGTTTATTCTGAAACTTATTTTCATAATTTAAAGAAAGCTGCGTAGTAGGAGTAGCCGTATCACTTCTCCATTCCGTTACACTCGACATGGCTGACGTATTTGCAACCGAATAAGTACCGGTAGCTTTGTCATACTGATAAGTGCGATACTGCTTACTAAAAAGTTTAGACTTGTAAAATTTAGGATCATAAGCAACAAGAGCTTTGGCCCATAAACCTTTCACAAAAGGGATATCCCAACGAAGCGAAGCGGTAACTTGTATCTGTGTATTGCTCGTTTTACGGTATCCGGCATATTCATTTGAACTTTTTATCAATGCATTATTATCATCGTTATATTGTTTTCCCAGATAATCAGGATTACCGTTCGCATAGATTTCATAAATAGGAACCTGAGCACCAATCGATTTGAGAATATCTCCCGGATCATAAGGAGGTGCATTCTTTGTATCTATAAAACCTCCTATCTGAAACTCAGCTGTAAGCTGATCGGTAATCTGAGCCGTAATGTTTGATCTCAGATTAAAACGCTCATAATCAAGAGATTTCGATTTCCACAATCCCTCTTCCGAATAATAACCGATACTATTGAAGAACTGAATCCTATCCGTACCTCCGGAAGCGGTAAGATTAACTTGATATTGAGGAACATTCTTTCTTATAATTTCATCATACCAATTGACATTAGCATAAGGACTGCCAGAAGTTATCAAGTCTGGAGAATAAGTCGGAGTCGTTTCACCTCTATTAGCCATTGCTTCATTGTATAATTCCATATATCCATAAGCATCTACAGATTTAGGATATTTTGTGATACCCTGCATACCGTATGAAGCATTTAAATTTATTTCTGTCCGTCCCTTTGTTCCTTTACGGGTAGTTACCAAAATTACGCCATTGGCAGCACGAACACCATATACAGCTGCCGTAGCATCTTTAAGTACCGAAACCGATTCTATTTCATTGGGATCGATACGGTCGAAATTATCCCGGGGAATTCCATCGACAATAACCATCGGAGCACCCAAACCACGAATATTAAAACTATTGTCATAAGTACCGGGTTCACCCGTATTCTGCTTAATATTCAATCCCGGAATTTTACCTTGAAGTGCACTGGTTATATTCGCAGTACTGACAGTCATTATCTCTTTTCTATTGACAGAAGCTACAGAACCGGTTATCTCTTGTCTTTTTTGAGTTCCATACCCCACCACAACAACTTCTTCCAATTGCGTATTATCTTCTGTAAGAATAACAGTCAGGAAATTGCGTCCTTTAACCGGCACTTCCTTTGTTTCAAAACCTACAAAAGAAAAAACCAAGACACCTTTATCGCCATTCACATTCAAATCAAAAGCACCGTCCAAATCCGTAATTGCCCCAACAGTACTGCCCTTCAATAAGACATTTACTCCTATCAACGGCTCTCCGGATGTGTCCTTCACAATACCTTTCACCTTTTGGCTCTGAGCATTCACTATGCCAAACTGCAATAAAAGCAGAAGCATCAGTTTTAAATTAAGATGTTTCATAATTATAATAGATTTAATTCATCATTTGATTTTTATTTTCGATATAAACCTGTGAAAAGTAGTATCAGATTATTAAATACCTACTTTCCAAACTGTTTATTCGGCCGATTTCCCATTGTAAAAACTAATGTACCACCAGCCATAATATCCGCATGAGAGATATAAAGTTTATTATAAGATTGTCCGTTCAGTTCTATAGACTGTATATACTTATTCTTCGCAGAATTATTGTTTGTACGTATCTCAAAAAACTTATCTCCCGGTAGTTTTAACACTACCTTATCAAATATAGGTCTTCCGAAAACGTACATACCGTCAGACGGATTAACCGGATAAAAACCTAATGCAGAAAATACATACCAGGAAGACATCTGTCCGCAATCTTCATTACCCTGCAGCCCATCCGGCAAATCACTGTACATGTGCGATAGGATATAATCTACCTTTTCCGCTGTCTTCCATTGCTGATCAACAAAGGAATAAAGATATACTGTGTGATGCCCCGGTTCATTACCGTGCGCATACTGCCCGATCAAACCGGAAATATCCGGAGAAGCCTCATCACCCAAATCCTCATTTACCAGAAACAGACTGTCTAACTTTGAAACAAATGCTTCTTTACCTCCAAACAAGGATATCAGTCCTTCGATGTCATGAGGTACCAACCAGGTATATTGCCAGCCATTTCCTTCACAATAAGCATCATTTCGATGAGTGGAGTGTACAGGGTTAAACGGAGTTAGCCATGAACCGTCCTGATTTTTTCCTCTGAAGAAATGCGTATCTTTATCCCAATAATTCCGATAAGCTAAAGCACGTTTAGAGAAATACTCATAATCTTCCGCTTTACCCAACTTCCGGGCTACTTGTGCCACTCCCCAATCGGCAATAGCATATTCCAGACCTTTAGCAACCGACTCATTCTCTTTGTCCGCCGGAATATATTCAAGATTCGTGACATACGACAACCCTTTATAATCGGACATCATAGATGCTTTCATTGCCTGATAAGCACGCTCATAATTAAACCCTTTGACATTTTTCAATATAGCATCAGCGATCACCGGAACGGACTGGATACCGATCATCTCATTCGTATCCGAGCCATACAAATGCCATACCGGCAAACGCCCTTGTTGCTCGTAAATAGCAAGCATCGAATTGACAAAGTCGGGAACACGTTCCGGTTGTACTAATGTATACAAAGGATGAGCAGCACGATAAGTGTCCCATAAAGAGAATACTGTATAATTGGTAAAACCCGGATCACCATATATATTCTTATCAGTTCCACGATACTCCTTGTTACAGTCATTAAACATGATTGGCTGCATAAAGGCATGGTACAAGGCCGTATAGAAGATACGTTTTGCCACTGTATCAGTAGTCTCTATCTGTAACTTTGATAATTCTGTATTCCATTTATTGGTTGTTTCATCAACAATCTTCTCAAAATTCCAATCTTTTATCTCCTGCTCAATATTATCCATTGCATTTTCCATACTCACCGGAGAAATACCTACTTTCACACCTAATTCCTCTACCACAGGGGCAACAGTAACATTCCCTTTCACATCCAACCCCTGAAGACTATTTCCCACTACTTGCACAGAATCATGATACAAAGTCAAATGTACAGGTTGAGAAAAAACTGCTGTAAAATAAATCTGTTGTTTCTTCGACCATCCTGTAGAATGCCGGTGTCCTCTGATGACTGTATCATTTATCTGTTCCAGATAAGTATCGGTAGGACGATCGTCTCCGTTTGCATCTTTCAGGTTGATCATTACATATTTTTCTACGTCTTTTGGGAAAGTATATCGATGGAAAGCTACCCGATCCGATGCGGTAAGTTCTACCTTCGTACGATGAGTTTTCAAAAAAACTTCGTAATAAGCGGGTAGAGCCCGTTCGTTGTCTTTCGAATAACAGGAAGCATAACCAGACAAAGGATTTTGCTGCGTTCCCGGTTGTGTACGTACTTTACCGATGTATGGCATAAACAGAATATCCCCGGTGTCACTACAACCTGTCCCATTGAGATGAAGATGTGAAAAACCTATTACGATGGAATCGGAATAATGATATCCCGAACACCAGTCCCATCCTTTATTGATATTATTAGGACCGACCTGTACTGCTCCGAAAGGGGCGGTAACCCCCAGGAATGTATGCCCATGTCCCCCGGTTCCGATATAAGGGTCTACATAAGCCACCGGATTTATAATTTCCAGCTTGTCTGCACCAGTACACCCGAAAGCGCACATGAGAGAGCTTAATAATAAAAATTTCTGTAAATTCATTTATGCTCCTATTTATTTTCGTTAGTTAAAGAATAAGGGAAATCTTCATCATTCACTCCCCGTTGTGTATTTGGTGCATGACTCATCTCGAAATCAAGAACAGCACCGTTCATTAATTCCTCATGTTTCAACCAATTATGGTTGTATTCCTTGCCATTCATTTTTAAGGAATGTATATATCTATTTCTATTTGTGTTGTCGGGAGCATTCAAAATAACCTGTTTTCCATTTTCCAGTGTAAGAATCGCTTTTTTAAAGAGAGGGGCTCCCATTACATACTCTCCAGAGCCCGGGCATACCGGATAAAAACCTAAAGCAGAAAATATATACCAGGCAGAAGTCTGGCCGTTGTCTTCATCTCCACAATATCCGTCCGGATAAGGGGTATACAGTTTATCCATTACTTCCCTTAACCAATATTGCCCTTTCCAGGGTTGTCCGGCGTAATTATAGAGATAAATCATATGCTGAATCGGTTGGTTGCCATGTGCATAATTGCCCATATTCATAATCTGCATTTCCTTTATTTCATGAATACACTGTCCATAGTAGCTGTCGTCATAGACAGGAGGAACCACAAAAACAGAATCCAGCATAGACACAAAACTTTCCTTTCCTCCCATCAGATCGATAAGTCCCTGTACATCATGGAATACACTCCAGGTATAATGCCAACTGTTGCCTTCGGTAAAAGCGTCTCCCCATTTATACGGGCTGAAAGGAGACTGGAACGTGCCGTCTTCGTTCTTTCCACGCATCAGTTTACTATCTTTATCAAAAACGAACCGGTAGTTTTTACTTCTGTCCCGATAAAGGTCTATTTCTTCCTGTGGACGATTTAGTTTCTGCGCCAGTTTCATGATACACCAGTCATCATAAGCATATTCCAAAGTACGGGCAACATTTTCATTAATACCTACATTATAAGGCACATAACCCAATCGGTTATAATATTCATGTCCTAATCTTCCAGTTGAGGGAACCTGGGGATGTACATTGTTTGCTCCGTGCAGAACGGCTTCATACAACAGGCTGATCTCTTCTGCCTGACATCCTTTCAAATAAGCATCTACCACAACAGAGGCTGAATTATTACCCACCATACAGTGACGGTGTCCCGGGCTGGCCCATTCGGGTAAAAATCCACTTTCTTTATAAGTATTCGCCAACCCTTCCTGAATTTCTTTATTGACGGAAGGATACATCAGGTTCAAGAATGGAAACAAAGCACGGAACGTATCCCAAAAGCCGGTATCAGTATACATATATCCACTCTTCACTTCACCGTTGTAAGGACTATAATGGACAATATTTCCGGATTTATCTATTTCATAAAACTTACGTGGAAACAACAAGGAACGATATAAGCAAGAGTAGAAAGTACGAAGTTGTTCATCCGTACCACCTTCCACTCTCACTTTGTTCATTACATCATTCCAAGCATCCCGGGCTGCACCTTTTACCTCATTAAAATCCTTACTACCAATTTCCTCTAAATTCAACCAGGCCTGCTCTTCATTAATAAAAGAAGAACTCACCTTCACACCAATCTTTTCACCTTTGCTTGTCCTGAATCCTAATACAGCTCCGACATGGTTATCCTTTACCTCTTTTTTACCTTCTATAATTTTATCTCCACTCCATACTTCTGCCGTGACAAAAGGTTTATCAAATTTCATCACGAAATAATTTCTGAAATTATCCGGTACTCCTCCGCTATTTTTCGTTGTATAGCCGGTTATTGTATAGTGTTCCTCATCTATCTGAATGAAAGAGCCGTTATCAAATGCATCTACTACAATATACGAATCTTCGCTTTCCGGAAAAGTGAACATAAAGTAAGCCGAACGTTCTGTCGGGGTTATCTCTGTTTTCACATCGTGATCGGCCAGATAGACACTATAATAATAAGGTCTTGCCGTTTCAGCCTTATGAGAGAACCAACTTCCCCGCTCGTTTTGAAGAAACTTTTTAGCCCCGGTCACCGGCATCAAAGAAAACTGACCGTAATCATTAATCCACGGACTGGCTGATGCGTTTGCTTAAATCCTTTTATCTTATCATCAGTATAGCAATAGGTCCATCCGTATCCCATATCTCCCGTTTGTGGTGTCCAGAAGTTCATTCCCCAAGGCAGTGCAATAGCCGGATAGGTATTACCTGTAGATAATGTAAATTTGGATAATGTGCCAACCAACGGATTCACATAATCAACCGGAGAAAAAGAAGCAGAATCAGTAACCACCTCTTTACTTCTGCACGATATAAGTAAAACAGATAAGAACACAATTAAAGGAACTTTTTTCATGGTATCGTTTTTATTTTTTGTTTGATGCAAAAATAGGTCGATGCAATTAACGAAACCATTAACAGAACATTAATAATCGAGGCTACAAATGCCTTTAGAGCACATTTTCGAATTGAAAACATTAACAAGACATTAACCGCTTTCCATAAGGAGGAGATACAGCGAGAGATAGGGATAAAAGTTCAAGTACGAACGATTTCACCACAGAGTAACACTGAGTCCCACAGAGTTTTTAAATCTTTATTGAAACGCAGATTTTCGCAAAGAGAAACAAATGTATAATAAAGAACTACAGTCTTTTAATCTGTGTTAATCCGCGTTTCATCAGAGAAAATAATATCTCTGTGGAACTCAGTGTTACTCTGTGGTGAGTTTAGCTCATGTCTTATCTTCAACGATTTAGTAATGGAGAATCAAAGTCATCCTCAGCTCAGACATATATGTAAGTAATTCAGCAATAAAAATCCCAGAAAAGAAACAGAATCGCAGGCTTTAATAATTGAAAATAGAGGACAAGCAACAACCTACATAAAGATTTGATTAACAAACAATTAAGAACCGCATATTTTCCTCTACGAGGAACGGGTCGTTTCTCTACGACAAACGCCCCGATCTCCGTAGAGAAACGAGGCGTTCATCGTAGAGAAACCAATCAAAGAGTCATAAGATATGACAGCAGGTATAAATATCCCAAATAGAGAGTGTTTATTTTGTAAGGAAAATACACTCCTATCAAAATAAACACTCCCTAATAACAATGATATTCTATCGCTTCGCGCTTAATCCGGCAATCTATTCACACCAATACCTTTAAAAGTCATTTCCACCGGTTTTATAAACCCATTCTCATCAAAATACATACGGTCTATACAAACCTCTCTATGATTCGGAGCTGCATCCCCCAACGGATGGCGATGATAAACAATATACCATTCATCTTTTCCGGGAATTTGAATTACCGAATGATGCCCTGCTCCTGTACCCACTTTTTCATCTTGCTGCAATATTTTTCCGATACGCTTAAAAGGACCAAATGGAGAATCTGCAATAGCATAGGCTACACTGTAATCTGAGCCGCCCCAACTACCCTCCGACCACATAAAATAATATTTATTATTCCGTTTCAGCATAAAGGGTCCTTCCACATAATTCTCAGGAGTGACAGATTTATAATACGAACCATCATCAAAAGGAACAAGACTCAATAAATCCGGACTCAACTTTACCATATTGCAATGGTGCCAACCACCATAATACATATAATAACTACCATCATCATCTTTAAAAACAAACTGATCGATAGGCTGGGCACCATTCACAATTTTATCAATCAAAGGTTTACCTAAAGCATCTTTAAAAGGACCGGCCGGATGATCGGCTATGGCTACACCAATCCCCCCATACTGTTCGTCATTCTGTATATCATTGCCTCCGAAAAACAGATAATATTTACCATTCGCCTGAACAACAGAAGGCGCCCATAAAGCAAATTCCAACCATTTTATATTTTCAATAGACAATACTTTGGGATGTTTAGTCCAATGTACCATATCTTTGGATGAAAAAGCATCCATATAGGTCTGGATATTATAAACCTGATGGATGGCCCGCGTTTCCTTTTGCAAGCCGACAAAATCTACACTATCAGCTCCGGGAGGAAGATCGGACAAAGTAGGATATATCCAATACTCATTATCAAACACGACTCCTTCCGGATCAGCATACCATCCCTCAACAATAGGATTGCCGCTAAACTCTTCTTTATTACTACATGCCACTAATAATAGCATCAACCCCAATACTGTAACAGCATTTTTCATATTTCCTTTTTTAATTAACAAGTAGCAAAAATAGCCCCTAACCGTTAACAATAATATTAATAATTCATTAACAGATCCCCCTCAGACCCAAACAAGGAGTACCTAAGCATTAACATTTTATTAATTCTCATAATCCCATGAAAGGTCATACAAAAATATAAATCTTTTTTTTGCAAATCTCATAAACCATATTACCTTTGCATAGAAACAACCGTGAGTATTATGCAAAAAACGATCCTTTTTCTACTCTTTATATTAAACCCGATACTATTTAAATCACAAAATATTTCATCCGGATTATATTTTGCTGCCCATAGTGCCATTAAAGAAGAGAGAACATCACTTATCCTGTCTCCAGAATTTAATGCATCAAAAGGCTTCACATTAGACTTCGACATTAAGTTCAGATCAGAAGAACATAATTACGGGTATGTATTCAGAATCATAGTTGATAATGAAAAAAGTTTTGACTTAATAGCTAATATCACACCGGGAAAAAAAACACTGAATCTAATAGAAGGTGACAACATCTATCTGGCTTTCGACGAAGAACTACTAAAGCAATACACATGGAATAAATGGGTACATATCCGATGTTCAATCTATCCGGACAGTCTACGGCTTGTTTTCGATAATCAAATGTTGCAAGACCGGTATAAACCTATAAATATCAAAAACGTTAAATTCTATTTCGGGTATTCCGACCATAATAAATTTCACTCTTCGGATGTCCCTCCGATGTCTATACGTAATATAAAAATTACAGACGGTAAAAATAAAACAATTGCATACTGGCCGCTGAAAGAACATCAGCCATATTCCTGTTCGGACAGTCTGCATCATATTCCGGCAACAGTAACCAACCCCACATGGGAGATAAACAAACATACCAAATGGGTAAAAGAAAAAACGTTGGAATTACCGATATATACACAAATCTGTCACGCTCCTTCAAAAGGCAATATCTATTTTGCCAATAGTTCATCTGTTCTCGTTTATTCGACCACCGATGATACATTAGATACGATTTTTTCTGCCCACGGAGCTCCATATACGGAAATAAACAACCAACTCATTTATCATCCATATTATAATGAGTTATGGTCATATGATTTTGACACCCTAAAATGGATTTCTATTTTCAATTTCAAGGACAACACATGGACGAGGAATGACCGTGAAATAAAAAATCCGGAATATTCTCAACACAATGCTTTTGTATCTCCAAATGATTCGTGTTTATATATTTTTGGCGGATACGGTAATTATCAATATAAGAACCAGATACTTAAAAAAAAACGGACGCAGGACAATTGGAAATCGGTATCGTACAGCGAAGAAATACCTCCACGTTATCTGAGCGGATCAGGTTACAAAAACAGAGACACGATACTGGTGTTCGGAGGATGTGGTAACCCACAGGGAAAACAAGAGTTAGGAATCATCAATTATTACGATCTCTATGCGATAGACATCAACACATTCAAAACAAAGAAATTGTGGACTATCCCCAACGATACAAAGAATTTCGTTATCGGTAATAATATCGTTGCAGATGAAAAAAATAATAAGCTGTACGCTTTATGTTTTCCGAATGACTGTTCAAACAGTTATATCCTGCTAAAGTCTTTCGATCTGGATAGTGGAAACAACAGTACGAACTATGCAGATACTATCCCTTTCACCTTTAACGATGTAAATTCATTCTGTACTCTCTACTACGACTCTTTGCAGTCACAACTTTATGCGGTAACCAATTATAACCACAACAATAAATCAAATATTAACGTATACTCGTTGGCTTATCCGCCATTAAAAGTAGAAGATACCCTGCAAACGGCCACAGGGCGTAAAGCCATTCTGCAACGATCATTTTTTTTTATTAGTGTCGGAGTCTGCATTATTGCAGGTATAGGCTGTATATACTTCTGTTATCGAAGAAGAAGAAAAAGAAACTTTAATCCTAACTCTCCGGTCACTACAAATACGGACCGCCTCCACGAAACAACTTCGGAAGAAGAGAATTATAAACCTAAACTAACTGTTCACAGAAAGTCATCCATTCTTTTTCTGGATGGATTCCAGGTATGGGATAAGAATGGGATAGATATTACTAAATCATTCACTCCCATTTTGAAACAACTGTTGATTCTTATCATATTATACAGCGTAAATAACAAGAAAGGAATTTCGAATGTCACTCTGCGGGAACTGCTTTGGTTTGATAAAATGGATGAAAGCGCTCAAAATAACCGACGGGTAAATATCCGGAAATTGAAACTCTTACTGGAAAAGCTGGATGGTGCCGAACTTGTGAAAGAAAGTACCTATTGGTCTGTTAAGTTTACTCAAACTTATTGCGACTATATAGAAGTATGCAATTGCATAGACAAAGTGAAAAATAACGAACCGATCACAGCAACAAATATCAATGATTTGCCTCTAAACCTACTATCCGGGCAATTATTACCCTATGTTCAAACCGACTGGTTGGATTCTTTCAAGTCTAATTATGCCAATTCCGTATTAGATACGGCAATAAGCCTATCTAAACAGGAATATATAAAGGGAAACAACGAATTATTAATTCAGATAGCCAACAGCATGTTTGCACACGACAAAACAGATGAGTATGCATTAATTCTCAAATGCCAGGCACTGTATAAAAATGGCAGAACCAGCTTGGCTAAAACAACATTCGACACATTCTGCAATGAATATAAAGCAATGTTGAATACGGATTATACGAAGACATTCAATGAAGTAATCAATTGTCAATTGTAACCTCTAAACAAGATAGAAGTTTATAATAAAAATGTATGCTCCTGTTTCGCGAAACAAAAGCATACATTCTACTAATAGGATATTCAGATTCTCTGATAAAATTTCTGTTCCTTTAAAATGAGACTCTATCTCTAAGATTCTTTTTTATGGCAAGTGTTTTTGTAATGCCTCTACCATCAATGTAATATTACTCATAAACAATTTCACAGAGATAGCCAACAGAATAATTCCAAAGAATTTGCGGATGATATAGATACCACCTTTACCCAAAAACGTTCTACACGTCCCGTCATACTCACCACAAAATAAACCCAAATCATATTCAGTACCAACGCAATGATTATATTAATACTGGCATATTCGGCACGCAACGACAAAAGGGTAGTGAAAGCTCCGGCACCTGCTAAAAGAGGAAAGACAAGCGGAACAAGAGTAGCCTCCTTAATAGGGCCCTGATTCTTGAAAATTTCTACATCGAGAATCATCTCGAGAGACATCAGAAAAATAACAAAAGCACCGGCTACGGCAAACGACTCAATATCTACATGAAAGAGCTTTAACATCATATCACCGGCATAGAAAAAGCCTATCAACAAAGCAAACGAAATAACAGTAGCTTTCATCGCATTTACGTCTTTTCCTTTTTCTTTCAGATTGATAATGATAGGAATAGAACCAATAATATCAATTACAGCAAACAGTACGATAAACGCACTAATCATCTGTTGAAAATTAAATTCTGTAAACATCGCTCCTCCTTTTTTTCTGCAAAGATAATCTATTTTTATGCATTTTACAATATTTTTTTTTCTTGAATCAGTACGTTCAATTAAGAAATAATAAAAAAAACAAAAAGAGAAGCGAAATGATCACAGTAAGCTCTGATTATAACTACATTTGTTTCAAATTAGAAGATTATACTTGTATGGAAACGATGTTTAACACTTTGTTGCAATTGCCTTTATTTCAAGGACTTTGCCACGAAGATTTCACAAATATACTGGAGAAGGTAAAATTGCATTTCACCAAGCATAAAGCCGGAGAAGTGATTGTAAAAAGCGGTACTCCTTGCAATCAGTTGATTTTCCTACTGAAAGGAGAACTTTCTTTGCAAACCACCTCCAAAGATGATTTATTTACTTTTATCGAACACATGGAAGCACCTTATGTGATTGAACCTTATGCCTTGTTTGGTATGAACGTAAACTACGCTTCATCTTACATAGCTCATACGGAGTCACACACCATAAGCATCAGCAAAGCATTTGTTCTTTCCGGTCTGCTCAAATATGAGATATTCCGTCTCAACTACATGAATTTCATCAGCAACCGGGCTCAAAATCTCTACGGTCGTTTGTGGGATGAAGCATATACGGATATAGAAGATAAGATTATTCATTTCATACTAGTCCATGCGGAAAGGATTCAGGGAGAGAAAATCATGAAAATAAAAATGGATGATTTTGCCCGCTGTGTAGATGATACACGATTAAATGTATCCAGAGTTCTGAATTCCTTGCAGGAACAGAAGTTATTGGAACTGCATAGAAAAGAAATTATCATTCCGGATGCTGCATTATTGGCGGAATGGAATGAAAAAAGAAAATAACGGCTAAAAAAGTGGCCTCAACCTTTAAAAGTTGAGGCCACTTTTTTAGCACGGAGAAATTATTTTCATCACTCCCATTCTATAGTTGCCGGTGGCTTGGAACTGATATCATAAGTTACACGATTCACACCCTTCACCTTATTAATTATATCATTAGAAACTTTTCCTAAGAACTCATAAGGCAAATGTGCCAATCAGCCGTCATTGCATCGGTAGATGTCACAGCACGCAGCGCAACCGCTCTTTCATATGTACGTTCATCTCCCATTACACCTACAGACTGAACCGGAAGCAAGATAACACCTGCCTGCCATACCTGATCATACAATCCCCAATCTCTTAATCCTTGAATAAAGATATCGTCGGCATCCTGCAAGATAGATACTTTTTCCGGAGTTATATCACCTAAAATACGCACAGCTAATCCAGGTCCGGGAAATGGATGACGCGTAATCAAATGCTCAGGCATACCCAATTCGCGACCTACACGGCGAACTTCATCCTTAAACAAAAGACGAAGCGGTTCACAGAGCTTTAAGTGCATTTTTTCAGGCAATCCACCTACATTGTGATGACTCTTGATCACTGTACCCGTGATAGACAATGATTCGATACAGTCCGGATAGATTGTACCTGTGCCAGCCATTTCACATCTTTAATCTTATGTGCTTCTTCATCAAATACATCGATAAAACCTTTACCTATGATCTTCCGTTTGCCTTCCGGTTCAGTTACGCCCTCCAATTCTGCAAAGAACTTAGCACTGGCGTCCACACCAATCACATTGAGACCAAGGCATTCATAATCATGCATTACGTTTTTAAATTCATTCTTACGAAGCATACCGTGGTCAACAAAGATACAAGTAAGGTTCTTACCGATAGCTCTATTCAATAATACGGCAGCTACTGACGAATCAACGCCACCACTTAAGCCAAGCACTACCTTATCATCACCCAACTGGGCTTTCAGTTCGGCTACTGTACTTTCAATAAACGAAGCCGGAGACCAATCTTGCTTACAACCACAAACATCTACCACAAAGTTCTTCAGCATCTGTGTCCCATCTTCACTATGAAACACTTCCGGATGAAATTGTACGCCCCATACCTGTTCTCCTTCAATCTGATAAGCAGCTATTTCTACTTTGTCAGTAGAAGCTATTTTCTTGAAATTGGAAGGAATAGCAGTAATGGTATCTCCATGGCTCATCCATACCTGAGTACCCTCTTTCACTCCTTTGAACAACACGTTGTCCTTGCAGAAAGAAGCCAGGTGGGCACGACCGTACTCACGCGTACCTGCCGGTTCTACTTTTCCGCCATTCGTATAAGCCATAAACTGTGCACCATAGCAAATGCCCAAAATAGGATATTTACCCCTTATCTCGTTCAGGTCTACCTTGAATGCATTTTCGTCATATACTGAGAAAGGGCTTCCGGAAAGGATAACACCTTTTACACTTTCATCTCCTTTGGGGAACTTGTTATAAGGAACAATTTCACAATACGTATCCAGCTCGCGTACACGACGGCCAATAAGCTGTGTAGTTTGCGATCCGAAATCAAGGATTATTATTTTTTCCTGCATATAAATGGTTGGATTTTGAATAAATGATCTGCAAAAGTATAAAAAACTATGTAACCTACTTGAACAATAGTCTATTTATTTTCCTTTTTGCTCCTTCAGCAAGTCACGTATTTCAGTCAGTAACACCTCTTCTTTAGTAGGAGCCGGCGGTGCAGGAGGCGTTGCAGGAGCAGCAGCTTCTTTCTTTGCAGTCAGTTTAGTCAACAGACGTATAAATAAGAATATAGAAAAGGCAATAATCAAGAAATCAAAAGTTGCCTGCAAAAAATTCCCATAATTCAACGTCACAGCAGCAATTTCTTTTCCATCTACCACCTCAGCAGGCTTCATTACCCACTTCAAATCCGTAAAATTCACTCCACCGACCAACAATCCGAGAGGAGGCATTATGACATCAGCCACCACTGATGACACAATCTTACCAAACGCTCCACCGATGATAACACCGACGGCCATATCAATCACGTTTCCCTTCATGCAAAAGCCTTAAAGTCCTGTAAAAAAGTACTCTTTCCCATCTTTTTTTATATTTAATATTAATTTCGTGTGCGAATATAAAAACATTTTCTTACTTTTGCACCGCATTTAGAAAACAAATGCAAGTTCAGAAATATATTTGAACAAATATTATAAAACCCTTAAAAGTTTAAACAAAATGATTAAAGTAGGTATTAACGGTTTCGGCCGTATCGGTCGTATGGTGTTCCGTGCTGCAGTTAAGAACTTTGGTAACGATATTCAAATCGTAGGTATCAATGACTTGTTGGATGCTGATTATTTGGCATACATGTTGAAGTATGATTCAGTACACGGTCGTTTTGATGGTACTGTAGCTGTAGAAAACGGTGCTTTGATTGTAAACGGTAACAAAATCCGTTTGACTGCAGAGATGGATCCTGCTAACTTGAAATGGAACGAAGTTGACGCTGACGTTGTTGTTGAATCAACAGGTTTCTTCCTGACTGACGAAACAGCTCGCAAACATATCCAGGCTGGTGCTAAGAAAGTAATCATGTCTGCTCCTTCTAAGGATGCTACTCCTATGTTCGTATATGGTGTTAACCACGATACTTACGCAGGTCAGGACATTATCTCTAACGCTTCTTGTACTACTAACTGCTTGGCTCCTATCGCTAAAGTATTGAACGACAAGTTCGGTATCGTTAAAGGTTTGATGACTACAGTTCACGCTGCTACTGCTACTCAGAAAACAGTAGACGGTCCTTCTAAGAAAGACTGGAGAGGTGGTCGTGGTATCCTTGAAAACATCATCCCTTCTTCAACAGGTGCTGCTAAAGCTGTAGGTAAAGTATTGCCGGTATTGAACGGTAAACTGACTGGTATGGCATTCCGTGTTCCGACTTCTGACGTTTCTGTAGTTGACCTGACAGTAGTTCTGGAAAAACCTGCTACAGTAGAAGATATCAACGCTGCTATGAAAGAAGCTTCTGAAGGCGAATTGAAGGGTATCCTTGGCTATACTGACGATGCAGTTGTTTCAACTGACTTCCGTGGTTGCGCTATGACTTCAATCTTCGATTCTAAAGCTGGTATTTCTTTGGATTCTAACTTCGCTAAAGTTGTATCTTGGTATGACAACGAGTGGGGTTATTCAAACAAAGTTTGTGAAATGGCTCGCGTTATCGCTAAGAAATAATCATTCACAATATGATTCAAGTAAAGCTGCTTCGGTTTCCGAAGCAGCTTTTTTTATATATTCATTTTTGATCCGAAATGAGCAAAACTTACCACAGAGTAACACAGAGTTCCACAGAGTAGTATTTATCTGATGAAACGCAGATTAAAAGGCTGTAGTTCTTTATCATACATTTGTTTCCCTTTACGAAAATCTACGTTTATCTGTGTTTTAATAAAGATTTAAACTCTGTGTTACTCTGTGGTGAAATCATTCAGAAAAAACTAAAACGCTCTCTATTAATTAACAAAATTATATTAATCTGCGAAATAACCCTTATTCACTAATACTTTGTTAAAAAGCAGATCATTCCTACTGTAAATATCCACTATTTTAGTAATTTTGTAACTCATAAGTATAAACCAAATCATTCATAATCCGGCTTATATGAAGAGACTAAACGTAATATTGATTTTACTTTGCATTATTATTAATATGATGAACGCCCAAAACCCTTTTTTTGAAAAGTATACTACACCGTATGGAACTGTCCCATTCGATAAAATAAAAACAGAACATTATGAGCCTGCCATCCGTGAAGGAATCCGTCAGCAGGCAGCTGAGATAGATGCTATCGTTAATAACCCGGAAGCACCGACTTTTGCCAATACAATACTGGCATACGAAAAGTCAGGCGAACTATTGGATCGTGTAACGACTGTATTCGGTAATCTACGTAGTGCAGAGACGAATGATGATCTGCAAACACTGGCGCAGGAGATGATGCCACTTCTTAGTGAACACAGCAACAATATCAGTCTGAATGAAGAGTTATTTAAACGTGTAAAAGCTGTCTATAACCAAAAAGAGCAATTAAACCTAACTCCGGAACAAACCAAGTTACTCGAAAACATATATGATGGTTTTATCCGCCGGGGAGCCAATCTGCAAGGAGAAGCCAAAAAGCAATACCGTCAATTAACGAAAGAATTGAGCAGCCTTACATTGCAGTTCAGCGAAAACAACCTGAAAGAGATAAATAATTATCAGCTTGTGCTTACAGACAAAGCACAACTTGCCGGACTCCCGGAAAGCGCCATAGAAGCAGCAGCTGAAACAGCTAAAGAAAAAGGTGTAGAAGGCTGGGTATTCACTCTACAGGCACCAAGTTACATCCCTTTCATGACTTACGCCGACAATCGTGATCTGCGTCATGAGCTTTACATGGCTTATAATACCAAATGTACCCACAACAATGAGTACAACAATATCGATATTGTAAAGAAGCTCGTTAATACCCGAATGGCTATCGCACAATTGCTGGGATATGAAAACTTTGCCCAATACACTTTGAAAAAGCGGATGGCAGAAGACAGTGATGCGGTTTACAATCTGCTCAACCAACTTTTAGAGGCGTATACTCCTACTGCAAAGAAAGAATATCAGGAAGTACAGGAGTTGGCACGCCAGGAACAAGGTGCAGGGTTCACCGTTATGCCTTGGGATTGGAGTTACTATTCTAATAAACTAAAGGATAAGAAGTTCAATATCAATGAAGAAATGTTGCGTCCTTATTTTGAACTGGAAAAAGTAAAAGAAGGAGTATTTGGCCTGGCAACCCGCCTGTATGGAATTACCTTCAAAAAAAACATCGATATTCCGGTTTATCACAAGGATGTGGATGCCTATGAGGTACTTGACAAAGACAATAAAACGCTCGCCATACTTTATACAGACTTCCATCCACGTACAGGAAAACGTGCAGGTGCGTGGATGACCGAATATAAAGGCCAATGGATAGACGAAAAGACAGGAGAAAACAGCCGGCCACATGTGTCTATCGTGATGAACTTTACAAAACCAACAGGAAACAAACCCGCCTTACTGACTTTTGACGAAGTGGAAACATTTCTCCATGAATTCGGGCACAGCTGCATGGCATGTTTGCAAATTCTACTTACGAGAGCCTCAGCGGCACCAGTGTTTATTGGGATTTTGTAGAGTTACCTTCACAAATTATGGAAAACTTTGCTATCGAAAAAGAGTTCCTTAATACGTTTGCCCAACACTATCAGACGGACGAAAAGCTACCCGAAGAACTGATAAAACGGCTGGTAGATGCCTCCAATTTCAATGCTGCCTATGCTTGTCTGCGTCAGGTTAGTTTCGGTTTGTTGGATATGGCATGGTATACCCGTAATGCTCCTTTTGAAGGAGATGTGAAAGAGTACGAACAACAATCATGGGCCAAAGCACAAATATTACCGGTTGTGAAAGATGCCTGTATGAGTACACAGTTCTCACACATCTTTGCCGGAGGATACTCTGCCGGATATTACAGTTATAAATGGGCGGAGGTATTGGATGCGGATGCTTTCTCGTTGTTTAAACAGAAAGGTATATTTAACAGAGAAGTTGCCGAATCATTCCGCAACAATATTCTGTCAAAAGGTGGAACAGAACATCCAATGATACTTTATAAGCGCTTCCGTGGACAAGAGCCTACAATTGACGCATTGCTCATCAGAAATGGCATTAAAGAAAACACTGGAAATAAAAAAACTGAAGATTAGAAACCAAGATGAAGAAACAAATATTGAAATATATCGGAATATTGTTTGCAATCATGCTGATTCCAGCTTTAAGCGGATGTAATGATACGGATGATGTGCAAAAGATATTCACAGGGAAAACATGGAAGATGACCTATATCACCAAAAAGGGTGAACATAGATGGTATACTTTTCCGGGAGTAGACGAAAAGAACTATTTGTCTTATGATCCAACCACCGGAACAAGGGCATTCCGGATAACTTTCACAGGCAGTACAAGTGAAAACAGGATCAATGGTGACTTCAACGGTTCCGGTTCTGTGGTTATGAACGGTACATGGGAAGCAAATGGCGAAAAACAAACTTTCCGAACAACTGTAAAAGATAAAAGGGTGACCGATTCAAATGACAAATTGGGGCAGTTCATCATCGAAGCAATAACCAAAGCAACCTCCTATGAAGGAGATGAATACAATTTGTACCTCTATTTTGAATATAATACAGAAACTCTGTGCATTACATTTGCACCCGAAAGATAAAACACATATGATAATGGATAAACAATCAGAATTAGATAAACGTTATATACGTATGGCCAGCATCTGGGCTGAAAATTCGTATTGCCAACGGCGCAAAGTAGGAGCATTGATTGTCAAGGACAAAATGATCATTTCCGACGGATATAACGGAACGCCTTCCGGCTTCGAGAATGTCTGTGAAGATGAAAACAATGTCACAAAGCCCTATGTGCTTCATGCCGAAGCAAACGCCATAACCAAAATAGCACGTTCTAACAACAGCAGTGATGGTGCTACCATGTACGTCACGGCCTCTCCTTGTATTGAATGTGCTAAACTCATCATCCAGGCAGGTATCAAACGAGTGGTTTACTCCGAGCATTATCGTCTGGAAGATGGAATTGAATTACTCAAACGGGCCGGAATAGAAGTCATATTTGTGACAACCGACCACGAGTAACAATAACAAAAAAAGAAAAAACAGCAAACCGCAGTTATAGCATAGCTCCCCGCAGCTTGCAACTACTAACTAATAACTAATAAAAAAGCATGAGTACAAAAAACTCTTCCCGTTTTACCCCTGTCATCATTGCTATCAGCGTAGTAATCGGAATCCTCATCGGAACGTTCTACGCCAAACATTTTGCAGGCAATCGCTTAGGCATTATCAACGGATCATCCAATAAGTTGAATGCTTTACTCCGTATTGTTGATGACCAATATGTAGATACGGTGAACATGACAGACCTTGTAGAAAAAGCAATGCCTCAGATTCTGGCTGAACTTGATCCGCATTCAACCTACATTCCAGCACAAAATCTGGAAGAAGTAAACTCTGAATTGGAAGGAAGTTTTAGTGGAATAGGTATCCAGTTTACAATACAATACGATACCATACATGTAAATGCCGTTATTCCCGGCGGACCTTCCGAAAAAGTAGGACTAATGGCAGGTGACCGTATTGTAACCGTAGATGATAGCCTCTTTGTTGGAAAAGAAGTCACCAACGAACGGGCCATGCGTAAACTGAAAGGACCGAAAGGCAGTCAGGTAAAATTAGGTATTAAGCGTGCAACCGAAAAAGACCTGATCAATTTCACGATTACCCGTGGCGATATCCCGCAGAACACAATAGATGCCGCATACATGCTGAACGATGATTTCGGATATATCCAAATCAGTAAATTCGGACGCACGTCGCACGTAGAATTATTAAATGCTCTCGCACAACTGAATCATAAGAATTGCAAAGGACTTATCATAGATCTTCGTGGAAACACCGGAGGATATATGGATGCTGCCACACGAATGGTAAATGAGTTTCTGCCGCAAGGAAAATTAATTGTTTATGCACAGGGACGTAAATACAAACGTCTGGATGAAGTTGCTAACGGAACAGGAAGCTGCCAGAATCTCCCATTGGTTGTTCTTGTGGACGAAGGATCGGCTTCTGCCAGCGAAATTTTCTCGGGTGCTATTCAGGATAACGACCGTGGAACTATCGTAGGACGTCGTTCATTCGGTAAAGGACTGGTACAGCAACCCATCGATTTCAGCGACGGTTCTGCCATTCGTCTAACAATTGCCCGTTACTACACTCCGTCAGGACGTTGTATACAGCGCCCATACGAAAATGGAAAAGACCGCAATTATGAAATGGATTTGTACAACCGTTATACCCACGGAGAATTTTTCTCACGTGACAGTATAAAACTGGACGAATCACAGCGCTACTCAACCGGGTTAGGACGCCCTGTATACGGTGGTGGCGGTATTATGCCCGACGTATTTGTGCCACAAGATACTACCGGTGTCACCTCCTACTTGTCTACCGTACTAAACAAGGGGTTGACTATCCTCTTTACATTCCAGTATACGGACAACAACCGCGAGAAACTAAGTAAATACGATACGGAAGAATCACTCGTAAACTACCTGCGTCAGCAGGGGCTCGTTGAGCAATTCGTTCGTTATGCCGAAACAAAAGGCGTTAAGAGAAGAAATATACTCATTCAGAAGTCATATAAACTACTGGAAAAGAATATCTTCGGAAACATCATTTACAATATGTTGGGAAAAGAAGCTTATATCAAATATTCCAACCTGACAGATCCGACTGTGAAGAAAGGATTGGATTTGCTGGAAAAAGGTGAGGCTTTCCCCAAAGCACCGGAAATAGTTGAAGAACCGGAAATCAAGAAAAACGATGAAGGAAAGAAAAAAAGAACTGCGCAAGCTGATAGCGCAAGAGAAAACCCGGTATTGCGACTCTACGCTGAAGGCACTCTCTGCTGATATTTTAGCTAACCTGGAAAGTCATCCGGCTTTCCAGGCAGCAAACACCATACTACTCTACCACTCCTTGAAGGATGAAGTCCAGACCCACTCCTTCATTGAGAAGTGGAGTGAAAGAAAAAGGATAATATTACCTGTCGTTGTTGGAGATTATCTGGAACTACGACTTTATACAAGCCCCCAGGATCTGATTATCGGTTCTTATGGTATCGCCGAACCTACCGGAAAATTGTTCACCGACTATGATTCCATTGAACTGGCAGTAGTTCCGGGCGTCGCTTTTGACCAAACCGGACATCGGTTAGGAAGAGGTAAGGGTTATTACGACAAACTCCTCCCCCACATTACAGCCACAAAACTTGGAATATGTTTTCCCTTTCAATTGCTTGAAGAGGTACCTGCAGAGCCGTTTGACATCTGCATGGATGAAATTATAACAAAATGAAAACTAATTACCACACCCATACTACCCGCTGCCACCATGCGACAGGGAGTGACGAAGAATTTGTTTTAAGTGCCATCAAAGGAGGTTATCAGATAGTAGGGTTCTCAGACCATAGTCCGTGGAAGTATCATACGGACTATGTATCAGATATCCGGATGACTCCTGAAGAATTCCCTGAATATGTAGAGAGTATCCGGAGCCTGCAAGAAAAATATAAAGACCGGATAAAGATACATTTAGGATTGGAATGCGAATATTTTCCTGAATACATACATTGGCTGAAAGAACTGATAAAAGAATATAAGCTCGATTTTATCATCTTTGGCAATCATCATTTCCACACAGACGAAAAATTTCCCTACTTCGGACGTAACACTACCACACCAGACATGCTCGAACTCTACGAAGAGAGTGCAATCGAAGGAATGGAAAGCGGTCTGTTTGCTTACTTGGCCCACCCTGATCTTTTCATGCGTTCTTATCCGGAATTTGATTCCCACTGTAAATTAATTAGCCGGCACATTTGCCGCACAGCTGCCCGGCTTAATATCCCTTTGGAATATAATATAGGAATGATGGACCACAACCAGGCTTTTGGCACTCTGACCTATCCACACCCGGAGTTTTGGCATATTGCTGTTAACGAGGGTTGCACAGCCATCATTGGAGTAGATGCACACGACACTAAATCACTGGAATATTCAGGATATTACGATCAGGCTTGTGAAAACCTGAAACTATTGAAAATAAAAACAATTGATACACTTCCCCGCTTGAACGAATGAGTTATTCAGTGAAAAGAATACGTTCATAACTCTCTAATAATCAAGACTTATAAGAATGTACATTTTTACATAACAAGAGGGTACATTCTTGTTATACCAAAGTGTACAATATTGTCATGCATAAGTGTACAATCTTATAAAACATGAGCTACAAGTGAATGCATACCATTCTACCTGTAGCTCATATTTATAATGCAAGTTATAAAATTCAGCTGCCTATAAGGCAAGCCATTTCAGTTACCACTTTAAATCCGGGAAATAACTCGTCAGGCAATTCCTCAAAATACTCAATGTAATGGGTTTCACCAATACCTCTGTAGCTCCACATTTCATTGCATTTTCTTTATCGGAACTGAATGCATATGCAGTCTGCATTATGATAGGTATTTTCTGATCCTCTTTACGAATAATCACTGTTGCGTCCAAACCAGTCATTATCGGCATTTTAATATCCATAAGTATCGCTGCAGCTTTGCCACGATTCTCATTGAACAATTTCACTATTTCCTCTCCGTTCTTAGCCCACAGGATATCACATTTTTTTCCTATGATAGCCTTTATCAATTTGAAATTACTGTCATCGTCTTCCGCCACCAGTATTAGCGGACGGAAGTCTGTTGTTGATTCATTTTCCATTATAATGATTGTTATATTCGCGTGTACATATTAGTATATCGTAATTATATCATACGCATTCAGCGCGCAAGTTATAAAAAAAAATAATATAAATGATTATCTTTGCCAAAAAAGCGAAGATAAGCTGCACCTTGGCATAAAAAATGAACTCGTTCATTTTATTCTGCTCCCGGTTTGCATTATCTTTGCACCTCATTTTAACGAACATATATGATTTCAGTAGACGGAGTTGCCGTAGAATTCGGCGGAACCACCTTATTTAGTGATATTTCTTTTGTAATTAACGAAAAAGACCGTATTGCCCTGATGGGTAAAAACGGAGCAGGTAAAAGCACACTGCTTAAAATATTGGCAGGAGTCCGCCAACCGACCCGAGGGAATATTTCAGCTCCCAAAGAGTGTGTTATTGCTTATCTTCCACAGCATTTAATGACCGAAGACGGACGTACCGTATTTGAGGAAACAGCACAGGCGTTCGCTCATCTGCATGAAATGGAGGCCGAAATAGAACAATTAAATAAAGAGCTGGAGACCCGCACTGATTACGAAAGCGACAGTTATATGGAACTGATTGAAAAGGTTTCATCACTGAGTGAAAAGTTCTATTCGATTGATGCAACCAACTATGAAGAGGATGTAGAAAAAGCATTATTAGGACTCGGTTTCGTGCGTGAGGACTTCCATCGGCAGACAAGTGACTTCAGCGGTGGCTGGCGTATGCGCATCGAACTGGCAAAACTGTTACTGAAAAAGCCGGACGTATTGCTACTGGACGAGCCGACCAATCACCTGGATATTGAGTCTATACAATGGCTGGAAGACTTCCTCACCAACAATGGTAAAGCGGTAATCGTAATCAGCCATGACCGTAAATTCGTCGATAACATCACCACCCGTACCATCGAAGTGACAATGGGACGCATCTATGACTATAAAGTTAACTATTCCCAATACCTGCAATTACGCGCAGAACGTCGTGTGCAGCAGCAAAAACAGTATGACGAACAACAGAAATTCATTGCCGAAACCACCGAATTCATAGAACGGTTTAAAGGAACATACTCCAAAACCCTGCAAGTACAAAGCCGTGTGAAGATGCTCGAGAAATTGGTATTGCTGGAAGTGGACGAAGAAGATACATCGCTTTACGCCTGAAATTTCCACCTTCTCCCCGCTCGGGTAGTTATCCGGTAATTATGGACAATGTAGGTAAAACCTATGGCGAACATACAGTATTCAAAAATGCTTCACTTACTATAGAACGCGGAGATAAGGTAGCATTTGTCGGAAAAAACGGTGAAGGTAAATCCACATTAGTGAAATGTATCATGAAAGAAATCGAACATGAGGGTACATTGACTCTGGGACACAACGTACAGATAGGATACTTCGCACAGAACCAGGCCTCACTGTTAGACGAGAACCTAACCGTATTCCAGACCATCGACGATGTGGCTAAAGGAGAAATCCGTAATAAGATACGCGACCTGTTAGGAGCTTTCATGTTTGGCGGACCGGAAGAGTCAATGAAGAAGGTGAAAGTACTATCGGGAGGCGAACGTACACGTTTAGCTATGATTAAGCTATTGCTCGAACCGGTAAACCTGCTGATTCTGGATGAGCCTACCAATCATCTTGACCTCAAAACAAAGGATATCCTAAAACAGGCTCTGATTGATTTTGACGGTACGTTGATTGTCGTTTCACATGACCGTGACTTCTTGGATGGACTGGTGACAAAAGTATACGAATTCGGCAACAAGAAAGTAAAAGAACACTTATGCGGCATCTACGAATTCCTGGAAAAGAAAAAGATGGACTCTCTGCAAGAATTAGAAAAAAAATAAGTGCTTCCCGCACGGGGAAGTAGGCCAAGCGATGGGTATATTTTGAAACGCGGATTAACGCGAATTTGCGCAAATTAAAAGACTGTTATTCTATCTCGTCTTTCTTTGTGCAAATCCGCGTTAATCTGCGTTTTATTGAATAATAATACTCTGTGGAACTCTGTGAGCCTCTGTGGTGAAATCCCTCCAAATTATCTTTTTAATATTTTAAGTACTATAATTTGCTATTCGATAAGGTAAATCCTATCTTTGCCAACCGATTAAAGATTTAAACTTGAAGAACAAAAGGTACATATTCTATATTCTATTTGTCATCAGCATCATTATGCTGGCAGTACCCCTTGTTCCCCATCATCACCATGCCAATGGGATGATCTGCATGAAACATGATGTAACACCTGAAGAACAATGCCCTGTACACAATCACCACCGGGAAAATGACTCCTGCTGCAGTGACGAATGTCTGGCGCGTTTTTCATCTCCTGCACCCAGTGCGCAGGTAGAATTGGGACCACAACACATGTTTGTTGCTATCTTATTCACCGACTTTATAATTGAAAATCTACTCCGACCTCAGGAAAAACAATTCACAAACGAATATGTCTACCGAGAGTCTTTACACGGCACGAATATCACTCGTGCCTTCGGACTTCGTGCCCCTCCCTCTACATTCATCTAACTAAACAATGTAGTTATTACATTGTTTGCAAGACAGTTGCGCCCGCGAATTTCTACTTTTGCAGGGTGAATTGTGACGAATTTACAAAACGAAATCATTAAGAATGTATATTATATAATCATGAAGAAACTTATCTTTATGGGAGTTCTGGGATTGTTTATTCTGGGCTCCTGCAACAGCAAACCGGGGAATAATCCCGAAGAACACAATCATGGTACCGAGGCTCATGACCATGACCACGAAGGACACGACCACGAAAATGAAGGACACAGTGCCACCAAAGAATGCGAAGGGCATAATCACGGTAGCGAAGCTTCCGAAAGCGAACATAGCGATGAAATTATTCTTCCCAAAGCTAAGGCAGAAGCTGCCGGCGTGAAGGTGAGTACCATCGAACCGGGAACTTTTGAACAAGTGATAAAGACCAGCGGACAAGTACTTGCCGCACAGGGAGACGAAAGCGTAGCCGTAGCTACGGTAGCCGGTGTTGTCAGCTTTCATGGTAAAGTTACCGAGGGCATGAGTGTAGGGAAAGGCAGTACCCTGCTAACCATCTCATCCAGTAATATAGCAGATGGTGACCCGGTGCAACGTGCCCGTATTGCCTATGAAATCTCAAAGAAAGAATACGAACGTATGAAAGCGTTGGTTAAAAACAAAATCGTATCCGACAAAGATTTCGCACAAGCCGAACAAAATTACGAGAATGCCCGTATCAGCTACGAAGCACTCGCCAAAGGAAATACCAAAGGCGGACAAGCCATATCTTCTCCTATCGGCGGATATGTGAAAAATATCTTAGTCAAAGAGGGAGATTATGTTACCATCGGACAACCGTTGGTCAGCGTAACACAAAACCGTCGTCTTTTCCTGCGCGCAGAAGTTTCAGAGAAATACTACCCATATCTGCGCACTATTGGTTCGGCTAACTTCAAAACGCCGTATGATAATAAGGTGTATGCACTGAAAGAATTAAGCGGACGCCTCCTTTCGTTTGGCAAGTCTGCCGGAGATAATTCATTCTATGTTCCGGTAACATTTGAGTTTGACAACAAAGGAGATATTATTCCCGGTTCGTTTGTAGAGGTATATCTACTGTCAACCCCGATGGAAAATGTTATCTCGCTCCCTCGCACTGCACTGACAGAGGAGCAAGGATTATTCTTTGTCTATTTGCAACTGGATGAAGAAGGCTATAAAAAGCAGGAAGTGACGCTGGGTGCAGATAATGGGCAAAGCGTACAGATACTGACAGGTGTCAAAGCGGGCGATCCTGTTGTTGTCAACGGTGCCTACCAGGTGAAACTGGCTTCGGCAAGTAATGCGATACCGGCACATAGCCATGAACACTAAAAAAGATTTACGATTGGACGATTTACAATTTACGATTGATGAAAGAGATTGTAAATCAAAGTAATTTCAATCGTAAATCGTAAATTGTCCAATCGTAAATAATTGTAATTTCAATCGTAAATTGTAAATTGTCTAATTGTAAATCATTTCATGTTAAATAAAATTATACATTTCTCTCTTCAGAACCGCATCCTGGTACTCGTGGCCTCGGTGTTGTTGCTGATTGGCGGTACGTATACCGCAATGCATACAGAAGTGGACGTATTCCCCGACCTCAATGCGCCAACAGTGGTCATCATGACTGAGGCCAATGGAATGGCAGCTGAAGAAGTGGAACAGCTCGTCACCTTTCCCGTAGAAACTTCTGTAAATGGTGCAACAGGCGTGCGCCGCGTACGCTCTTCTTCCACAAATGGATTTTCTGTAGTTTGGGTAGAATTTGACTGGGGAACGGATATTTATCTGGCCCGGCAGATTGTAAGCGAAAAGCTCGCAGTAGTCAATGAATCATTGCCCGCCAATGTGGGCAAACCAACACTGGGACCACAGTCTTCCATATTGGGTGAGATGCTGATTATCGGCCTTACGGCAGATTCAACATCTATGCTCGACCTGCGTACTATCGCCGACTGGACAATTCGTCCGCGTCTGCTTTCAACAGGAGGTGTGGCACAAGTAGCCGTTTTGGGTGGCGACTTGAAAGAGTATCAAATACAACTCGACCCGGAACGGATGCGTCACTATGGGGTATCTATGGGTGAAGTAATGAACACCACCCGGGATATGAATCTCAACGCCAACGGTGGAGTACTTTATGAATATGGAAACGAATATATAGTACGCGGAGTACTCTCTACAGATAAGGCAGATCAGCTGGGAAAAGCCGTAGTAAAGAGTATCAATACCGTACCTGTACTATTGGAAGATATAGCAGACGTAGCCATCGGAGCAAAAGCTCCGAAGTTGGGTACGGCCTCGGAACGGGGAAAACCTGCTGTATTGCTGACAGTTACCAAACAACCTTCTACCAGTACACTGGAACTGACGGATAAACTGGAAGCTTCTTTAAAGGATTTACAGAAGAACCTCCCTGCGGATGTAAAGGTTTCTACCGATATCTTCCGCCAAAGCCGTTTTATCGAAAGCTCCATCGGAAACGTGAAAAAGTCATTGTTGGAAGGGGGTATCTTCGTTGTGATCGTGCTCTTCCTGTTTCTGGCAAACGTACGAACCACAATTATTTCACTGGTAACACTGCCCATTTCACTGATTGTTTCCATTCTCACCCTTCACTATATGGGGATGACTATCAACACAATGAGTCTTGGCGGTATGGCAATTGCAATCGGTTCATTGGTGGACGATGCTATTGTAGATGTAGAAAACGTATATAAACGACTCCGTGAAAACCGGATGAAATCGGAGACTGAACGTCTCCCGGTACTCGACGTGGTATTCAATGCTTCCAAAGAGGTACGTATGCCTATTCTGAACTCTACACTGATCATTGTAGTGAGTTTCGTACCCCTCTTTTTCCTTACAGGTATGGAAGGACGTATGTTAGTACCGCTGGGCGTTGCTTTTATTGTGGCACTGTTCGCTTCTACAATAGTGGCTTTAACGGTTACTCCGGTACTATGCTCTTACCTGTTAGGCAGAAACAAGAGTGACAAAATCCCCAAAGAAGCATTCGTAGCACGCTGGTTGAAAGGTGTTTATGAAAAAGCATTGAGATGGGTACTTAATCACAAACGAATCACGTTGGGAAGTACCATTGCTCTGTTTATTGTTGCTTTGGGATGTTTCTTCACGTTAGGACGCTCCTTCTTACCGCCTTTCAACGAAGGTTCATTTACCATCAATATATCTTCGCTGCCGGGTATCTCTCTGGAAGAGAGTAACAAAATGGGACACCGTGCGGAAATGTTGCTATTAACTATTCCTGAGATACAGACCGTGGCCCGTAAAACAGGTCGTGCCGAACTGGATGAACATGCCCTAGGAGTGAATACCTCGGAGATAGAAGCACCATTTGAACTGAAAGACCGTTCGCGCAGTGAGCTCATTGCAGATGTACGTGAGAAACTGGGTACAATCACCGGAGCAAATATCGAGATCGGCCAGCCTATCAGCCACCGTATCGACGCTATGCTATCCGGAACAAAAGCCAATATCGCTATTAAGCTTTTCGGAGATGACTTAAACAAAATGTTCTCTTTAGGTAATGAAATAAAAGGGGCTATTGAAGGTATTCCCGGTATTGCCGACCTGAATGTGGAACAACAGATTGAACGCCCACAGCTAAAAATCACTCCGAAACGTGAAATGCTTGCCAAATATGGTATCACCCTGCCGGAATTCTCGGAATATATCAATGTAGCATTGGCAGGTGAAGTCATTTCACAGGTTTACGAAAAAGGCAAGGCATTCGATCTCATTGTTAAAGTGAAAGATAACTTCCGTGATGAAGCCGAGAAGATACGTAACCTGATGGTAGATACATCGGACGGAAAGAAGGTACCCCTAAGTTACGTAGCTGATGTTGTTTCGGCTATGGGTCCCAATACCATTAACCGTGAAAACGTGAAACGTAAGATTGTGATTTCTGCAAACGTAGCCGACCGCGACCTTCGCAGCGTAGTAAATGATATACAGAAAAAGATAGATACCTCCGTAAAGCTCCCGGAAGGGTACCATATTGAATATGGAGGGCAATTTGAAAGCGAACAGGCAGCAAGCCGCACGCTGGCCTTGACTTCCTTCATGAGTATCGTTATAATCTTCTTACTGCTGTACCATGAGTTCCGGAGTGTAAAAGAGTCCGGAGTGATTCTGCTGAACTTGCCGTTGGCGCTGATTGGTGGCGTATTTGCGCTACTCATCACCACAGGTGAAGTCAGTATCCCGGCCATCATCGGATTTATCTCTCTGTTTGGTATCGCTACACGTAATGGTATGTTACTTATCAGCCATTACAATCACCTGCAACAGGAAGAGGGTATGGGAGTATACGATAGTGTAATTCATGGCTCACTGGACCGGTTGAATCCTATCTTGATGACAGCACTTTCCAGTGCTCTGGCGCTGATACCACTGGCGCTGAGTGGCGATCTGCCGGGTAACGAGATACAAAGTCCAATGGCAAAAGTAATCTTAGGAGGTCTTTTAACATCGACTTTCCTGAACGGATTTATCATTCCCATTGTTTACCTGATGATGCATCGCCGCTCCCCACAGAAGGAGGAGATACGCCAAACGACAGATGGTGGGAATATCTCTAATGAAAAGAATAAATAATAGAATGAAATGAAAAAAATAACGATATTTACTGCCACACTCCTTGCCATTGCAGGAGTGCAGGCACAAAGTAACATAGAACAGGTGCTTCGGAATATCGAAGCGAACAATAAGGAGTTGCAGGCAAACGCCCAGCTTATCTCTTCACAGAAACTGGAAGCAAAGACTGATAATAACCTTGCAGATCCCAGTCTCTCTTATGCACACCTTTGGGGCGCAAAAGACAAAAATGAGACAATCGGAGAGCTTGTTGTTTCTCAAAGCTTCGACTTTCCCAGCCTCTACGCCAGCCGTGCAAAACTGAATCGTCTGAAAACAAGCTCTTTCGACGGACAGGCAAGTATCTTCCGGCAAGGTATCCTGCTACAGGCCAAGGAAGTATGTCTGGACATTATCATGCTTCGCCAGCAAAAGCAGATCTTACAAGAACGTTTACGTAATGCGGAAGAGCTTTCGGCAATGTACAAGAAACGCTTGCAAACAGCGATGCCAACATTATTGAAACGAACAAGATCAACCTGGAACTGCTAAACGTCAAAACAGAGGCTTCGCTAAACGAAACAGCCTTGCGTAACAAGCTTCAGGAACTGAATACCCTGAATGGAAATATTCCTGTAGTATTTGAAGGGAATACATATCCGGCGGTTATCTTCCTTCGGACTATCAGATGCTTAAAGCGGAAGTACTCGCTGCAGATCCAACCCTGCAGACACTTGCCAGTGAGAGTGCAGCTGCCCGTAAGCAGATTGGTGTCAACAAACAAGGCTGGTTGCCGAAACTGGAGTTAGGATACCGCCGGAATACCGAATCGGGTACTCCTTTCAATGGTGTAGTGGTAGGTTTCTCTTTTCCGATCTTTGAAAACAAAAGTAAAGTAAAGATAGCGAAAGCACAAGCCATGAACACAGATTTCCTAAAGGAAAGCGCCATGCTACAGGCAGAATCACAAGTAGCACAACTTTATCAGGAGGCACAAACTTTGCGCAGTTCAATGGACGAGTACGAAAAAACCTTCCAGGCACAGCAAGACCTCGAAATGCTGAAACAAGCACTGACCGGTGGGCAGATCAGTATGATTGAGTACTTTGTAGAAGTTTCGGTAGTATACCAAAGCAAACAAAACTATCTGCAACTGGAAAACCAATATCAGAAAGCGATGGCGAAGATATATAAGAATCAATTGTAGAATCTATTCTACTTTGCCAGACATTGTTTGAAGATTTTTGTTGACGAAGATAGAAGAATACATTATATTTGCAGCAAACATAAAATACTGATTATGATACCTAAACATTTCTATCAGACAGCTTTGTGCTGTATCCTTACTCTGCTGAGCGCATGTAAGGACGACAACAACAGTCCGCTCCGCTTTTATAACGACACATACGAAGTCCCTATGGGAGGTATACGCTACCTGGGGTTGGAAAGCGGAAACGGTGATTACTCATTAGAAGTAAAAGATCAACGCCTTGTCAGTGCACAAGTGGAACAGGGATGGTCGACTCCGGGTGGCAGTGCTATCTACGTCCGGGGAATCCTTACGGGAAAAACGACCTTGAAAGTCACAGACTATGCAACGCTGGAAAGTTGTCTTTTGACAATTAAAGTTGTGGATAATTACGAAACAATGCGGCTATCCCGTGGATATGGATCTTCACTGTCTGAGAATGGTACGGCAGAGATGCTGCCCGGTATTTCGGATATGTTTCTTATCAACAATCGTGCACGGGATGCATATTTCTTCAAACAGGGGCCTCAAACAGCCTTTTCATCCGGGTTGGTACTGGTAGCAAAAGGAAATTATGTACTCGAACCGGGAATGGACGACCAGGCCAATATGACACTCACCTTTACAGAGAGTGTGGAGCACGCAGAAGCCTTGACCGGTTCACATAAGTTCATCCTTCACGCAATCCGTATATACTCCACCGGTTGGACAAGAACCTGAATCTGAACTGGGATACTCCCCCGACAGGAGATACACGGACATCGCCAGAGCCTCCTCCTTCTTACATTCTGGAAGAAGAAGGAACAGGAAGGCAGTTGGGCTTTTCATTCACCGGACTGGAAATGCCGGAAGGAATATTGCCTTAACCGGAAAGAACACAGTCGGATCCGATGTCCGGTTCGTCATCACAGGATGCGTATCTCTTCGGGCAAATATCCGCTGCGAATACGCCACTCCTGCGGATAAAGGTTATTGGCACGATTGCTATATTCTTCACAAAACCGAGGGGAACCGATCTATAAGTAAGCAATACATAACCACGAGGGGCTGTCTCTGATAAAGAGATGGCCTCTTTGCGTAAATAAGCAATGGCTTGTTCGTAACTGATTTCTTCTGTAGAGAAAATACCCGGTTGCAATGCCCGGCTCATGGCAAGTGCATGATCGGGAATAAGATCTTTCCCTTTCACTTCCCCCACTGTGATACCCGCTTGTACTATGCGGAGAAACTGCTGCAAAGTGGCAAACTCACCGATGTATTCTTTAGGAAATGCAGTAATCGTGTTTCCATTTACTGACAGTTCATACGCTTCAGGAGCTGCAAGCCAGCTTTTTGCTGTCGCTAATTGTTCTTTCCCAATCGGTGCAGGAGCTGCTTTACCTCGCATAGCAGACACTTTTTTGCGGGTAGCCTTTCCATTTCCGGCTTCATAAGCAAATGACTCCGAACCTGCAGCACCGTACATTTCTTTCTCTCCTTCCGGTTTCCGAAGTGCGGCAAGAAAGAACCCCTCTCCTCTCGTTTTATGAGGCAAAAAACGATAGACCGGAAAGTTTGTCCCTGTTAGCAGGTTTCCTGTGATGTTCCATTCCGAAGAGATATCCAGCGGAAGTACTTCTGCCCCAAACTCATCACAAATCCACCGTACATTTTCTTCGTCCTCCTTCGTGTTATAAGTACAAGTACTGTATATAAGTATACCACCCGGTTTAAGACATTGCCAGATATCAGCAATAATACGGCGTTGACGTTGCCAACATATTTCAACGTTATCCGAACTCCACTCTTCAATTGCGCGGGGATCTTTTCGGAACATACCCTCACCGGAACAAGGTACATCGGTAAGTATTACATCAAAAAAACCTCCAAGACGTGAAAAATCTGCCGGATCATTGTTCGTCACTACAACCCCGGGATACCCCCACTTTGTCAGATTCTCTGCAAGTATCTGCGAACGATTGCGGATCACTTCATTTGCAACCAACAGACTTCCTGCCGGCAAAAGGCTACATGCATGGGTAGACTTTCCACCGGGAGCAGCGCAAAGATCAAGCATCACAACAGGCTCTTCGGATAGATACTGTTGCAGCACCTGACCAACAAACATAGACGAGGCTTCCTGCACATAATAACAACCGGCATGAAAAAGAGGATCAAAAGTAAACGTCAGACGCTGATCGAGATAATACCCCTCTTCGCACCAGGGAACTTGTTTTAGTTGAGAGTTGAAAATTAAAAGTTGAGAGTTGGCTACGCTATCAGCCTGCATAGTCACTGTCAATTGTCCACTGTCAATTGTCAACTTATTAAGGCGGATACTGACAGGAGGCTCTTGCTCCAGGGCGACAAATAACTTTTCATATTCTTCGTTGCCCAACAAGGCACGGGTATAGTCGGTAAAAGAGGCTGGCAAGTTCATAGGATTTACTTTTTGTATGTATTAAAGCCGATTGGATTACGGGGTTTACTGGCATCTTTCTCTTTGGTCTGTAACTCCGCAAGAGTCCGATTTATCAATTCTATCTGCATACGCGTATCATCATTTATATCGTTATAACCGGCAAAGACTTCTTCGATATATCCTTTCAATTCCTGAATTTCAGATTGTAGCTTCGCCAGGTCATTAACCGGAGGATTAGATATCAATTGGCGTACAGCAACAAAAGCACGCATAATTGAGATATTGACCTCAATAGCTACATCGCTATTCAGGACTGAAGAAAGCATAGCTACTCCTTGTTCTGTAAAAGCAAAAGGCATGTACCTCAATCCACCCCGCCCGTTTGAGGACGCAATTTGCGACCTCAAAAATTCAAACTCTTTCCGGTTCAACTCAAACATAAAGTCGACAGGAAAGCGCCTGAGATTTCTCCTCACCGCTTCTTTTAAACGTTTCGTTTCTATACCATAAAGCTCTGCCAAATCCCGATCCAGCATCACCTTCTGTCCACGTATCTCATATATTTTACTCTGAATAAACTGCAACTCCATTGATTTTCTTCTGTTAAATCCTGCAAATATCAAAAATATTTTGTCTCTTTGCAACTTTCCGGCAGGCTAACTACGTCTAACAACCAAAGAAACAAAAAAATTACAAGATATGAAAAGAATTCTAATTGCTCTGATGGTGGCAACCCTCTACTGCTCCATGTCATTTGCACAAAAGCAGAAAACCGTCTACAAAGATAGTACCGGACAGGTAACAATTACAGTCAGCAAAACCAATGACGATTCAGTATATACTCCCAAATACAAGGATACAGCAGAAGATGGAGTGACCGTAGAAAGCGAATCGACTGATTCTTATGACAGTACATATAGTTACACAGGTTTTAATGACGAAGATTTCTCTTTAGTCAAAGACTTTAGCGGAATGGCATCCAAAGGTATTGCTCTTGCATTCTTCATCCTGATATTAGTTTTCGGTTTCCCTATTTTTGTTATCTTCATTGCGTTTTACTTCCGCTACAAGAATAGGCGTGAACGTTACAAACTGGTAGAAAAAGCCATTGCTGCCGGACAGCCCATTCCGGAAGGTATCCTTAAAGAGAGCCTGAATACGGACACACGCTCCAAGGGGATTAAAAACATGTGCCTCGGCACCGGATTGTTCATCTTCCTTTGGGCTATAACAGACAGCTTTGCTCTGGGGTGTATAGGCCTGCTGATAATGTTCACCGGCCTCGGACAATGGTTGGTTGCCCGTAATCAACATCCTACTGACGAACAAAAATGAGTCAGATCAACGACATATCGTTAGTCGCACAGGTCGTGGTGTTTAAAAACACCAGGGCCTTCAACCAATTGGTTCAGAAGTATCAATCGCCTATCCGGCGCTTCTTCCTCAACCTGACGTGCGGCGACAGCGATTTGAGCGACGATCTGGCACAAGATACATTCATCAAAGCATATACAAGTATAGCAACCTTTAAAAATCTTTCAAATTTCTCAACATGGCTTTATCGTATTGCTTATAATGTATTTTATGATTATATTCGCAGTCGGAAGGAAACAACCGAGCTGGACTCCAGAGAAGTAGATGCTACCAATAGTGTTGAACAGGAAAACGTGGGGCAACGCATGGACATTTACCAATCACTTGAAAAGCTAAAAGAAGTGGAACGAACCTGCATCACTTTGTTCTATATAGAAGATGTAAGTATAGACAAAATTGCGGGAATTGTGGGTATACCGGCAGGAACAGTAAAAAGTCACCTGTCGCGTGGTAAAGAGAAATTGGCAATGTATTTAAAACAAAACGGTTATGATGGAAACAGATGATAAACTAATACGGGAATTCTTTGCAAAACAAAAACAAGAAATACCCGATAATGGCTTTAGTCGCCGTGTAATGCACCATCTGCCCTACCGTACAGGACTGCTGGTGAAAATATGGAGCGTATTTATTACACTTGTAGCTGTGGTGCTGTTTTTTGCTTACGACGGACTTCAGGCAGTAGCAGGTACTGCACGTGATATATTCGTATCGATGGTGCAAAGCGGAGCCGCAACAGGCATTGATCTCAAATCACTGATTATCGCCGCAGCGGTACTTATGTTTCTGGGAGTACGCAAAGCGTGGTCTATGGCATAAGAAAAAACAAAGCAAAAAGTTGCTTTTGGATTTGTAATGTAGTATATTTGTAAACGTATTACAATCATATATTCAATTTAATAAATAAAAGAGGGAAGCCCATGCTTTCCTCTTTTTTATTTATACAAACAAGGATATTTTAATCAATAGGTTCCAATATACCCTGTAAACAGGTACATCGGTCTTGTTTGCAACCAGCATATCAACAATATCCCGATTATAAACAATCCGTTTGATACCGGCAAACTTTTTTTTCATCAGTAGATAATAATTTATCTCTTAATCTGGTGAGACGTAACATCAAATGATAGGAAAACAGCTTTTAAATTGTTAAACTATGATAAATCTACTCTTGACAGAAAAGAGCTCCGAACAGAGAAGTTGTATCTTTGTTTCCTTAGTAAACTAAATAAAGACTACAAGTTTTGAGACTACATATATTTTTTATTTTGTTGCTTTTGACGACAAGCAACATTAAAGCAGATGAAATAGACAGTTTATGGGTACAGCGACAAGACACTACCGAATTACCCAGCGACCAGATGGTACTCAATTTCCTCCAAGAATCGGGTATCCCTATTACGCATGGTAATAAAGTAAAGTTGCTCAAAAGCGGACGCGAGAAATTTGAGGATCTCTTTGAAGCTATCCGCGGTGCTAAACACCATATACATTTGGAATACTTTAACTTCCGGAATGATTCTATTGCCAACGCACTTTTCGATCTATTGGCCGAAAAAGTAAAGGAAGGAGTGGAAGTACGCGCCTTATTCGATGCTTTCGGCAACTGGTCTAATAATAAGCCACTGAAGAAGCGTCATCTCAAAGCAATCCGCGAACGGGGCATCGAAATAGTCAAATTCGATCCGTTTAAGTTTCCCTATATCAACCACGCAGCACACCGGGATCATCGGAAAATAGTTGTTATCGACGGAAAAATAGGCTATACCGGAGGAATGAATATAGCAGATTATTACATCAACGGACTCCCCAAAATTGGTACATGGCGTGATATGCATATCCGCATTGAAGGCCCGGCAGTAGACATTCTGCAAGAAATATTTCTCACAATATGGAATAAAACAACCAAGCAGGATATCACCGGAGAGGCCTACTTTCCCGAATTTCCGGCTCCGGCAGATAGTATTGACGGAATTACCGTTGCCATCGTCGATCGTACACCGAAAAAGAATACCCGCATGCTCAGCCATACTTATGCCATGTCTATCTATGCGGCAAAAGAAAATGTACGAATAGTGAATCCTTACTTCGTGCCCACCTCTTCGATTCGGAAAGCACTAAACTACGCACTTGAGAAAGGTACAAAGGTAGAGATTATGATCTCCTCCAAGGCAGATATACCTTTCACGCCGGATGCATCGCTCTATAAAGTACACAAACTAATGAAACGGGGCGCAGATATATATCTGTATAATGGCGGATTTCACCACTCGAAGATCATGATGGTGGACGAGACCTTTTGTACGGTAGGCACCGCCAACCTTAACAGTCGAAGCCTGCGCTACGACTATGAGACAAATGCTTTTATCTTTGACAAGGAGTTCACAGCACAACTTGACAGTGTATTCGAGGCTGATACCCAACACTGTACTAAGCTCACCCCCGAAATATGGAAAAAGCGTTCACCGTGGAAGAAGTTTGTCGGGTGGTTTGCCAACCTATTCACTCCCTTTTTATAATCTGCATAGATTCTAACTACTTACTACTGGATTCTAACTACTTTTTTTCTACCTTTGCAGTATGAAACAGTATTTAGATTTACTCAGCCGTGTACTTGCCGAAGGTGCTGAAAAGAGTGACCGCACCGGTACTGGTACAATCAGTGTTTTCGGACATCAGATGCGCTTCAATCTCGACGAGGGATTCCCTTGCCTGACGACTAAGAAATTGCACCTGAAATCTATTATATATGAGCTATTATGGTTCTTGCAGGGAGATACAAATGTAAAATACCTACAAGATAACGGTGTTCGTATCTGGAATGAATGGGCAGACGAAAAAGGAGAACTGGGACATATCTATGGTTATCAGTGGCGTTCATGGCCTGACTATAAAGGTGGTTTTATCGATCAGATCAGTGAAGTGGTAGATACAATCAAACACAACCCTGACTCCCGACGAATCATCGTAAGTGCCTGGAATGTAGGAGACCTTGATAATATGAACCTACCCCCATGTCATGCTTTCTTTCAGTTCTATGTAGCAAATGGCCGTCTGAGCCTGCAACTCTATCAACGGAGTGCAGATATTTTCCTGGGAGTTCCGTTCAATATCGCCTCTTATGCCTTGTTATTACAGATGATGGCACAAGTGACCGGATTGAAAGCCGGAGATTTCGTACATACATTGGGAGATGCGCATATCTACCTGAACCATATGGAACAGGTAAAGCTACAATTAACCCGTGAACTACGTCCGCTACCCCAAATGAAGATAAATCCGGATGTAAAAAATATCTTCGACTTCAAATTTGAAGATTTTGAATTAATAAACTATGATCCGCATCCACATATTGCGGGAAAAGTTTCGGTATAAATCAGTAGCTAAAATTTAGTAGTTGGTAATTAGAAGCTATGCAGCATGATCGTATTTTTATGTTCTAACGACATATTGCATAGATTCCAACTGCTAATAACTACCAAATTCCAATAAACATTATGAGTAAAATCAGCATTATAGCCGCTGTAGATCGCCATATGGCTATCGGCTTCAAAAATAAGCTTTTGTTCTGGCTGCCCAATGACCTCAAACGTTTTAAAGCACTCACCACAGGAAATACAATTATAATGGGCCGAAAAACATTCGAGTCACTTCCTAAAGGTGCACTTCCCAACCGTCGCAATATTGTTCTTTCTTCCAATCCGGCAAATAGTTTTCCCGGTGCCGAGGTTTTCACTTCTTTGGAAGCTGCTTTGCAAAATTGCTGCGAAGATGAGCATGTTTACGTCATCGGCGGAGAAACTGTATACCGCCAGGCTATTACCATAGCCAACGAACTCTGCCTTACTGAAATAGATGATGAAGCCGTGGAAGCTGATGCTTTCTTCCCTTCAGTAGACCTTACAGTATGGCATGAAAAAAGCAGAGAAGTCCATCCTGCGGATGAAAAACATCTCTGCTCCTATGCGTTCGTTGATTATACCAGATAGTTACAGACAGAAAACGAATCACTCCTGATCGTCTGTGTCTACTATAATCGGCATCTGCCGTTTAATAGCTTCATGGAAAGAGATAAGCGTCTCAGTACGTGCCAACCCCAACGGCTGCAGTTTATCATGAATGACACTCAACAGATGGTGATTATTCTTTGCGTAAATCTTGATGAACATATCATATTTACCTGTAGTGAAATGACATTCCACCACCTCTGGTATAGCTTCCAAAGCTTTTGTCACAGAATCAAATGATTCCGGGTCCTTCAGGTAAATTCCAATGTAAGCACACGTCTCGTACCCGATTTTTTCAGGGTCGATGACAAACTCCGAACCCTTCAATATCCCCAGATTAGTCAGCTTCTGTATACGCTGGTGGATAGCTGCACCCGAAACATTACATGCCCGTGCCACTTCCAGAAAAGGAATACGCGCATTATCTGCTATCAGCTTCAGAATCTGCTCATCTAAAGTATCCAATTGATGATGTCCCATTTTAGATCAATTTGTTTTAATACATGAATGTTATTGCAAAGTTAGATAATTTTTTGGCAATAAATACTATGATTTATTACTTTTATTTCTAAATATGGGATAAGTCAGCAATTGTTCGTACCTTTGTAAAAACATAAATATACGCTAAATATGAAACGAAATACCACCCTCATACTATGCCTGTTGATGGTAATAAACATACACGCACAGGAGTTTACAGACTTTTTCAAAGACAAAACATTACGAGTAGATTATATTTTCACCGGTGATGCCAAACACCAATCAATCTATCTGGATGAACTTTCGCACCTACCTTCATGGGCAGGGCGCAGACATCATCTCTCCGAACTTCCTTTAGAGGGTAACGGTCAGATCACAATGACTGATCTCACCACTCGAAAATGTATCTATAAAACCTCCTTTTCCTCTCTTTTTCAAGAGTGGCTTTCTACAGACGAGGCTCAGAAAACAGCAAAAGGATTTGAAAATACTTTTCTGCTTCCTTATCCGCAACACCCGGTAGAGATAGAGATCACACTACTCAACTCATCACGAAAAGTAATGGCTCATTTAAAACATATTATACATCCCGATGATATACTGATTCATGAACGGGGTATCTCACATATAACGCCACATAAATACCTTCTGAAAAGTGGTAGTGAAGCAGATTGTATCGATGTAGCCATCCTGGCTGAAGGGTATACTGAAGCTGAGATGGATCTATTCTACAAAGATGCTGAAAAAACATGCGAAAGTCTTTTCTTTTATGAACCATTCAAATCAATGAAAAGCCGGTTCAATATTGTTGCTGTTGCCAGCCCGTCAAAAGATAGTGGTGTCAGTGTACCACGAAAAAACGATTGGAGACAAACGGCATTTAACTCTCATTTTGATACTTTCTATTCCGACCGCTATCTGACTACCAGTCGTGTAAAGTCAATACACAACGCGTTATCAGGTATTCCTTACGAGCATATTATCATCATCGTCAATACCGAAGAATACGGTGGTGGAGGTATTTACAACTCCTATACACTGACTGCTGCCCACCATCCTACCTTCAAGCCTGTGGTAGTACACGAATTCGGGCATAGTTTTGGAGGTTTAGGCGACGAATACTTCTATGAAGAAGATGTAATGGCAGACACTTATCCGCTCGATGTGGAACCTTGGGAGCCGAATATCTCTACCCGTGTAGATTTCTCCTCCAAATGGAAAGATATGCTTCCGGCAGGAGTTCCTGTTCCTACTCCTCCGCAAATGAATAAACAGTACCCGGTAGGTGTTTATGAAGGCGGTGGATATTCAGCAAAAGGTATCTACCGTCCCTCCTTTGATTGCCGCATGCGAACAAATGAATATCCGACCTTCTGTCCGGTATGCCAACGTTCTATTCGTAGAATTATCGAATTTTATACCAACAAGAAATAAAGTAATAATCAAAACCCAGACCTTTATGATTAGACTCCAACCTATCAGTACGTCTGACGTACAACATTACCAATTTATGGAGGATCTGCTTATTGCAGCCTTTCCACCGGAAGAATACCGTGAACTGAAAGATTTGCGCGAATATACCAACCGTATTGGTAACTTCCATAATAATATCATTTTTGATGATAATACCCCTGTGGGATTCATTACCTACTGGGATTTCGACCATTTTTATTATGTAGAACACTTTGCTATTAACCCGACATTACGAAATAGTGGCTATGGCAAAAAGGTATTAGACTTCTTATGTAAAGAGTTAAACCTCCCCATCGTTCTGGAAGTTGAAATGCCTCTGGAAGAAATGGCACAACGTCGCATAAACTTCTACAAACGACAAGGATTTGTTCTTTGGGAGAAAGAGTACCAACAACCCCCATACAAGAACGGAGACCCTTTCTTACCGATGTATCTGATGGTATATGGCAGTTTACAATGCAAACAGGATTTCGACACAGTAAAGAAAAAAATTCACAAGGAAGTCTATAATGTGAAAATGAATTCCTAAACATTCTCGTCATTTCATTCCAAAGGAAAAGGGTGCTTAACTATTTATTTTTAGTTAAGCACCCTTTTCAAATATATTCAATCAACCTTTTATTCGCGATGTTGCGAAGAGTAGTTAATTTTCAGAGCATAAGCTTGACGAAGCGCATTCTTGATATCAGTTACGATACCCATCTTCGTATCCTTATCGATCTTCAGAGATACAGTCATCATTGCCTGATCAGACTCTTTCATGCTTGATCTTTCTGCAATAATATAATCCTGAATTTCCGAAACTTCGGCGAAAGCATCATTCAATTGGATACGGCTCTCAGAACCCATCTTCTGACGAAACTCTCTCATTGGTTTTCCTACATACACAAACGTAACCAATGATTTCTTTTCAAGCTTTTCTAATTCTGTTGCTTGCGGAATCTTAAATTCAACCTTCAACGTTACCTCACGCATCGTTGTTACAATCATAAAGAAGAATAACAGCGTAAAGATAAGGTCAGGCAGAGAAGAAGTATTCAACGCAGGCATTTCACGTTTACCTGTTTTATTAAATTTTCCCATTACTTCTTTTCTCCATATTTTTTAGGTTCAGCTTCAGAAATCTTCTGAGGATAAATTTCACGAACAGCTTTCTGCTGATCTTCATTTAACTCTGAATAATTCTTTCCCCACTTTTCCTGAGATAGTTCATCTCTCAGTTCATTGTAAGCAGCAACCAATTCATTTTGTACGTCAATATATGCCTGATATGAAGAAGAACGGTCGTTCTGTAAAGAGACTACATGCTTTTCAGTGACCATTGTCGGACCAAAGAAATCAACCTCCTTTGATGTTTTTTCCGGCAACGATTCATCATTATATTTATTAGCAACAAACTCTTTAGTCTTCGCTCTCAACTGCTGAACATTCATGATTTCACCATTAACCATCAACTGGTCATACATGTTCAGGTAAATCTGTAGAACGTTACGTTGCTTAACCTTGTCTTCATTCTTCTGCTCCTTATCATTTTCAGGCGGTGGCGGCAAACGTCTTGCCAAACCACGGTCCGTATCCATAGAAGTTGTAATCAAGAAGAAGATCAGCAACAAGAAAGCGATATCAGCCGTAGAACTTGAATTTATATCAGGAACTTTTCTTTTTCCTTTTGCCATAGTATTACTATATTTAATTGAGCAAGCTCAATTGGATTATGATAATTTCTTCTTAATGCTACTCAAGATGATAGCAACAACTGTTGCCCCCAAAAGGAAGTAGATTGAATAAAGGAACATATCAGTTAGCTTCAACCAAAAAGGAACATTGTCCGTTCCATCATATCCTGGTATTCTCAAAGTTTCTTCGCTACCCATAGCCCAAGAAACAACCAGTACAAGAACTAAAAGAATAAGACCGATCAATGATTTAATAGCGCTTACCGGATTATCTTTCAACGCTGAACCGAACTGGAATATAGCAGCAATAATAGTTGCAGCTACTGCAAGTCCGAAAAGTGCATACATCAAATACAATAATGCATCTGTATTTGCAGGTTGCCACATTTCCGGATCAACGCCTGCCAATGCAGCTGTTCCCTGAGCATCTCCCCCAAAATAAAAGAGACCTAATACCACCAGGATAAGAGCAAACATTGCGTACAGTACGTAGTACGATAATTTATATGATAACTTACTCATCTCAGATTATTTTTTGTATTTCAAGTTATATTTGATTACCATGTCAAGCAAAGAGATAGAAGAATCTTCCATTTCACTTGTAAGAGCTTCGATCTTAGAAAGTACATAGTTGTAGAATACCTGAAGAATCAAAGCAACGATCAAACCGAAGATAGTTGTAATCAAGGCTACTTTCATACCACCTGCAACAACCGTCGGAGAGATATCACCTACCTGCTGGATCTTATCAAATGCCTGCACCATACCGATTACAGTACCCAAGAATCCTAATGACGGAGCCATTGCGATAAACAGTGTAATCCAAGAACATCCTTTTTCAAGGTAACCTGCTTGCACACCACCATAAGATACAACTGATTTTTCTACTACATCAATACCTTGATCAATTCTCATCAAACCTTGATAGTAAATAGATGCAATAGGACCTCTGGTGTTACGAGCGATGTCTTTTGCAGCTTCAACATCACCTTTTTCCAAAGCAGCTTCGATAGAAGCCATAAATTTCTTAGTATTGATTTCAGCCAAGCTCAAATAAATGATACGTTCAATACAGAATGCCAAACCGATAACCAATGCAATAGCTACCAAACTCATGAAAGATGCAGTACCTTCAATGAATTTTACTTTAATTTCTTTGTGAATACCACCTTCTTCAACGCCGGCAACAGAAGCATCAGCAGCAGCTGGTTCTACTGCAGCTGGTGCAGCCTGTTCAGTTTGTTCAGCAGCAGGAGCATCTTGAGCCTGAGCAAGTTGAGTTGAGCCAAATGTTAAGACTCCCATCACAGCAACAATTGCGAATAACTTTTTCATTGTGTGTCTAATTTTTAAGATTAATTAATTAAATTATTATTATTGTATTTATTTTAGTTGTTTCCAAATTCCATTTGCTCATCTGCGGAGAGAGCGGGATTCGAACCCGCGATACACTTTTGGCGTATACACGCTTTCCAGGCGTGCCTCTTCAACCACTCGAGCATCTCTCCCTAAACAGGTTTGAGCCTTTTCAGCTACAAATGTATCCTTTTTTTTCTTCTTCTAAAGCATTCTAGCTCTTTTATCTCAAAGAAATACTCCAAATTAATATATTTTAAAACCTTTAGAGGCTTATTTGAGCATTCCAAACACTTTTAAAGCGTTTTCAGATGTGGCTTCAGCAACCCGTTCCGGCATCTTTTCATAAACCTCTGCAACTTTTATTAAGGTATCTTTTATATAGGCACTTTCATTCCTCTTTCCGCGATTTGGAACGGGAGTCAGGTAAGGTGAATCAGTCTCTAAAACAATACGTGTCAAGGGAATACCTTTCAATACATCTGCTAACTGAGACTTCTTAAATGTTACGACCCCATTAATTCCCAACATAAAATCCGGAAACTCCAATAACTTCTCAGCCTCTTCGGAGGTACCGGTAAAACTGTGAAAAATCCCTTTTAATCCACTTTTTTTATAAGGTTCCAATACCTTATATATATACTCGAAAGCTTCTCTACAATGAACCACAATAGGCAGATGGTACTCTAAAGCCCATTCTATCTGTTTTTCAAAGACAATAAGTTGCTCTTTCAAAAAAGTTTTATCCCAATAAAGATCCAAACCTATTTCACCAATAGCCACATACTCATTGAAAGGAGCTAACTGATGTGCAACAATATCCAGTTCTTTTTCATAAGACTCATTAACAGAAGTAGGATGTAATCCTATCATCGGAAAACAAAACCCTTTATAGGTATTACATACCGAAAGTAATGGTCCAATTGTTGTACTGTCTATATTCGGCATAAAAATATGAGTTACACCTGCATCGTGAGCACGCTGCATTACTTGTGGAAGATCACCAGAAAATTCTTCCAAAAAAAGATGTGAATGAGAATCAACAAGCATAATTAAATAAATCTATTCAGGACGTTTTTCACCTGTTCGGTAGTAATAAATCACCCCATAGTCACGACATTTGTCTAAACGGAGTTCATTAGGAGATATATTCCGGAACTTTTCTTCTACCTGATTCCAAATGTCCAATATTAATTCATCAGCACGTGTACGCATTGTAGCCAACCCTTCCAAGCTGCGATTAGTCAATACCTGTAATGCTTTCTGTCTTTCATAACTGTCAACAAATATATCATAATGAACCTTCACCTTAGCAATAGTAGGGTTATAAATAGGTACTCCCCCCTGTGACGTTCTTTTCCTCTCACCTTCAATAATCCGTTTTCCCCATTCAACCATAGCGGCCTCAGATGTTAAATCCGGAACATTATAATTATCAATCGGCAAACAGTATAGTTTTTTATGAATAGGTTTCACTTCTGAACGAAGTACAGACAAGTTCAATACCTGGATAAAATGGGAAATATACAAACGAGCTGTTTTTACGTTTGACTGATGCTTTGGACTTTCCTTCACCTGGTTATCATAACATTGAGCATAATAGTTGTGAGCTATCTCAAATTTTGAAAGAAAATTCCTTGCTTCGGATAAAGTATTCAAGGATATCGCCAGTTCATTTACATTATACACATCACCCTTTCCGACCGCCGATTTCAGCGCTCGTATTCTGGCCTGGTCTGTATTTGGTAAACGTCTGTAAGGCATCGGACAACACTATTAATTACATTTCTCTGTACATCAGATGTTCCATCAAACTTTTTAATTCTTTTTTTCTTTCTTCAGCCACTGTTACTGCTGCTAAACTTTCCATAGCACGGGTATAATATTCACGCATCTTATTTTTGCAGATACCCTTTATGCCAATCTTATCATAAATCCCGGTTACAGCAACGATCTTTTGCTCCGGAACAAAAGATTCAGCAGCAATCCAGGTATTCAGTTCGGCAAAACAATCCTTATCAGCATGCTCCAAAGCTTTAATCAACATATAAGTTTTCTTATTGCAGAGAATATCTCCCCCTATTTTCTTGCCAAAGACAACCGGATCACCATACACATCCAGCAAATCATCCTGCAACTGAAAAGCAACACCTATCTGAACACCAAAATCATAAAGACGTTCAGCATCTTCTCTGGATGCTCCTCCCAATATTGCACCTATCTTCAGGCTGGCAGCCAACAATACTGCTGTCTTCAAGCGGATCATTTCAATATATTCCTCTTCCTTAACGTCGCTACGTTGTTCAAACTCCATATCCATCTGCTGACCTTCACAAATTTCAAGAGCTGTAAGGCTAAAAAGCTTCATCACCTCTTTTAAATATTCCGTTGGACAGGCAGCCATATATTGATAAGCAAGCACCAACATTGCATCTCCTGACAATATGGCAGTATTATCATCCCAGACTTTGTGCACGGTAGATTTACCTCTACGCACATCTGCTCTGTCCATGAGATCATCATGAAGAAGAGTATAGTTATGATAAATTTCAATACCGGTAGCCGGATCATAAATTTGCTCCACATTTTCTTTATATAAGTTATAAGCCATCAACATCAATACAGGACGAATGCGCTTTCCACCTAACGACAAGACATATTTTACCGGATCATATAATCCTTTTGGAGAACGGGTAAACTGTAATTCGGAAACATGGGTATTTATTTTATCAAGCAATTGAGATGCAGTAAACATAGTCATTTGAATTAAAAAGACGAGAAATAATTACTAATGAAAAAGGCTGCTTTTATGGCAGCCTTTTCCCGTATATTACATAAATATTATTGCAATCTAAACATTACAGGTACCGTATACTTCACACGTACAGGTTTGTTTCTCTGCATACCAGGATTCCATTTAGGCATGGAATTGATCACACGAAGAGCTTCTTTATCCAGATATGGGTCAACACTACGTGCAACCTTTGCATCTACGATACTACCATCTTTATTTACAACAAACTGTACAATAACACGACCTTGTGTACCATTTTCCTGCGCAATTGTAGGATATTTGATATTCTTAGCCAAATAAGACATCAAGGCAGCATTTCCACCTGGGAACTCCGGCATTTTTTCTACAACATCGAAGATTTCCTGTTCTTCCGGTTCTTCTTCAACAACCTGTACAGGCACATATTTCACTTCAACTTTCTGACCGGTTTCCTCACTTGATGCTATAATTGTTTCTTCTACATCAGCGTCATCATCTACAATATCCAAGATTTCTGCTGCTGCAGGTACTTCAGGTGGAGGTGGAACCTCAATTTTCTGTTCTTGTTCCGTAATAGGAACCATTTCCTCTTCAAACACTAAATCGGATAAAGCCTGGCTTGTATCAATCTTTATGTCTCGCTCAGTCCATTCGAACGCCACGAACATAAAAGCTAATACAACCACGTATCCGATAAGCAACCATGTAGACTTTTTGCCTTCCAGGTCTGCTTTAGGTGATTTTTTAACTTCCATAAATTATAATATAAATATTAATAATACGTTCTTTTAATCAGATGTGTTTCTCAGTGCTTTTGAGTCTCACGTGCTTTTCTGCCACAAATATAACGCAGATATTTGAGAAATAAAGTATATTTGAACAGTTTTTTCTGCCAAAATGTTAAAAAAGAATATATTCATAGTAGTATTACTCCTTTTTTGGGTCCGGATACAGGCTCAGGAAGATAATAGCGTGTTCCAATTCCTCAAAATCCCTTTTTCTTCTCATGCAGCAGCATTAGGCGGGGAAAATATATCCATTATAGAGGATGATCTCACAATGGCGGTCCATAATCCTGCGTTGTTGTCATGCGTAGCGGATAAAACACTTAACCTGAACTATATGTTATATATAGCCGGAGTTAACGCCGCCAGTGCAGCTTTCTCACGTGTTGCCGGAGAACGCTCAACATGGGCAGTAACAGCTCAGTTTGTGAACTATGGAACAATGAAAGAAACAACCAGTGAAAATGTAATAATAGGAACCTTTTCAGCCAAAGATATGGCATTTTCAGGAATCTACTCTTATGACTTAAGTGACTACTGGAGTGGTGGAGTAAAAGCAAATCTCATTTATTCCAATTACGAGAAATTTTCTTCATTTGCTATCGGAGTAGATTTGGGATTGAATTATTATCATCAAAACAGTGACTTTTCCTTTTCTCTTGTTGCTCGTAATTTAGGAGGACAAATTGTAGCCTTTGAGGATAAACATGAAAAGCTTCCGGTAGATGTACAAGTAGGCATCACAAAGCGATTGTCACATGCTCCTTTCCGGGTATCAGCAACTTTATACAATCTGACCGATTGGAAAAATTCCAACTTCTTTGATCACACCGTGTTAGGTATCGACTTTCTGCCAACAGATAATTTCTATATTTCGTTAGGATACAATTTCCGCAGGAAAAACGAGATGAAAATAGCTGACTCCAGCCATTGGGCAGGTCTCACAGCCGGAGCCGGTATACAAATTAAGCGTTTTAAATTAGGAGCTGCCTATGCAAAATATCATCTCAGCTCTTCTTCTTTATTATTCAATCTCTCAATGACATTATAGTACAATTACAAATAAAATGAAAAAAATCACCATAGCAATCGATGGCTTTTCCTCTTGTGGTAAAAGCACAATGGCCAAAGATCTGGCTCGCGAAATAGGATATATTTATATTGACAGTGGAGCTATGTACCGCGCAGTCACTCTTTATAGTATAGAAAACGGCATCTTTAAAGGAGACACGATTAACACTGAAGAACTTAAAAAACGGATGAACAACATCCATATTTCTTTCCGGATTGATCCGGAAACCGGTCGTCCCAATACTTATTTAAATGGTGTGAATGTAGAGAACAAAATTCGCACGATGGAGGTTTCTTCTAAGGTGAGTCCTATTAGCACACTTGACTTCGTACGTTCTGCTATGGTCCGACAGCAACAGGCCATGGGCAATGAAAAAGGAATTGTTATGGATGGACGTGACATTGGTACTACAGTATTCCCTAATGCCGAGTTGAAAATATTTGTTACAGCAACTCCTGAAATACGTGCTCAAAGGCGTTACGATGAACTAAAAGCGAAAGGGCAAAAAGCCAGCTTTGATGAGATATTAGAAAATGTAAAACAACGCGATTATATTGATCAGCATCGCGAAGTGAGTCCATTACGAAAGGCAGATGATGCGCTATTGTTGGACAATACAGAATTGACAATTCAGCAGCAGAAAGAATGGTTATTTAATCAATATAACCAGAGAACAAAAGCGTAAGCAGTCTCACATCATTCTAATCTCATTAAAAATAGAGAATATTAAACAAGTACGTAGAATCATCTGAAAAAATCTACAAACGTAAAACCTAAAATGATCAAAGTAGAAATAGACGAAGGTTCAGGTTTCTGTTTTGGAGTGGTAACCGCTATTCATAAGGCAGAAGAAGAACTGGCAAAAGGAGTTACCCTTTATTGCTTGGGGGATATTGTTCACAATAGCAGGGAGGTAGAACGGTTAAAAACAATGGGCTCATTACTATCAATCATGAAGAGTTCAAGCAACTACATAATGCCAAAGTATTACTTCGTGCTCATGGTGAACCTCCCGAAACATATACAATCGCCCGGGAAAATAATATTGAAATTATTGATGCTACCTGTCCGGTAGTGCTCCGATTGCAAAAACGTATCAAGCAAGAATATCAGGAGAAAGATGCAGAAGAAAAACAAATTGTTATTTATGGGCAGAATGGACATGCCGAAGTTTTAGGATTAGTAGGTCAAACTACCGGAAAAGCAATCGTTATAGAAAAATTAGAAGAAGCTAAAGAGCTCGATTTTAGCAAAAGTATCCGTCTTTATTCGCAAACCACCAAATCGTTGGATGAATTCTGGGAAATAGTTGACTACATCAAAGACCACATTTCTCCTTCTGCTACATTTGAATACTATGATACCATTTGTCGTCAGGTAGCCAATCGCATGCCTAACCTACGTACGTTTGCAGCTTCACATGATCTTATCTTTTTTGTCAGTGGTAAAAAAAGTTCTAATGGGAAAATGTTATTCAGCGAATGTCTGAAGGTCAACCCTAATTCTCATTTAATAGATAATGCAGAAGAAATAGATGACTCTCTATTTCATGGAATTAGTTCTATTGGAGTATGCGGAGCTACTTCAACCCCTAAATGGTTGATGGAACAGATTTATACAGAAATCAAAGCACGCCTCGACAAAAAAATCATTTAACGTTATTTATTAATGCCACCGTCAGTTTGACACGAATGCAACTTATTTCCTAACACTTTTTGTTATCTTTGCAGCGTCAAATATAAAATAAGATTGTAATGGGAACAGTTAAGTGTGTAGGTATTTTAACCTCCGGAGGAGATGCTCCGGGAATGAATGCTGCAATTCGTGCAGTGACACGTGCAGCTATCTATAACGGACTGCAAGTTAAGGTATATACAGAGGATATAGAGGTCTGGTAACAGGAGAAATCAGCGAATTCAAGAGCCAGAATGTCAGTAATATCATTCAATTAGGTGGTACTATATTAAAAACAGCACGTTGCAAGGAATTTACTACTCCTGAGGGACGCCAGCTCGCATACGATAATATGAAAAAAGAGGGAATTGACGCCCTTGTTGTTATCGGTGGTGATGGTTCATTGACCGGTGCACGTATTTTTGCACAAGAGTTTGATGTACCTTGTATCGGACTACCCGGTACAATTGATAACGACTTGTATGGTACAGATACAACTATTGGATATGACACAGCATTGAATACAATTCTGGATGCAGTCGATAAAATACGCGATACAGCGACTTCACATGAGCGCCTTTTTTTCGTAGAAGTAATGGGGCGTGATGCCGGTTTTCTTGCACTGAATGGTGCTATTGCTTCAGGAGCCGAAGCCGCTATTATCCCAGAATTTAGTACAGAGGTAGACCAATTGGAAGAGTTTATCAAAAGCGGTTTCCGAAAATCCAAAAATAGCAGTATCGTATTAGTAGCCGAAAGTGAACTGACTGGTGGTGCCATGCATTACGCAGAGCGTGTAAAAAATGAATATCCGGAATACGATGTACGCGTCACTATATTAGGTCATTTACAACGTGGTGGTAGCCCTACCGCTCATGACCGTATCATTGCGAGCAGAATGGGTGCCGCTGCAATCGATGCATTAATGGAAGATCAACGAAATGTAATGATTGGTATCGAACATGACGAGATTGTATATGTACCATTCAGTAAAGCCATTAAGAATGACAAACCAATTCAAAGAGAACTGGTGAACGTACTGAGAGAACTCTCTATTTAAACGTTGTAGAGTTATAAAGTGGTAGAGTTATAGGATTATAGAACCAAGAAGCACAGTGCCATTATTTTTCCATTCAGATTTTCAATGAGATCTGCAGTGTAAAATATTGAAACCCTGTACCCTATAACCCTATCACTTTATAATTCTATAACTTCATCACCCTATCGTTCTTTTTTATCGTTTATTCAGCGGAATATATTTACCAACATCCAGTACATTTTTATATGCAGGACGGATGATGCGTTTACCTTCAAAGTTAAGTTCTTCATTACGATGTGCACACCAGCCTACAATACGAGCCATTGCAAAAAGCGGCGTATAAATTTCTTGTGGCAGACCAATCATCTCATATACAAAACCGGAATAGAAATCAACATTACTTGATACAGTCTTACCGTTATTTTTTATTTTACCAAACATCGCAATTGCACGTTCTTCAAGTAATTCAAGAAAAGCAAACTCTTCTTCCTTTTTCTTCTCCTTTGCCAAATCCCGGGCGAGTTCTTTCAATAATAAAGCACGTGGATCAGAAATAGTGTATACAGCATGCCCAATACCATAAATCAATCCGGTTTTGTTATAAACCTCCTTATTCAACATACGGGTAAAATAAGTATCTATTTCATCTACATCCTTCCAATCCTGGATATTTTCCTGAAGATGATGGAACATATCAACTACCTGAATATTAGCACCTCCGTGAAGCGGACCTTTTAAAGAACCGATACCAGCTGCAATAGACGAATAAGTATCTGTCCCGGTAGAAGAAGTGACACGTACTGTAAAAGTAGAGTTATTACCACCACCATGCTCTGCTTGCAGCATGAGTAAAAGATCAAGGGTACGGGCCTCCAGCTGGGTATAATCCTTCTTAAGCATGTAGAGGAAATTTTCGGCTATAGAGAGTTTTTCCTGCGGATGACGAATATGAAGCGAACGGCCAAAGGTAGCATGACGCAACATATTATAAGCATATGCAATAATAGTAGGAAACTTCGAAATCAGATCAATACTCTGTCTCATAAGATTATCCCGGGAGGTATCATCCGGATTGGGGTCAAAACGATACATTTCAAGAACACTACGAGCCAAAATATTCATAATGTTATTACCCTCCAGCTCTATAATATTCATTTTCGTTTTCTGTTCCAATGGCATATTGTCATTCACCAATTCACGAAAAGAAGCTAATTCTTCCTTATCGGGCAAATGACCGGATAGCAACAGATAAGCTACCTCTTCAAAGCCATAACGTTTTTCTTTCATTGCAGCATGTGCCAAATCTTCCAAATCGTATTGACGATAGAATAACTTACCGGGAATTGGCTTCAAACCACCACCCGGAATACGCTCATAACCAACTACATTACCGACCTTAGTCAACCCTACCAGTACACCAGTACCATCTTCATTACGCAAACCGCGTTTTACATCATATTTCGGAAATAAATCATTATCAATCCGGGTAGCGTCCTTCATCTCCTCGGAGAGCTTATAAACTAAATATTCTTTCTTCATGGAATTATTTATCTTTTAATCATTAATTTATATTTTCTATTCTTTCAATAATCTCCCGCGTAAAAGCAGAAGTAGACAGAGCTTTCCCCCCCGGCATAAACCGGGCCAGATCAGCTGTAGCACGACCATCCTCAAAGCTATGTTCCAGTGCTCTCACAATCAGATCGGCAGCTTCCTGCCAACCCAAATACTCAAGCATCATTACAGCAGAAAGAACAAGCGAACAAGGATTCACAATATCCTTTCCAGCAATGTTAGGTGCAGTTCCGTGTGTTGCTTCAAAAATAGCATGCCCACTGTCATAATTGATATTAGCACCAGGAGCTATACCAATACCTCCTACCATAGCTGCCAACTGATCAGAGATATAATCACCATTCAGATTAAGGGTGGCAACCACCGAGTACTCTTCAGGCATTAACAAGGTATTTTGCAAAAAAGCATCTGCAATACAGTCCTTAACAATAAATCGTCCCTCTGCCAATGCATCACCAAATTCACGCTGTGCCAGCTCATATCCCCATTTTTTGAAACCACCTTCAGTAAATTTCATAATATTTCCTTTATGTACCAATGTCACAGAAGGTAAATGATGATCTAACGCATACTGACAAGCTGCCCTTACCAAACGCTCAGTACCTTCACGCGAAACCGGCTTTACACCAAAAGAAGACGTCTCCGGAAACCGTACTTTAGTTACTCCCATTTCATCACGTAAAAAATGATAAAACTTCTTCGCTTCAGGAGTACCCGCTTCCCATTCTATTCCTGCATAAATATCTTCTGTATTTTCACGGAAGATATGCATGTTTACCTTCTCCGGTGCAATAACAGGCGAATGAACACCTATGAACCAGCGAACAGGACGAAGACATACATACAAATCAAGAGTTTGGCGCAAAGCCACATTCAATGAGCGTATGCCACCGCCCACCGGTGTAGTCAAGGGTCCTTTAATGCCTATCAGATACTCTTTAAACTTCTCCATAGTCTCTTCAGGAAGCCACGAACCGGTAACATTATATGCACGTTCCCCAGCCAGAACTTCTACCCAGTCTATTTTACGCTTTTCACCGTAAGCTTCTTTTACGGCAACGTCCACAATGCTTTGCATGACAGGAGTAATCTCCTCACCCACCCCGTCTCCTGTTATGAAAGGAACTGTAGGGATATCAGGTACTAATAATGTACCATCTGTTTGCTTAGTAATTTTGCTCATAATAAATAATGTGCCAATATGCCAATATTTAAAGGTATCAATTGGCTGGCGCGTGTTAATTGGTTAATTTTTTAATCCATTATTATTCAAGGCAGAACCGGCACGAAACCAGGATATCTGTTGTTCATTGTAAGTATGTTGTACTGCAAAACGTTCTTTTGTACCATCTTCATGATGGACAACCACTTCAAGATCACGTCCCGGAGCAAAATTCTGTAAACCTATGACGGAAATTAAGTCATGTTCCTGTATCCGATTATAATCAGCCTTATCCTTGAAAGTGATAGCAAGCATACCTTGCTTTTTAAGATTTGTTTCATGGATACGGGCAAAACTCTTGGCAAGAATTACTTTCACATTGAGGAAACGAGGTTCCATAGCGGCATGCTCCCTGCTGGAACCTTCGCCATAGTTTTCTTCAGCAACCACAATCGAAGAAATTCCTTCAGATTTATACATCTTTGCCGTACCAGAAACCGGCCCATACATGTTTGTCAAACGATTCCAGACACAGTTCGTTTCACCATTAAAAGCATTCACAGCTCCCATCAGCATATTGTCTGAAATATTTTCCAGATGCCCTCGAAAACGCAACCAGGGACCTGCCATAGAGATATGGTCGGTAGTACATTTCCCCTGAGTCTTAATCAAAAGAGGCATATTCAGTAAATCATTTCCATCCCATGCAGGAAAAGGAGTCAATAATTGTAAACGCGTTGAATGTGGATCCACCTTTATTTCAACCTGCGATCCTGCCGGAGCAAGATAACCGTCAGAAGTCGAAGTGAAACCATGTACAGGCAATTCATCGCCTACCGGCTCGTTTAACTTTACTTTCTCACCATCATGAGTGAGCAAACGGTCTTTCAGCGGATTGAAACAAAGGTCGCCGGCAATAGTCAACGCCATAACAATCTCAGGTGAGGCAACAAAAGCAAAGGTATTCGGATTTCCATCAGCACGCTTAGCAAAGTTACGATTGAAAGAAGTTACTATAGAATTCTTACGCATAGGATCATCCGTATGTCTTTTCCACTGCCCGATACAGGGACCACAAGCATTAGCCATAATCGTAGCACCAATTTGCTGAAAAAGAGTTATCATTCCATCGCGTTCAGCAGTAGCATAAATCTGCTCACTACCCGGATTTACAATTAGTGGTGAAGAGATAGCAACATCTTTCTCCAGTGCCTGCCGGGCAACAGAAGCAGCGCGACTGATATCCTGATAAGAAGAATTTGTACATGACCCAATAAGCCCTACCTCCATCTTACGAGGATATCCATTCAGCAATACTTTTTCTGCAAATTCCGAAATAGGAGTAGCAGCATCAGGAGTAAAAGGCCCGTTAATATAAGGTTCTAATTCAGATAGGTCTATTTCAATTATACGATCATAAAAATTCTCAGGAAGTGCCATTACTTCATCATCCGGACGAAGATCGGCAGCTACAGCTTCAGCCAACATTACAACCTCTTCGCGGCCAGTAGCACGTAGGTAAGCAGCCATACGCTCATCATAAGGAAATAATGAAGTAGTAGCACCTACTTCCGCCCCCATATTACAAATAGTAGCTTTTCCTGTAGCAGAAATAGATTCCGTACCGGGACCAAAATATTCAATAATGGCATTTGTTCCCCCTTTCACGGTCAATATACCTGCCAGTTTCAGAATAACGTCTTTCGGAGCAGTCCAACCATTAAGTTCACCTGTCAAACGAACTCCAATCAATTTAGGCATCTTAAGCTCCCATTCCATGCCCGTCATCACATCTACTGCATCAGCACCTCCCACACCTATTGCAACCATACCTAAGCCACCAGCATTAGGAGTATGAGAGTCCGTCCCCACCATCATACCACCAGGAAAAGCATAATTCTCCAATACTACCTGATGGATAATGCCAGCTCCCGGTTTCCAAAAACCAATACCATAGCGGGAAGAAACGTCACGCAGAAAATCATACACTTCTTCGTTTGTCTTGGTGGCAGTGGCAATATCTTCGCGTGCCCCTTTATAAGCTTGTATCAAATGATCACAATGTACAGTAGAAGGAACTGCAGCCTGCTCCTTTCCTGCATTCATAAACTGCAATAAAGCCATCTGTGCTGTAGCATCCTGCATTGCTACGCGGTCCGGACGGAAATTCACATAATCTTCCCCACGTTTATAATCTTTTAAAACTGTCTCATCAAAAAGATGAGTATACAAGACTTTTTCCGCCAATGTAAGCGGACGCTTCAATACTGCCCGCACATGCTCCATCTTCTCTTTATAAGCCGAATAGAAGCTCTTTATCATGTCTATATCATACACCATATGCATTAATATTTTTAAACTGTATATATAATATTAACGAATGAGAGTCAGATAAGGTTTAACAAAATGAAATAAATATTCGAGACTGCAAAGAGAAGTGTTACCTTTGCGAAAAGATAAATTATAATCAGAATTATTTTCTCTGCTTAAAAAAAGGATCACGCTTTACAACATCGATTTGTTTTTTGAGCAATAGTGAATATTCTTTAGCAGACAGCATGGTTGAAAATAAAATAAATCCAGGTTCTCCACTCCTTTCTCTCCAAAAGCAACAACTCCTGTTGCGTATGGAATATGAATGTGAGAAAGAAGAATTTAAGCGTCAGACAGAAACAATGGGAATCACCCGAAAGATAAAACGCGGGCTCTGCTGGTATCCTCTACTTGTTGGACGTAGTTATTATAATTCTTTAAATCAACTGGTAGTAGAAGTGATACGAACCGAAGATAAGGATATCGAGCATGCTTTTGAGTTCGGACGTCCTGTTTGTTTCTTCCAGCAGAAATATGATGGAAAAATCCATTATATGAATTTTACTGCAACAGTAAGTTATGCTGATGAGGAACGAATGGTTATCGTTCTACCCAATGCAGGTGCACTACTCGAAATACAAGGAACCGATCGGTTGGGGATACAACTTTATTTTGATGAGACCTCCTACCATACTATGTTTGAAGCATTAGAAGATGTAATCCGCGCCAAAAATAACCGACTGGCAGAACTGCGTGATACCCTCTTAGGAACTCTTCCTATACATCAACGCGAGCTCTATCCTGTCCGTTTCCCATGGTTAAACTCTACTCAGGAGGAAGCTGTAAATAAGGTACTTTGTACTAAAGACGTAGCCATAGTCCATGGGCCTCCCGGAACAGGAAAAACCACCACACTCGTTGAAGCTATTTACGAAACACTACACCGTGAAAATCAAGTACTCGTTTGCGCACAAAGTAACACTGCTGTAGACTGGATTTCAGAAAAGCTTGTAGACCGCAGTGTACCTGTACTTCGCATCGGCAATCCAACGCGTGTTAATGATAAGATGCTCTCGTTCACGTATGAACGCCGCTTTGAGAGTCATCCGGCCTATACCGAGTTATGGGGGATACGTAAATCTATCCGGGAAATGAACGGACGTATACGTAAAGGCAGTCATATCGAAAGAGAAAATATGCGCAACCGTATCAGCCACCTGCGTGATCGTGCCACAGAGTTGGAAATACTTATCAATGAAGCTCTGTTCTCTTCAACCCGGGTGGTTGCATCTACTCTTGTCAGTAGTAACCACCGGATTCTTAATGGACGTCGTTTCAGTACACTGTTCATTGATGAAGCTGCACAAGCATTAGAAGCAGCATGCTGGATTGCTATCCGCAAAGCAGATCGTGTGATCTTTGCCGGTGATCATTGCCAGTTACCTCCTACAATCAAATGCATTGAAGCTGCCCGTGGTGGTTTGGATCACACATTGATGGAAAAAGTAGTAGCTAATAAGCCAATCTCCGTTTCTTTATTAAAGGTACAATACCGTATGAACGAGTCCATCATGCGTTTTCCTTCAGAATGGTTTTATAACAATCAGTTAGAATCTGCTCCTGAAATACGTCAACGCGGCATTCTTGATTTCGATACCCCTATGATCTGGATCGATACTTCAGAAATGGAATGCCACGAAGAGTTTGTTGGTGAAAGCTTCGGACGTATTAATAAACCGGAAGCAAACTTGTTACTACAAGAACTGGAAAGTTATATTCAAAAAATAGGAGAAAACCGGGTATTAGACGAACAAATTGATTTTGGGCTCATTTCTCCGTACAAAGCACAAGTACAATATTTACGAAACAAAATAAAGAGTAGTAGTTTTTTCAGGCGCTTCTGGCCATTAATTACCGTTAATACAGTAGATGGCTTCCAAGGTCAGGAAAGAGATGTTATTTTTATCAGTCTCGTACGTGCCAACGAAAGCGGGCAGATTGGTTTCCTTAATGATTTACGAAGAATGAATGTTGCTATTACCCGGGCACGAATGAAATTAGTAATATTAGGAAATGCTACGACCCTGACTAAACATACTTTTTATCACAAACTAATGGAATATATCCAAAAACAGTTTTAATCACTTACTCTATTACACATTTATTAATAAATAAGTTATGCTGTATCCCATTAGCAACCTCATTATTTATCATGTAAAAGAGGGAAACCCAAGCTTCCCTCTTTTACATTAATTATATGCTCTATTAGAATCAGTTGTTTTCCGGACGAAGTTTACGAACAACTGCACCAGCTTGCCACATTTCACTTTCACGTAATGCTTTCAGCTCAGCATCCAAACCTTCACGATAATCAGGTTTAGAGTTTGTATCAATAGAGCGTTGTGCTTCGTTACCACATTTTACTTCACTATACAGCTTTTCAAATACTGGTTTTGTAGCATCGTGAAACGGTCCCATCCAATCGAGAGCACCACGCTGAGCAGTAGTAGAACAGTTTGCATACATCCAATCCATACCATTCTTTGCAAATAATGGCATCAACGACTGAGTCAATTCTTCAACAGTTTCGTTGAAAGCTTCAGAAGGAGTATGACCATTTTCACGCAACACTTCATATTGAGCCAGCAACAATCCCTGAATAGCTCCCATCAACGTACCACGTTCACCTGTCAAGTCAGAATAAACTTCACGTTTGAAAGTAGTTTCAAACAGATAACCAGAACCTACACCGATACCCAGTGCAATCACTCTATCCCATGCTTTACCTGTCGCATCCTGAAAGATAGCAAAAGAAGAGTTCAACCCACGACCTTCGAGAAACATAGTACGAAGAGACGTCCCCGACCCCTTTGGAGCTACAAGAATTACATCTACATCAGCAGGAGGAACAATACCTGTACGTTCTTTGTAAGTAATACCGAAACCGTGAGAGAAGTAAAGTGCCTTACCCGGAGTCAGATTTTTCTTCACAGTAGGCCATACTTCGATTTGAGCTGCATCAGAGAGCAGGTATTGAATAATGGTTCCACGCTGGCATGCTTCGTCAATATCAAACAATGTCTCGCCAGGTACCCAACCGTCAGCAACCGCTTTTTCCCAAGTTTTGCCACCTTTACGCTGTCCTACGATTACATTAAACCCATTGTCACGCAAATTTAATGACTGGCCGGGACCCTGTACACCGTAACCGATTACAGCGATTGTTTCGTTTTTCAATACTTCACGAGCTTTCTCCAACGGAAATTCTTCACGGGTTACTACATTTTCAGTAACACCGCCAAAATTCATTTGTGCCATTTTTGTTTTCAGTTTTAAATGGTGGCATAGCCACCTGTTCATTATTTATAATCTAATTTTTTCTATTCAAACAGTACTTTAGAACGACAAACGACCTCGTTTCCATTCTTTTTTACCTCTACATGATATTCATTTTCATTCACCTCTTCCTGAAAGAAAGAGAGTTCATCACCGTAATAACTTTCGGCAACATAAGCCATTTCAAAACGGCGAATATGCTTCGTCTTATACAATTCTATCGGAAACAAATCCAGAATATGCTCAATATAACGAATACTGTTTACATGCCCGTTAATATCGATATCACTATATTTAGCTGTAAGCGTAGCCACAGGTTCTGTAACGGCCACCTTAATCCGTGAAGGCTTTTCTATCGGACAAGGTTCATCACAAACATAATCCACAATACTTCCCCCATGTAGCGTAAGCAAGTCGGCCGGTTTACGGGTATTCAGATTTATCATAGCCCATACAGAACGGGCGTATCCGATTTTCTTTCCGTCTTTATTGATCACTGCAAAATTACGATCCGTAAAAAGACGATATACATTTTCCACCCATGTCTGAACACCGAATTCCTCATACTGGTAAGGCATCTCATCCAATTCAATAGCCAAGCGGGAAAGCACCCAAGTGTAGTTGTCCTCATTCAAAGTTGCAATTCCAAACCCACGGTCGCTGGCATGAAAACCTGCACAGTTAAGCAGATGATTTCCCAGCACGCCCATTGTCAGACGCCCGTTAAAATCCACATGAAACGGCTCTGCTACAAATTTATAACTTCCTATCTTATTATTTTCACTCATTTTCCGGTTGATTCTTATTTAGATTGTATCTTGCCTCCCGATCTGCCAGAAATTCATTCACTCGTTCAAAACAGCTGGTAGTAATAGCTACACGTCCCGAACGTACAAATTGCAATACACAACCCAATGTGCGTAGTTCATCATAAAGAGCTGTGATATCTTCTCCCCGTCCATTCTTCTCAACAATAGCAAATACAGGATTTACCTCCACAATACGTGCATTGTATTTTCTGATTACCCGGGAAGCATCCGGATTGGATTGAAATTCCGGAATAGATACTTTATACAAAGCAATCTCATGAAAATAGATCTCATCATCAGTAAAATAATGTGCCTGCAGCACATCTATCTTCTTTTCAATCTGCTTGACTACCTTCTCTATTGTATCCTTATCCGTCCAAGCGGTAATCGTATACTTATGTACCCCTTTAATGGAAGAAGCAGAGACATTTAAACTCTCGATATTAATCTGACGGCGTGTAAATACAGCCGTTATCTGATTCAACAAACCGGCAATATTCTCCGAATGAACGATCAGTGTATATAATGTCTTATCACTCATAATCTTATTTAGTTAATTGAAAGTTGAAAATTGAAAGTTGAAAGTTTTTAGTTAAAAGTGGGATTACGCTATCAGCCTGCATAGCCATTTTCAACTTTCAATTTTCAACTAATTCAGCATTCCAATAGCATCTGATTCACCGAACCACCCGGAGGGTCATTGGCAATACATTTCCCTCTTCAATCACACAAGCTTCCAACAGATACGGACCATCGGTTGCTATCATTTCTTCGATAGCCTCTGCCAGTTCTTCACGCGTCATTACCCGTCGGGATGGAATATCATAAGCTGAAGCAATTTTCATATAATCCGGATTTAACATCGGCGTAAAAGAGTATTTACGATTGAAAAACATTGCCTGCCACTGGCGCACATTTCCCAAAAAGTTATTATTCAATACGATAATCTTTACCGGTGCTTTCTGTTCCATGATAGTGCCCAATTCCTGAATATTCATTTGAAGGCCACCATCTCCCATAAAAACACAAACCGTACGGTCCGGACGTCCAAAGGTAGCGCCAATAGCTGCCGGAAGACCAAATCCCATCGTTCCTAATCCTCCGGAAGTAATAATACTACGCTCTTTCGTATATTTAAAATACCGGGCAGACATCATTTGATTCTGGCCAACATCGGTCACGAGGATTGCTTCATTATTGGTAGCTTCGCTCACCGCACGTACCACTTCACCCATAGAGAGTGTGTCATTCATAGGATGAAGTTCCGGACGAATTACTTTTTCCTCTTCCACGCGTTCATAATCAGTGAAACTTTCCAGCCATTCCGTGTGTGTATTGGGCTGAAGCAGTTCTGTTACTGCAACCAGCGTTTCTTTACAATCGCCTAATACAGCTACATCCGCATATACGTTTTTATTAACTTCAGCCGGATCAATATCGAAATGAATCACTTTTGCCTGCTTGGCATAAGTAGCAAGATTACCTGTTACACGGTCATCAAAACGCATTCCCACAGCAATAAGTACATCGCATTTATTGGTATTAATATTAGGCCCCAGATTTCCATGCATACCTAACATCCCTTTATTCAGAGGGTGTTCAGTGGGCAAAGCAGACAATCCGAGCAACGTACATCCGGCAGGTATCCCGGCCTTTTCGATAAAAGTGCGCAATTCCTGTTGAGCATTTCCTAACTCCACGCCTTGTCCAACAAGCACCAACGGACGCTCTGCCTTATTAATCAAATCAGCAGCCATCTTCACAGATTCCGGATCGGTATCAGGAACAGGAACATAACTACGAATATAATCCAATTTAGCAGAAGTATATTCCGCCTTTTCTACCTGTGCATTTTTGGCAAAGTCAAGAACTACAGGACCGGGACGACCACTTTTTGCAATATAAAAAGCACGTGCCACAGCCCATGGAACATCCTCTGCACGACGAATCTGATAGCTCCATTTGGTTATAGGCTGGGTAATACCAACAAGGTCTACCTCCTGAAAAGCATCTGTTCCCAAAAATGCAGTTCCTACCTGACCGGCTATCACAACAACAGGAGTACTATCAATCATGGCATCGGCAATACCGGTTATAGTATTGGTAGCACCAGGACCACTGGTTACCAGGCAGACCCCTACTTCACCCGACGAGCGTGCAAAACCTTGTGCTGCATGGGCAGCCCCCTGTTCGTGTCGAACCAAAATATGGTTCAATGTTTCTCTATGATCATACAGAGCGTCAAACACCGGCATAATAGAACCTCCCGGATAACCAAAAATGGTTTTCACTCCCTGATACTCAAGAGAACGCATCAATGCCTCTGAGCCTGATATTAGTTCTTTCATCTATATATTTACGATTAGACAATTTACTATTTACGATTGAAATTACTTCAACTCTCAATCCTAAATCCTAAATCTAAATTCATACTTCTAAATCATTCTTACAGCTCCCTTATCAGCGGAGCTTACCATACTGGCATAAGCCTTCAAACTTTTCGGAACATTACGTTCGCGGGTCACAGGAGTCATCGGACGAGCTGCCAGTTCCTCATCGGTCAGTTTCACATTGATAGTACGTTCCGGGATATTTATTTCAATAATATCTCCATCCTGAATTTTTCCAATATTTCCTCCGGCGGCAGCTTCGGGAGAGATATGACCGATACTCAGTCCGGATGTACCACCACTGAAACGACCGTCCGTAATCAAAGCACATTCTTTTCCAAGATGACGGGATTTAATATAAGAGGTAGGATACAGCATTTCCTGCATACCTGGGCCACCTTTGGGACCTTCATTCGTAATGACCACTACATCACCACTCACCACCTTGCCTCCGAGGATACCCTCACAAGCTGCCTCTTGCGAATCAAACACTTTAGCCGGTCCCGAAAACTTCCAGATACTTGCATCCACGCCTGCTGTTTTCACGACACAGCCATCCTGAGCTATATTTCCTTTCAGTACTGCCAGACCACCATCTTTACTATAAGCATGTTCCAAGTCACGGATACACCCTTCGGCACGATCCGTATCAAGCTCTTTATAAGATGCATGCTGAGACCCAAGTACAAGATTAAATTTACCGGCTGCAGCACTTGAATATTTTTTTATCGCTTCATCACAAACGTCGGGACTGGTTATACTGTATTTATCAATAGCCTCAGCCAACGTCATTCCATCTACACGCAGAACGGTTGTGTCTACCAATCCGCCCTTAGCCAATTCATCCATTATAGCAATGATACCTCCGGCGCGATTCACATCCTGTATATGATATTTCTGTGTATTAGGAGCTACCTTACAAAGACATGGGCTCTTACGGGATAACATATCAATATCATCCATTTTAAAGTCTACCTCTGCCTCATGGGCAACAGCAAGCAGATGGAGTATTGTATTAGTAGATCCCCCCATAGCAATATCCAGCGTCATTGCATTCAAAAAAGCTTCACGCGTTGCTATACTTCGCGGCAATACACTTTCATCACCTTTTTCATAATATTTAAAGGCATTCTCTACTATCAATTTTGCTGCATCTTTAAAGAGTTGCTTACGGTTCTCATGTGTAGCCACAATGGTACCATTACCTGGTAGTGCCAGACCAATCGCCTCATTCAGACAGTTCATCGAATTGGCCGTAAACATACCCGAACAACAACCACAGGTAGGACAAGCATGCTGTTCTATTTTAGCTACTTCATTATCGCTTACACTCTCATCGGCCGATTTAATCATAGCATCAATCAAGTCAAGATGCTGACCATTCCATTCACCAGCTTCCATCGGCCCCCCCGATACAAAAACAGTGGGAATATTCAATCGCATAGCAGCCATAAGCATACCCGGAGTGATTTTGTCACAATTGCTAATACAAATCATTGCATCTGCCTTGTGAGCATTCACCATATACTCAACACTATCAGCTATAATATCACGGGAAGGAAGTGAATAAAGCATACCATCATGTCCCATTGCAATACCATCATCAATAGCAATTGTGTTGAATTCCGCAGCAAAGCATCCCAACTTCTCAATTTCAGTTTTCACCTGTTGTCCTATTTCATGCAAATGCACATGCCCCGGGACAAATTGTGTAAACGAATTGACAATAGCTATAATGGGCTTTCCCATTTGTTCTTTCTTCATGCCATTGGCTACCCATAAAGCGCGGGCACCCGCCATACGGCGACCTTGTGTACTGGATGAACTGCGTAACTGCTTTTTCATTTCCTGTTTTCCTTTTAATTAAAGAGCCTTCCTCACTGTTGTGAGAAAGGCTCTAATATTATCTTTTATGGTACGAATACATACACAACCTTCCTCACGCTCTTGATGGGACCACCACGACGCGAATAATATGCAGGACTGTCAGGTTTATAGATGTATGGATATTCATATCTTAATTTTCTCTATTGATTGTGCTGCAAAGGTAAGGGGTTTTTTATTATCTCCAAACAAATTGAAGAAAAAAATCACCCAAAAACGAACAATCGTAAGAAAAAAGGAATAATATCCTTTTTTATCACTTAAATCACGCTTTTCACCACAGAGTAACACTGAGTTTCACAGAGAATTAACTATTAAATTCATCTATAAACAATAAACTCTGTGAAACTCTGTGCTACTCTGTGGTGAAATTCGTATCTTTGCAGCTACGCGGATTATGCGTAAGTACTAACTATATACTAAAAACAAATGGAAACAGTAGAAAACAAGTACATCACTGTAGCGTACAAACTGTACACAATAGAAGATGGAGAAAAAGATTTAGTAGAAGAAGCAAAAGCAGAAAATCCATTCCAATTCATTTCCGGTTTGGGTACTACGCTCGAAGCTTTCGAAAGCCAGATAGCATCACTCAACAAAGGAGATAAATTTGAATTCATCATTCCGTCACAAGAAGCTTACGGTGAGTATAACGAAGAACATGTACTGGATTTACCGAGACACATCTTTGAGATTGATGGTAAATTCGACAGTGAACGTATCTACGAAGGTAGTGTAGTACCTTTGATGGACGCCGAAGGTCATCGTATGAACGGAACAGTAGTAGAGGTAAAGCCTGATACAGTAGTAGTTGACATGAACCACCCATTGGCAGGAGCTGATTTAAACTTCGTGGGTGAAGTTACAGAAAGTCGTCCGGCTACAAACGAAGAAATACAGGAAGTTGTAAATATGATGGGCGGCGGTGGCTGTAGCTGCGGTTGTGGAGACTGTGGTAGCGACTGCGGTGACCATGGATGTGGAGATGGTTGCGGATGCCATTAATTTAGTTGAAAATTGAAAGTTGAAAATTGAAAGTTACTATGCAGTGTGATAGCGCAGCCAGTTTTCAATTTTCAACTTTCAATTTTCAATTCCCTAACAGTTCTTATGTGTCATTATGTCCAATACTACTCTATCCGTTTCATTCATTCCCTGCGAACCAATACGGGTTAGGTTGCGAATACTTTGATCCACATCTTCGTCAATAATACCCTCCACGGACGTCACACAACGATTCTCCATTGCCATCACAGCAGATAAAACAGCAGTAGAAACTCCCGTTGTCACTTTTAAGGCACAACTGGGTTTTGCACCATCACAAATCATTCCGGTTAAATTGGCAATCATATTTTGTACAGCGAAAGCTACTTGTTCATAACTTCCCCCCATCAGCCATGTGATCCCACAACTGGAACCTGTAGCAGCTACTACACAACCGCAAAGAGCTGATAAACGCCCCAGACTTTGTTTTATATAAATCACTGTAAGATGACTCATCATTAAAGCTCTTATTAATTCCTCTTCTGATTTTCCATTCTCTTCTGCAAAGACAAGGACAGGTAAAGTAGCCGAAATGCCCTGATTACCACTTCCCGAATTACTCATTACAGGAATCATAGCCCCTGCCATACGGGCATCACAAGCTGCCGAAGTATAAGAAAGAATGTGAGAAAATACACTATCACCCATAATCTGATGTTCATACCTCCCCCGGAGCATTCTTCCAATGCATGCCCATACTCTCCATGAAAAGATTGCTCGGCAGCAGCCTTATTTAGGCGGCAGTCTCAAGGATAAAACGAATTTCATCCAACGGAGCTTCCAAAGCAAAATCATACACCTTTCTCAGATTTAGTTCCAAAGGTTCTTGTTCGTCTTCTTCTGTTCCGGATTGTTGTTTATCAAGCAATACTTCTTCACCACGCGCTATATATATAAAGGTAGTATGTCCACCGGCAATAATTGCCGTAGCTTTTTTATCTCCCGCTTCACAAATAACTTCAATATAAAGTTTTTCCGCTATATCCTCTTTTAAGGAAATACAAATACGTTTCTCATCAATAAACCGCTTACCTCGTTCTACTGCTTCCGGCGTACTATCTCTCAACACTTCAAGCTGATATTCTGATTTTCCGACAATAGCCCCCAAAGCCACTGCGATAGGAAGCCCGATCATGCCTGTCCCCGGGATGCCTACTCCCATTGCATTCTTTAAAATATTAGCACTCAAAAGAACTCTTATATTTTCAGGGATTGTGCCAAGTGTCTCCGCTGCCTTCGATACACATAATGCTACCGCAATAGGCTCTGTGCAGCCAATAGCCGGAATAACTTCGCGTTGTACTAAATCTATTATTTGTTTCCTTTCTGACTCAATCATGAATTTTCTCTTTTTTAAATTTCTACAAAAGTAAAGAATATACTTATAAACATGAATTATATTTTCAAGTTTTACACAAAATATCGAGATATTATATACCTATCCCCCCTTAATTTCTTTCTTATTCAACTGCTTTCTTGCTAACAATGAAAAGCTATAAGATACAAAATAAACTTAGATGTAATATAATGCGAATCAGTAGTTAAAAACCGGACTTAACTTAATCGTATATATTTGTTCAAAACAAGGCGATATAAACTACCTTTTATCAGGAAGAAAACTACTATTCTCTCTTTTATAATCTATAACCAAAACTTCTGATTCTATAACCGGAACTTTTGGTTATAAAACTTAAAGTTTTAATCTTATAACTGAAACTTTTGATTATAGTTTACCTTTAATTGTCCGTAACTTTACTTCCTAAGAAAAGATATTAATGTAAGGAAGAAGCAGATTTTATATATAAATGTCTTGAGTGTTGCGGATAAACTATCAGCAATCCCTTTAGTTCATTCTGTACAGGTTTAGACCAAATATCGAACTGCTGATTCGCATATATAATATTTTATATCTTTTGTGCCTATATATCTTTTTAGTATGCATATATATTATCCCCGATCATTTACTATAATAAATTCGAAGTTACTTTAGGATTAGACTACAAAATCAAAAGAATAGACCTACATTTAATCCGACTCACAGGCATTATTTTAAGGAATAGTACAAAAAGAACATAAAAAAGGAAAGCAAGATTTGATAAATGAAATTTTAAACTTAACTTTGCGCCAAAGTTTTCTCAAAATATTCTATATTATAAATTTATAATCAACAATTTAACGGAATGAGATTTAGAACTATAATAATAAGTCTGTGCATTTGTCTAAGTTTTAGTTCTTGCATACGTGAAGAAGCGGCTAACACTGAAGCTGATATCGAATCTTGTACAGTTTCCGATCCCTCAGTGTTGAAAATGCAGCCAATTATTACTAATAATACGGTAATAATCATGGCGCAATCAACCATTGACATCACGCACTTTGCTCCTGAATTCACATTAACCAAAGGGGCCACTATTGAACCACCCAGCGGAACAGTAAGAGATTTCTCAAATCCACAAACTTATATAGTAACATCGGAAGACAGACAATGGAAAAAGGAATATACTGTCTATGTTGATATTTCTGATATTAAATTAGATTTTAATTTTGAGCATTGGGAAATAATAGAAGGAGCCAGAGGTAAACAATGGTACGGTTTTTATGAAATCTCAGAACAGGAGCAGAAACAGTTTATTTGGGCAACAGCTAACAGTGGATATGCCCTGACCGGATATGTTACTCCCGAAGGAGAAAAACTCACTAATCCTCTTATTTATCCAACTATCTCCTATGAAGCCGGTCATTCCGGAAAAGGAGTGAAACTTGAAACCAAACCGACCGGTGCATTCGGTGATTTGGTAAAAATGCCTTTAGCTGCCGGAAATTTATTCATAGGTTCCTTTGATGCCCAAGTAGCAGGTCAAGGCCCCGAAGAGGCATTAAAGTCAACATTATTCGGACTTCCGATCGCTTACAGTCCCAATAAAAAACCTAAGGCTTTTAATGTATGGTATAAGTATACTCCCGGAGAAGTATTCAGAAATGAACAAAAAGAAGAAGTGCCAGGTAAGGAAGACATATTCGATATGTATTCAATTCTTTATGAACCAACCGATGGGAAAGTTCTGGATGGTTCTATACAGTTCGATGATCCTTGCATTATAGCTATCGCTCGTATTAAAAACGCCAAACCTGCTTCTGAATACACATACCGATCAATACCTTTTGAATACCGTAAAGAAATTGATCCATCCAAACTGGTAACAGGTAAGTATTATACAGCAATTGTATTTTCGTCCAGTCTGGAAGGAGCATATTTCAGAGGTGCTATCGGAAGTACCCTTATCATTGATGAGGCTACAATTGAACTCGAAGACATAGAAAACATAGAAGACCATCTTAATTAAAACTATCAATGAACAAGAAAATAACCTTTATACTTCTGTGCCTGATTGTAGCTACTGTTGCTCAAGCTCAGGAAGATCGCAACAAGAATATTCTTAAATCACTGACAATAGGACTTGAATATCGTTTAAAAGCCGGATTTAACATAGGTGGGACATCTCCTATCCCCCTACCTGTTGAAATAAGAAAAATCAATAGTTATAAGCCTACAACAGCCTTCTCTATAGAAGGAGATGTAGTAAAAACGTTCGATAATAAGTGGGGAGTTAGCGCAGGGATCCGTTTAGAGACAAAAGGTATGGAAACGGATGCTACTGTGAAAAACTATCACATGAAAATGATTGCCAGTGACGGCGGCGAAATGGAAGGACAATGGACAGGAGGTGTAACAACAACCGTTAAACAATCGCTGTTAACTGTCCCTGTTTTAGCTCTTTACAAAGTGAGTAAGCGTTGGGAATTAGAGTTAGGCCCCTGGTTTTCTTACGTTCTATCAGGTGAGTTCTTTGGAGAAGCCTACGACGGTTATCTCAGAGACGGTGATCCGACAGGAGAAAAAGCAAATGTAAGTTCTGCTACCTACAACTTTAATGATGATTTAAGACGTTTCCAATGTGGTATGCAATTAGGTGCGCAATGGAGGGCCTTTTCTCACCTAAATGTAACTGCCAGCCTTACCTGGGGAGTAGTACCTATTTTCAAAAAAGATTTTGACACCGTTACATTTAATATGTTTCCTATTTACGGAAACATTGGTTTCGGTTATGTGTTCTAAAGAATAAACGATAAAAGAAAAAGATTATGAAGAAAAAATTACTTACAGCAATTATTGCGTTCATAGCAATCACAATGTCCTCATCAGCTTACGCACAAGTAAGTCAGGAAGCAGCAGGAACTTACAACGGTACGCTGACAGTTTCGCAAGATGGAAATACAATGGGAAAACCCAGTACAGAAAATGTATACCTCACGGCAACAGACGATTCTCACGTTACGTTAGAAATAAGGAATTTCTCATTTAACATGGGAACAGTTCTTGAGTTAGGAGATATAGTAATCCCGGAAGTGGAAATACAGAAAGAAGGAAATGTAATTACTATTCTTCCTAAAGAATTAAAAATGACGCTGAACATAGTAGGTGAAGTTACTGTACACCTTAATACATCAACAATTGTTGATAAAAAGATAGTATTATCTTTAAATGTAGAAACCATTTTCCCTGTTGAATTATTCATTGATGTGGATTTTGAAGGAACAATGACTGCAACTGGTATCTCAGACGTAACTATAAATAAACCTACAGTTTATTATAATCCTTCAATAGATGCTTTAATGGTGCAAGGTGCAGAAAATCAAAAGTATGATATATATAATGTCACTGGTATGCAAATCCTATCAGGAGTTTTAAATACAGAAGAAGTTAGTGTATCTACTCTATCCAGAGGTTTGTATCTTATAAAGATTGGTAATACTACGGTAAAGTTTATAAAAAAATAAACTCAAAATATCTCTAAAATAAAAGCTCCCTACAGATTTAGAAAAATAATCTGTAGGGAGCTTTTATTTTGGTTCATTACTTCTCATTGCGTTAACACCGTTAACGAAGTTTTTAACATTCAAATTCTTACCTTACAAGATTGTACATTTTAGCACCACAAGAATGTACAACCTTATATGGCAAAAGTGTACATTTAACACTAACATAAGTGTACACTCTTATAGGACTAAAAATATAGGATCATAACTATCTGACAAACAAAATATTAAATCAACAAACATATTCTATTCCGGATTTTCTTCCTCCAATGTCTATAATTGCTTTTTGAACAACTATCCATATATCGAAGGGATTAGAATGAACACCTTCTTTCACTATCTGCTTTAGATAAAACTACGGTATTACACAAAAAACACAAGTTATATAGAATAGCGTAGTCCTTTTATCTATTTGAACCACCGCACTACTCTATATAACTTGTGCCAAAGTTAGATAGCAGCCAGCTCTTTTATCGCGCCAGCTGCTATTTCAATTATCTAACAACTATTTTAGCTACATAAGATCCAACACGTACCACATACATAACATCTTTATCGATATTAGTAGAAATCACGTTATCTGTTCCTTCGTAAACCTTCACACCTTGTGTTGTATACACTTCAATTGTTTCAGTAGCTTCATTATTAGCTACACAAATCGCTCCGTTTTCACTATATACGCGAACATCAGAAAGCGAATTGTTATCAATTCCGGTAGGAGCCGTTATCTTCAGTACACCATTTACATAAGTAACTTCATAATTGGCAGCTGTACCTTTGGTTATAGCAATTGCAAACTCGTCACCAACTTTCGCATCAGATGGAATTTCCTTTTCAAGAGCAGCAACAGGAACTTTTGTACCAAATGCTTTTGCTACATCTTCATCGTAAACAAATCCATCGTATGTCAACTCAAAGGTTTCAGGTGCCGGACTTCCAATAAGTAAAGCCACATCTTTAGCTGTAACTGTAAGCGGAGCTTTAGCAATAGGAATGTCTACACGTTTTGACAGAGCCATATATTCATCATTAGCAGCAACCTTAATGGTTACATAAGTAGATGCATATGCAGATTTAATAGTCAAAGTTTTACCAGACACAGTAAGTCGGCTGGTACTTGAAGGAGTAATGGTATAATCAACAGATTCACCCTTATCATTCTTCACGATAAAAGGAGCTTCAAAAGGAGCATCACCATATACTTTCTCTATCTTTTCCGCGTTTTCTACTGTATATGCCTTTAAAGCTTTTACAGTCAATCCTGTATAAGTCTTGAATTCATAATTATCCAATACCTTTTGAGGGAATTTCACTGTCAGAGGAACAACTTCTCCAACTGCTGCAGTTTTAGGTGCTTTGTCAAATACTACATTAACCGTATCATTACCTAATGCTTCCATCACAGCAGCATCCTCTTTATATACAAATCCACTATAAGTAATTCTATAGTCAATATCAGACCCATATACGAAAAGCCCCTGAGCATCATTCTTGTTCAAATTAACTTTCGTACCATCCAAGTCATAATAAGGATAGACTGTCAGGAATGTTTTCCGGATTTCGGCACCATTATTGACAAAAGTTACATTATAGTTATTAGTTGAAACGGTTGTCAATGGATCACTTGAACCGGTAAATGAGAAGACAATGGGACGATAGTTTCCTATAACCTCATCCGTTGCCTCTTTTCCGGCAGCACCACTTGATATATAAATATTCTTTGTATCAAATATCTTATGTACCACATCGACTATCGTACCCTCACCATCATCATTTTTCAGTCCTTCATATTCAAATTCAACCCCATAGTCCGTACCATTGGCAGCTACTGACGAAGAAGTATTGAAGCTTATCGTCTTACCACGCTGACACCATGCCTTCAAAGTCATAGTCAATGATGCTTTTTCAATGGTCACCGTCACTGGGTCAGAAACAGCAGGTAATGCACCTTCTTTCTCCTGATGTGCCACTACAGTAGTAGTACCTGCACCAATAGCATAGAATTTCTTCGTTTCGGAATCATACTTCAGCACTTTGTCACTTCCAATTGTATAAGTGAACGGCACCTCTGTATTGGTTGATGTAAATGGTATTTCAAACCCATCACCATATACTTGAGACATATCAGCAGGAGCGGTTATATCGCCCACATAACTTCCTTTAAAGGTCAACGTATAGACATACGTCTTATTCACATCAGAAGTAGCATTGTCAGCACAAGTCACAGTCAGAGTCTTTATTACTTCATTAGCATCTTCCTTTGTTGTAGCTTCAGTTACCACTGCATCTTTACCAAAGGCTTTAGCTACAATCGCTTTATTGTGCTCGTTATAAGCCAGGTTATATTCAAACTTATCCGGATCGAATCCCGTAAGTTCTTCGCCACCCAACGTTACCGAACTCAATTTAGCATTATAAACAAGTGCAGCATCGTCTACCCACAATGTATTTTCTTTACCGATATCAGCACGTACCCAATAGTTACCTCCTGAGAATACTATATTCATCTTTTCAGGAACCAATTTTCCGTTTTCACCCTCTACATAGTTGACCGGAATAGAAAGACGTACCCAACCGTCTCCTTCAGTTTCTTTAGTAATGGTGTATTCAGTACTGGCAATCAAGACACCATCACCTTTTGTTTCGGCAGGGATAATTTCCTTTCCTAATATAGCCCGATCCTGATCGTCCACCTCTACATAGGTAACATCATTACCACTATGAGAATTAATTATTTTAGATTTAAAAGTTCCCTTCCACAGGTATACCAATACCTTAGCTGTCTCATTGGGCTTTTCTGTTCCTAATTTACGTTTATAATACACAGTCAGAGAATCCGGACGATAAGTGAAATCAATACCACCGTTTACTCCACCATTACTCATATCATTCCCCCCCAGCATACCGGACATATCAGCAAAAACCCACATTTTGCCTAAAGTGACAAAAGCAGGAGCATTAGCACCTATTCCCAACATACCAACATAATCATTCATAATTTTAGCACCGGTTCCTGTACGGCCTGCATCAGGAAATACAAACTCCTTACCTACTATAATCTGGTATACATTTGAAGCGGTCCACCCTACAGGTTGTTTACCTACCAGCTTTCCCTCAGCAGGATAGCAATCTTCCCACTCTTCAAAATCTCCTTTAATTTGCTGTGCCAACGCACTTCCTGCGTACAACACAACACACATCATTAAAGTAATAAATTTCTTCATACACTTCTCTTTTTAATATAAATACAATCTTTCGTGAACCATAAACCGGAAATCCCCTATTGATTCACATCATTCATAAAAACGTTGCAAAGTAACAACCGTTTTTGTTTTCAGTCAAGGTCTATTTCTGTAATCTTATATCCCATTACTAAGGTATTTTATCATTTTACCCTATAAATCACCCAAATAAGGGTATCTATTACCACTTTTTCATGTCCTATAACTAAAATAAAAATACCTATTCATAAAATACTTGTATATTTGGGCGTTGAAAAAGAGAATACACATGAAAAAGGAATTACCCAAAATAGACATCAGTGAAGATTTTGTAATAGGCAGTAATGCTGATATAGATCCTAATATACTAAATCTCTATACCAGCTATCCATGCCGACTTAAAGCCGAAGTCTTTGTACTCTGTATGGGAGGGAGTATTGAAGCCAGCATAAACCTTTCGGACTATACCATAAAGAAATATGATTTCGTAACGCTCTCTCCGGCGAGTATTATTCAGATTAATAAGATAGAAGGTGATTTAAAACTCTATTTCATGGTATTTTCTTCCGATTTTATTAACGGGATAAGTAAAACCAAAGCTATTATTGACCTTATTTATATAACTAAAAATCACCCGGTATTATCGCTGCCTCAGGAGTTTGCCAATATTTATGAAGAGTTCTTTCTACTCATGATGAAAGTATATTATAAGAAGCGGTCTCCTTATAATCCAGAGATACTAAAATGTATGCTGTTATCTATTCTGTACAGACTGAGTGATATGTATCATGAACGCCCTGTTCGAAACAAAAGCAGTTTAAACAGAGGTGAAGATATATGTAAAGCATTTGGAAATTTGGTAATTCAGCACTACACACAGGAAAGAAATATTTCATATTATGCACAACAACTAAACATAACGCCTTCCCACCTGAGCAATACCGTAAAACATATCACAGGGAAGACCGTCATGGATATCATTTCAGAAGTGGTCATTGTTGATGCACAAGCACAGCTAAAGTCAACCAATACACCTATACACGAAATTGCAGATTCATTAAACTTTCCGAATGTATCTTTCTTTGGGAAGTATTTCAAACGACTCACAGGAATGAGTCCTCAGCAGTACCGAAACAGTGATAAATAAAAGTAAAAAAGTATAGTAAACTAAAAACCAATAAAGGTCCCTCTTCCTACTAATAAGAAAAGCCAGCTAATCCGATCAGCTGGCTTTTCGTTCATATTTATTTCAGGTTTACTTTGTCATTACGCGTGTTACATAAGAACCTATTTTTACAAGATAAATTGTATTTGAAGATAATCCATGGATAGTCATCGTACCATTAACAGTAGATTGTGCAACCAACATTCCTTGTACGGAATATACTTCAATAAGCTCTTCCAACTGTGCTCCTTCAACAACCACACCACTTTCTATACCTTTTATGCTCAATGAGTTATATGTATTTTGTTCAACACCTACACCGCCTTTGAATGTTAAAGTATAAGTATGATAGTTTGCAGCGTTATCAGCAATATCATTACCTTTCACTGTTATAGTTAGCACTTTGCCAGCAGCAGTAACTTCTACTGTAGCACCTTTACCATCTGCTTCTGCAACAACATCTGCCACAACAGGCATAACACCATCTACTGCATATTCATAAGTATCTTTGTCGAAACCAGTTAATGCAGTACCACTAATAGTTATTGATTTGAGTTTAGAGTTATAAACGAAAGCTACATTGTCAGCACTCAGCGTATTGCCATTACCAATTCTGGTACGATTGAAATAATCCGCACTAGATATGATCACATTAGCCTTCTCCGGTTTCTCATCACTTACATAGTTCAATGGAACGGATATACGTGTCCAGTCAGCCAATTCCTTAACGGTTTCTTCGGCAGATGCAATTAAAGTAATGCCTCCTGCAGCCTCTCCGCCATTCTTTGTTCCGAGAATGTCGATATCGCGATCAATTAGCAACTGCCAGGACGAGCCTGTTGATGTAAATAGATCTCCTGTAGCCGGAGCCATGGAAGTAGATGTACCTTTCCATAAATAAGCAATAATTTTTGCTTCTTCATTAAGATTCGTACCTGCAAGTTTACTCCCTGCATCTGCATAAGTACGCTTGTAATAACCTATAATAGAGTCTGGCTGATAAGAGAAGTTAACCCCTCCGATAGTTCCACCGTCACTATCATCTGTATCCGGTATTCCACCTGGATAAATTGATGACATTAAACCTATCATATCTGCATACACCCAAGGCCTACCTAATGCAATATATCCCGGTGCATTAGATTCAATCCCCATTGCTCCCGGACGTCCATTAATCATCTTCACAGCCAATTTATCATCACCTACAACATGAGATTCTTTTTCAACCATGACAAAATTCATACTTCCCATCTGAGTTACATTGGATGAATACCAGCCATCTGCTACTGTGCCCCATCTTTCCTCATTCAGAGCATCGGGTCCCCACTGTACCTGCTTTTCAAAATCCCCTTTGATCTGAGAACCATTCATTATTTTATCCGAAGGAGTGAATTTCAGTGTATATGTATGATCTGCCCCATTCACTTTATCTGTCACCACAATTGTAACAGTGTGTTCTGAAGTGCTCAGTTGCATGTCTACTGATGTCAAATTAGGATCAGAATTAACCGATACCACCGGATAAACTCCATTAGTCATTTCAAGACCGTCATAAGAAGTGACAGCAGGATCAAAATCTTCAAGTTTAACATCATTCAATGCAATAGCAGTAGCACCAAAAGTAGTACCTTTTCTAACCAATGAATAGACATGCTGATTAGAAGCACCATCGTTGCCGGTAACTACAATCTTCATAATATTATCACCTTCCTGAATGTCGACTTTAGCACCTTTACCATCAGAAATCGCTACGATATCATCCTTAGCAGGAAACTCGCCTTGAAGTACATACATATAGGTATCTTTATTAAACCCCTCTAAAGGTGTACCATTAATAGTAATTGATTTTAGTTTTGAGTTATAAATAAATTTAAAATCATCAGCCCATAAAGTATTACCTTTACCAATAGTTTTGTCATTAAAATATTCTGCACTGGAAATAATTACATTTGCTTTTTCCGGCACTCCATCTGTTAAATAATTCACAGGAAGACTAACATAAGTCCAATCTTCATAATCTCCTTCAATAAATTTATCAACAGTAGCGACTAATGAAAAATCTTCACTTTTAGTAACACCTTCTGTGATCATACCTAAAACATCCTTATCACGGTCAACCATTTCCTGAGGTTCTACATCCTCTTTCTCTTTTAAGCTCAATCCACTTTTTACTTGCGATTTAGTAGTTCCTGTCCAGAAATAAGCTAAAATTTGAGCTTTTTCATTCAAATTTTGTTCACCCTCCTTCTTTCCTGTATCCACACCGTGTTGTCTTTTAATATAACCCACAATAGAGTCTGGCTGAGAAGTGAATTCTACACCTCCATGAGTTCCTCCATCGCTAGCCAAAATCTTACTACCACTACCAAATAGGACTAATTTACACCATGCATAACTCCAAAACTCTCCTAAGCTAACAAAAGCAGGAGCATTTGCTCCCAACCCCATTGCACCGCAAAAATCGTTCACCATCTTTATACTTTTACCACCTGTAGTAGTACGATCTGCATCTCCAAAAACAATAGGAAATTTTAGCACACGATCTACATTAGATGCATACCACCCTTCTGGATAGATACCATCTGTTTTCTCCCAAGTATTTTGAATATCAAAATCTCCTTTGATCTGTGACGATACATTTCCTTGTGCCGAAGCCCATGAACAACTTACTGCTGCACAAAGCACCATAAGTAACTGTTTCTTCATACTTTTTTTTGTTTTTTAAATTAACTATTCCAATTCCATCTTTATTTCAAAAAAGACATTGCAAAATACGGTATTTTTGAATCTCCTCACAAGGTCTATTCCTTCTAATTTATGTTCTATTACTTAATTCTTTTATTTATCTCTCTATATATTACACAAATACAATAAATATATTCTTTTTTCATGTTCTATAACTTAAACGCCCATGTCTATTCATTAATTATTTCTATATTTGAACACACATTAAACATTTAAACAATTATGGAAAAGATATTGCCCAAAATTGATATAACCGAAGATTTCGTGATTGGAAGTAATGCGGACATAGACAATAGTATACTAAGCCTTTATACCCAATATCCTTGCCGGCTTAAAGCTGAAATTTTTGTGCTTTGTATGGGAGGAAGTCTGGAAGCTACCATCAACTTAACAGATTATACTATCCGGGAAAATGATTTTATCACACTTTCTCCGGGAAGCATCATCCAGATAAACAAGATCGAAGGTAAATTAAAACTCTACTTCATGGTATTCTCTTCCAAATTTATTGAAGGAATAAGCAAAACAAAATCAATTATTGACCTTATCTATATAACCAAAAACCATCCGATACTATCGTTACCAAAGGAATTCGCCTGCATTTATGAGGAATTTTTCACACTCATGATGAAAATATATTATAAAGAACATTCTCCTTACAACCCCGAAATATTGAAGTGTATGCTTCTTTCAATTCTATACAGACTGAGCGATATGTATCACGAACGTCCCATACGGAGTGAAACAGCATTAAGTAGAAGCGAAGAGATATGTAAAACATTCAGTCATCTGGTAATTCAACACTATACCACAGAAAGAAATATCTTATATTATGCAAAACAGATGAATATAACACCTACTCATCTGAGTAACACTGTAAAACATGTTACCGGAAAGACTGTCATGGATATTATATCAGAGGTTGTAATAGTAGATGCCAAAGCACAACTAAAATCAACCAATATACCCATACATGAAATTTCAGACTCCCTGAATTTTCCTAATGTGTCTTTCTTTGGAAAATATTTTAAGCGCCTTACCGGTATGAGCCCTCAACAATATCGAAACAGCGATAAATAAAAGTAAAGTTATCAACTATAGTGTTAGATAAATTGTTATATTTGCAATATACAATCTCTTAAATTACACAACATCATGTTCAATTCATTCGGAAACATATTCAGACTCACCAGCTTTGGAGAATCTCACGGGAAAGGCATCGGAGGCGTTATTGACGGCTTTCCGGCAGGTATCAGGATTGACGAAGAGTTCGTCCAAAAAGAGCTCAGTCGTCGTCGTCCGGGACAATCGGCTATTACCACCTCACGCAAAGAAGAAGATAAAGTAGAGTTTCTTTCAGGGATCTTCGAAGGGAAATCTACCGGTTGCCCTATCGGATTTATTGTATGGAATCAGAATCAGCATTCCAACGATTACAATAATTTGGAGTATGTATATCGTCCATCGCATGCCGATTATACTTATAAAGTAAAATATGGCATTCGCGATCATCGTGGTGGCGGACGATCTTCTGCACGAGAAACTATTTCACGTGTTGTTGCAGGTGCATTAGCTAAATTAGCATTAAAGCAATTGGGCATTCATATCACAGCTTATACATCACAAGTGGGCCCCATCAAGCTGGAAGGAAATTATACTGATTATGATCTGGATCTGATTGAAAGTAATCCCGTACGTTGTCCTGACCCGGAAAAAGCAAAAGAGATGCAAGACCTTATTTACAAGATAAAGGGAGAAGGGGATACCATTGGCGGAGTATTGACTTGTGTAATCAAGGGCTGTCCCATCGGATTGGGACAACCGGTATTCGGAAAGCTACATGCTGCACTTGGAAACGCCATGCTGAGTATCAATGCTGCCAAAGCTTTTGAATACGGTGATGGATTTAAAGGCCTAAAGCAAAAAGGTTCGGAACAAAATGATGTGTTTTACAATAACAACGGACGTATTGAGACACGTACGAACCATTCGGGAGGTATCCAGGGTGGTATCAGTAACGGACAGGATATCTTCTTCCGCGTTGCGTTCAAACCGGTAGCTACAGTATTGATGCAGCAGGAAACCGTGAATATAGACGGTATCGATACTACTTTAAAGGCACGCGGACGCCATGATCCTTGTGTATTGCCCCGTGCAGTACCTATCGTAGAAGCAATGGCTGCTATGACAATACTCGACTATTATTTACTGGATAGAATGACACAGTTATAGTTTAGCAGTCAGCAGTTAGTAGTCAGTAGCTGGAATCCTTTCGGGCATATCAACACATACATGCTGCATAGATTCTATCTACTAACTACTAAATTCCAACTTCTTATTCTATCTACTAACTACTAAATTCTAACTTCTTATTCATTATGAGTTATATTAAAGACTATATTGCGGCTAATGAATCGAAAATGATGGAAGATTTGTTCAGCCTCATCCGTATCCCAAGTATCAGCGCTTTGCCGGAACATCATGATGATATGTTGGCCTGTGCACAACGCTGGAGTCAACTATTGCTGGAAGCCGGAGCAGACGAAGCTATCGTTATGCCTTCAAAAGGAAATCCAATGGTGTTCGGACAGAAAATTGTAGATCCGAATGCCAAAACAGTACTTGTGTATGCGCACTACGACGTAATGCCTGCTGAGCCACTGGAGCTTTGGAAGAGTGCTCCCTTTGAACCGGAAATACGTGACGGTCACATTTGGGCACGAGGTGCAGACGATGACAAAGGACAAGCATTCATTCAGGTGAAAGCCTTCGAGTATCTGGTCAAAAATGAGTTATTGAAAACGAATGTAAAATTCATTTTTGAAGGAGAAGAAGAGATTGGTTCACCAAGCCTTGAAGCATTCTGTGAAGAGCATAAGGAGCTATTGAAAGCAGATGTCATATTGGTATCCGATACCAGTATGTTAGGAGCTGATCTGCCTTCACTTACTACCGGATTAAGAGGTCTTGCTTACTGGGAAATAGAGGTAACAGGCCCCAATCGTGACCTCCATTCCGGACACTTTGGGGGTGCGGTAGCCAACCCTGTCAATGTGCTTTGTGGCATGATCAGTAAAGTGATAGATGCCGACGGACGTATCACAATTCCAGGTTTCTATGATGATGTGGAAGAGGTACCTCAAGCCGAACGGGAAATGATTGCACATATTCCATTTGATGAAGAAAAATATAAAGCAGCTATCGGCGTAAAAGAATTATCCGGCGAAAAAGGATACAGCACGTTGGAACGCAACAGTTGTCGTCCTTCATTCGATGTTTGTGGTATATGGGGAGGTTATACAGGAGAAGGTTCGAAAACCGTTCTTCCTTCAAAAGCATTTGCCAAAGTATCCTGCCGACTGGTTCCACACCAGGATCATCATAAAATATCAGAACTATTTGCCAATTACATCCGTGCTACCGCTCCGGATACTGTTCAGGTGAAAGTAACTCCCATGCATGGCGGACAGGGATACGTATGTCCCATCTCTCTCCCTGCTTATAAGGCTGCCGAAAAAGGATTTGAAATCGCATTTGGAAAAAAGCCACTCGCAGTACGCCGCGGAGGAAGCATCCCCATTATCTCTACATTTGAACAAGTGCTTGGCATCAAAACAGTACTGATGGGATTCGGACTGGAATCGGACGCTATTCATTCTCCCAATGAAAACTTCTCACTGGATATCTTTAGAAAAGGTATTGAAGCAGTGGTGGAGTTTTATAAGGAATATGGGAAATAGTGATTAGCGAATAGTGATAAGTGATTAGTACCATGCGGAATATAGCGCAGCCATTAATCACTTATCACTATTCGCTAATCACTATTTCTCACGGCAATCTGAACAGGAACGTAAATGACTTACCATTCTGGAAATCTTTATAAGCATCTCCTGCATAAATCTCTCCATTGGTCAATGACAATTTCTTCACACTTGCTTTCGGACTAAAATCTACTTTCTTCAAGTCTACCCAGAAAAGATTGGGAGTCAAGGTTGATTCAAAGTAATATACTTTATCTTTCTGATCGGATACAGAACGCCAGCGGGTGGAAGAAATATGAGGTTTATCCGGAGTAGAAATACCAAAAGGAACAGATACATTTCTCATTATGCTTAATACACTGGGAACGGCAATTTTAGGATCAGCTGTTTGAGGAATAGCATGTACGTAGAATGAGGCACGTACAAAACGATCACTCGAACGGTTTGTACCGGGTAACATCTGTAACCCTCCCACTTCTTTCCAGTAATCATTGACGGCTAACTGAAGATCATAACGTGGAGAATTCGTCATCACCTGATATTCTTTACCTTCGTGAATGATAAGATTCCCATCAATATATTCCAACACAGCACTATTTCCGGTTTCATCCGTAATAGCCATATGCAAAGTAGAAGCTGAACCATTGGGCAGATTAGGTGCGTCAATACGGAAGTTTTCTTTCTTTAACTCTTCCACAGCTTCACGTACAGTAGCAAAGTTATCAAGTACATATTGTGTCCAGATGGCAATTCCCATTGCCGGACGGGTATCATTCGGGCGAATGTAGTTAGATTCCGGCAAAAATAACAAGCTGGCTACAAGCCCCTTCTCATTCATTCCATCACAGGCGCCATATCATAGGCGGAGGCGACAATACTTCCATATTTGGAAGTCCAATTCAAGGCCTCTCCCCTATCATAGCTCACCCGCTTAATGCCACGAGGAAACAGATAAAGATTGGACATTATATCCTCCTTCCAATCCATTGTTCGTCCGGTCACAACCATATTTTCCGGACCAATGTATACAGCACGGGTACAAGCTTCGGACTTCTGCATTCCTATTGAGAACGCAGCAACAAGTGCCGTCAAGGCAACCATTTTCTTTGTTACTTTCATCATTATTATCTTATTAAAAAGTTTATTTCTAACATAAGTCGGATATGTTTCACCACAGAGTAACACAGAGTTTCACAGAGTTTTAAGTCTTTATTGAAACGCGGATGAACGCAGATTTTCGCAAAGGGAAACAAATGTATGATAAAGAACTACAGCCTTTTAATCTGCGTTTCATCAGATAAATAAAACTCTGTGTCCTCTGTGGTGAACTCAATCTTATATCTACTTCTTCAATAAGAACAATCAATAAGAAGAACTGGTTTATCAAAAGACAGGTTTATTTATACAATCCGTAGGTAGTACGCAATACCTGGAATTCGGTACGGCGATTGATAGCATTACAAATTTCCTGCTGCTCCGGAGTAAGAGTCTTTATGAATTCCTCTGTCAGCACATTACCTTCTTTAAGGAAAGGAGCCGATTTCAATACTGATTTATTCACTACTTTCGGCTTGCTCTCTCCATATCCTTTCGCAGTAAGTCGGTCTGTAGAAATTCCTCCCTTAATTAAATAACGGACAACAGACTCCGCCCGACGCTGAGAAAGGCGTTCGTTATAAGCATCATTTCCTTTATAATCACAGTGAGCTGCCAATTCAATAGTCACATTCGGATTATCATTCAGCAGACGAATCAGTTCATCAAGTGCAGTTGCCGATGCAGGAGTAAGGTCGGCACGGTCAAATTCATAAAAGATATTTTCGATAAGTACCGGACGGGTAATAGAAGCCAATGGAAATTCAACTTCATAGTTGCGGTCTACCTGAGCAGTATCTGTGATAAGTTCCTGTTTGCCATTCAAGTATCCACGGCAAGAAGCTAACATTACATAGCGTTGTCCCGGATTAAGACGTTGGACAAACGAACCGTTTTTCTTCACATCTATTTTCAGATACGTACCATCGTCACCCACCAGTGTAACTACTGCTTCGGGCAATGCATCTCCCTCCTTGTCATACACCCAGCCGGTGAGAGTATGATTAACTTCAGGGAGCTCAAAACTATAGATATGATCCCAACCACGGGCATCTCCACGATTGGAAGAGAAAAAGCCCCGCTGACGTCCCGGTTCAAAGGTCATACCAAAATCATCTCCCATGGAATTAACCGGGAAACGCATATTTTCTACTTTCCACCTACCGGATACAGAATCCAGATCGGCACGGAAAATATCAAGTCCTCCCATACCAGGATGACCATTAGAAGAAAAGTACAACTCTCCTTTAGGACCAAACGTAGGAAACATTTCGTCACCCGCTGTATTAATATCAGGTCCCAAATTGTCTACATACCCGAAACCGTCCTTAACTACATTGATCCGCCACAAATCGAGTCCGCCGTATCCTCCCGGCATATCAGAAACAAAATAAAGAAAATCTCCCTGCGGAGACATAGCAGGATGAGCCACAGAAGAGAGCGAATCATTCAGAATAGCACACTTAGTGGGTGTTCCCCAATTGGCTCCGGTTCGTGAAGAGGCATATATCTCAGCATATACCGGTGCCTCTGGCGATGTGCGGCAACGAGTAAGATACATGGTTTTACCATCTGCAGAAAAGGAGCAGGCACCGTCTTCAAATTCACTGTTTACTTCTGATTCCAACGGTTCCGGCTTTTGCCAGTTCTTTTTTTCATCCCGTTTAGAATAGAATATATCTGCGCTTTTCATGCCGGTGATTCCGTTCAAATCATTTCCCTTTGCTTCGTTTCGGGTAGAAGTAAAATAGACAATATCGGCATCTTCACCCGCATACATGGGAGAATAGTCACTACGCCGGGAGAAAAAGATGGGTTCCCTCTTTACGATATGCCTCGTAGGATGCTCTTTCCACTCTTGTGCCTGTTGGCAAGAAAAAAGTCCATTCAACGCCAATGTGTCATTGGGCTGATATTGAAGATAAGTTTCATAAGAAGAGACAGCAGGTTTATATTCTCCATTTTTACGCTGACTCTCAGCCAGATAAAAGAAAGTAACTGAATCCGGATAATGATAACGGATTGCATTCATATAAGCCCCTTTTGCCCGGACATTATAGTTTATCAGGCGATAACAGCCTGCCATTTTATAAGCAATCTCGCCTCGGAGTTTTCGTTGTTTGGGAGGAGTACCGGCATAAGCTTTCCGATAATATTTAGCTGCATCAAAATATTCGCCACGGGCATAACTCTGCTCGGCTTTCTTCAAGCTACGCCCTGCTCCACAGGAAGCAAGCAAGAAAAGGGCAAGTATATAGATGAGTTTACGGTACATAGACATTATATATAAACAGAATAAAGGGAGAAATATTGTATTAGTGATGAGTGATTAGTACCATGCGGTATATAGCACCGCCGCTAATCACTTATCACTAATCACTCATCACTATTCCTTAATCACTACCCTATATCCACATCCATTCTTCCATTCAGAACATCCGTAAGCTGTCTTACCTTTTATTATTGTTCCTTTGCCACAAAGAGGACAAGGCTGACCGATCAAAGAATCATTGTTTGCAACATTACCGGGAGTGACTGCCGGAGTTGAAGGAACATCTATAGACACTACGGGTGGTTGCTGTACGGATGATACCCCGGTATTTGAAGCCACTTTCGGTTTCTTTTCTTTAGCAGCAGGCTTACGTTCTCTTTTCTTTGGCTCTTTCTTTTTGCCCGCCTCCTCTATCTGAACTGCTTCCTGAATGGTAATACGCCGATTGGTATTGTCAGACAGCACACTCGTCACAATCTCCGAAACCATCTGTTTCAGTTCCTCCAGAAACTGACGGGCATCATAAGTTTTTTTTTCTATCTCACGAAGTTTCTTCTCCCAGATTCCGGTTAGTTCAGCCGATTTGAGAAGTTCCTCATGAATAATCTGTATCAATTCCACACCTGTAGGCGTAGCTATCAGATTCTTCTTCTCTTTACGGATATAGTTACGTTTGAACAATGTCTCAATGATGGCAGCACGGGTAGACGGACGCCCGATACCATTTTCTTTCAATGCATCCCGAAGTTCGTCGTTATCGACTAATTTACCAGCCGTCTCCATGGCACGAAGCAGAGTAGCCTCGGTGTAAGGACGAGGGGGTTGAGTCCATTTCTCATTCAAATCAGGAATATGAGGACCATTCTCACCTTTTACAAAAGCTGGAAGTACATTCTCCTCTTCTCCTTCTTTCTCTTCGGTAGGGTCTTTCACATCTTTGGCAAAAACAACCCGCCATCCAGGTTCCAGAATCTGTTTACCGGTTACCTTAAATTCAATTCCGTCTACTTCACCCATTACGGTGGTAGTAGATATTTTACAATCGGGATAAAACACGGCAATAAACCGACGAGCAATCAGATCGAACACCCGGCGTTCCATATCCGTCAGGTTCTGTGGAGGTACTCCGGTCGGGATAATAGCATGGTGATCGGTCACTTTCGAGCTATCAAACACCTTCTTAGATTTGGGTAAAGTAACACCAGCCAAAGGAGCGGTCAGTAACTCATAGTCACGAAGCCCTTTTAGAATATTAGGACACTTCGGATAAATATCATCACTCAAAAAAGTAGTGTCTACACGCGGATAGGTGGTCACTTTCTTCTCATAAAGTGATTGAATCAGTTTCAATGTTTCGTCAGCCGAATAAGCGAATTTCTTGTTACATTCTACCTGCAACGAGGTCAGGTCGAAAAGACGGGGAGCATACTCTTTCCCATCTTTTTTGACTACGGAGGTCACTGTGAAAGGCAGATTCTTAATACGTTCTACCAAGGCTTCCCCCTCTTCACGACTGGCAATGGGATCAATGCCCGGATTCTCTGTCCGCTTTACTTTCCCTCCTGATTTTTCTTCTTCTGCAACCAGTTCTTCATCACTTTTCCGGATAAGAGCCGAAAAAACAGTATCCCGATAGGTTGTTTTCAGTTCCCAATACTGTTTAGGCTGGAAGTTCTCGATCTCCAATTGACGATTCACAATCAGTGCCAATGTAGGTGTCTGTACGCGTCCTATAGATAATACTTGCTTGTTCTGACCATACTTGATCGTGTACAGGCGGGTAGCATTCATGCCCAGAAGCCAATCGCCTATAGCACGGGACATTCCGGCTTCATAGAGCGATTGAAACTCTGCCTGATCCTTTAATTTAGCAAATCCCTCCTTTATGGCCTCCTCCGTCAACGAGGAAATCCAAAGACGCTTCACCGGACAACGGGCTCCGGCTTTTTGCATCACCCAACGCTGAATAAGTTCTCCTTCTTGCCCGGCATCACCACAATTTATGATTTCATCTGCGCTTTGCATCAGCCATTCAACTGTACGAAACTGCTTTTCATAGGTAGGATTACTTATCAGTTTTATTCCAAAACGGGGGGGGATCATCGGAAGACTACCCAGACTCCATGATTTCCAGTTAGGCGTATATTCATGTGGTTCTTTCAGTGTACAAAGATGGCCAAAGGTCCATGTCACCTGATATCCGTTTCCTTCTATGTATCCGTCTTTCCGTTCTTTAGCACCTAAAATATCAGCTATATCACGTGCCACTGAGGGCTTTTCGGCAATGCAAACTATCATCCTTTTATCATTTTTAGTGATGCAAAGGTAGATAAATTTAAGGTATAGCCCAAAAGAGTGTACACTTTTGTCTGATGAGAGTGTACACCGAAGATATTATATTTTTCACTAGGGACATTCTTATCTTATCTGCTTTACTAAAAGGCGAGGGATAGTTTGACTTATTCTCCAACCGTCTATTATTAAAGATTACCTTTTCTTAAAAATAACCCGTACCATGAAGAACATCCTTTTATTTACTCTATTATTATGCTGTGTTACACTCAGGTCACAAACGTATAGTATCTATCCCATTCCTCAAAAAACAACCATGAATGGCAATAGTATAGAAATGACCCGGGAAGTAAATCTTATTAAGGAACCCGGAATAAATGAAATGATCAGTAATCGCATTCAGGAGGTTCTGACCAATGCCGGGATCAATTTTACCATCAGTGATGTATTTACTGATGACAAAACAAATATTCTTATAGGAATCAATGGCTCTAAAGGAATCGCAGACAATTATACATCCGACCATTCACTCTCTAAAGATGTTTTCACCGTTACATCCAATAAATTCGACCCCTATCTGTTACAGATAAATAAAAACCATAACAAGGGCGATATACTCATTTTAGGTGATAACAGCGGATCGGCCTATTATGGACTGGCCACATTGGAACAAATACTGGAACAAGCTGATAATAACCACTTATCAACCGCCACTTTTGAGGATTATGCCCATACCCAATACCGGGGTATCGTTGAAGGCTTCTACGGACATCCCTATAGTGTGGAAAGTAGACTTAGCCTGTTGGATTACTGTAAACGATATAAAATGAATATGTTTGTCTATGGTCCTAAAGCAGATCCTTATCATGCAGGAAAATGGCGGGAAGATTATCCGTCGACTCTAACAGATCAGCAACGCTATATGGGATTGATCACACAAGACGATTTACGCAGCCTGGCTGCTAAAGCCAAAGCCTGTAATGTAGATTTCGTATGGTCTATTCATCCGGCTCTGGAAGGTGGAGGTATAAATTTCAGTAATTTAGATCCTGGAATCGAAGACATTATACACAAATTTGATGCTTTGTATAAGTTAGGAATACGGCACTTTGGCGTATCTATCGATGACATGAACGGCCATCCGTACAATCAATCGGAATTGGCAGACAAGACTCAGACAAAACTATATGAGAAGTTCAACAAAACCGGAGTCACTGAAGATGACAAAGTGGGGCCTTTATTATTTGTTCCTACCCAATATGCATTGAATTACGGTACCGGAACACTTTCGGCCTTCAAAAACATACATAAAGATGTGGTGGTAGCCTTCACCGGTTATGACTGCTTTTCTAATATCCGGGGCAGTGCTTGCGATCGGATGGCAGATCTGATAGGACGCAACCCTGTCATGTGGTGGAACAATCCGGTAAACGATGATTATGACGAATTTCTTTATATGCACGGACTCACTGCACGCTGGAGTATAGAGGATAAAAGCCCGGTCTCTTCTCTGCAAGGACTGATATTAAACCCCATGAATCAGGGACAAGCCTCTAAAATAGCCTTATTCGGTGCAGCAGATTACTCATGGAATCCTTCAAAGTTCAACGAATCCGATAATTGGGAAGCTTCACTTGCTTCTATAGTGAAAGAACCGGAACTGCAAGATGCACTTAAAACCTTTATTAATATAGTAAGCGCATATACCACTCATGATACGCGAACACCGGAAGGTGAAAAGTTCGCACCTCTTTATACTGCCTTTCAATCATCTTATTCCAAAGGCAATGTACCTGACGCGACGGAACTAATAAACGAGATGAAAAAAGCGAATGCTGCCTGCAAATTATTAGAATCATTAAAAGAGAGTGAAAACCAGGAGTACAACCTGTTTTATGAAGATATAAAAAGCTGGCTTGCCAAGGTGGAATCAATGACAGATATTGTTGTTAAGTCAATCAGTTTTATGAAAAACAATGCAGGGCTTTCTGCATGGACAGACTTTGCTGAAGTTCAGGCAAAAGCACAAAAGATACACAATGATTCTGCCTTTCTGTTGAGTGTGTTTGAAGGTAAAGGTACCAGCACATACGAGGTGTTTAAAGAGGTTCAGCCAACTCCCAAATATCTGGACCCGTTTGTAGATTTCCTGGCTGACAAAATAAAGGATTATGCTCCGCAACTTCCGGACAGATCACGCGAGATGGAAATTATCACCAATATCTACAATTTATCGGGGGTATCCATTGAAACGAATGACATGACAAGATTATCCGGTCTGAACACTGTTACATTAAAACCGGAAGAATACGTAGGCATCTATTTTAATGCAATCAAAGAAGTGGCAGTCGAGTTTCTACCTACAAATCTTACGAGTACGCTATCTACAGAGTATTCTATGAATGGAAAAGAGTGGAGTACTTTTATACCGGACCATAGCATTGCTCAGGAAATGGCCTATTTCCGTATCAAAAACAAAAGTAAATCCACACATGCTATTCCAATAAATGAAATCTCATTCAGAATGCCAGCGTCAGAAAGTTCAATTCCTATAAACGTAACAACGAATATGGGAACTTACCAAACATACAATATAAAGAATGTAATAGACGGAAATTACGCCACAAAATTCTGGAGTGACAAAGCACAAAAGGCAGGTGAATATATCCAACTGGACTTTGGTTCGTCCGCAGCCCGTTATCAGATCACCCTGCATTTTGCCGAAGGAGATACACCTACAGGAGAAGCACAGATTCAGTTCTCTGATGATACACAAAGCTGGACAACTATAAGTACATTCACTTCTTCGGATATTTCAGATAAGCTATATACCTGCAATGCCAATGGCCGGTTTGCCAGATACGTTCGCTTGTATTTGCAATCTGTGGGAGGAGGAGACTGGTTCCAATTAGCAGAATTTGAAGTGACAGGTGCCCGTATCACTCCTGTCGCGGAAGACAATGAAGGAAACCCGGTGGCTTTATTGGACGACCGTAGCCTTTCGTCGGGTTATAAAGGTAAAGGAGAAGGGCATATTATCTATCGTTTTATTGAGAACATTGCAATAAATGAAATTCAAATCTTTCATAACAGCATGTTCACGTCCGCAAGCGCTAAGCCTACCATAATGATATATGCCAATGGGAAATGGATTGCCAAAGGAGAGCTGGATGCTCCCTGTACTTCCGTTCCAGTCTCCGATTTGAAGAATATCTCGCAACTAAAGATTAGTTGGAATAAAGACAATATACCGGTTCTTTATGAAATAATGCCTATCGGAGAGCCGTATGTGGAAGAAGTATCCCCTCCTACCGGTATCCTTTCTGAAACAAGTTCTTCAAATGCTTCAATTTTTATTGAAGGAAATTATGTACGGATAGAATCCCGGATATTAATAGAGAGGATAATCATTACAGATCTATCAGGACAAAAAATAAAAGATATAAACGTAAATCAGAACTCCATAGAAATTCCGATACATGAAAAACAGGTTTTGATAGTAAACGTATATCTTAATAATAATGAGACGGTAACAGCCAAAGTAGCACGATAAAGCACTTTTATTGATCAACTTTTATCAAAGATAGTCTTTATGCGAATCAGTAGTTGAAATTCTATTTTAACCCAATCAGCATTGAGCTTAATAACCTCTGCTGTTACCATCAGGCTCTTACACCGTATCAATAAAGTCCTGTCTTATAGAGTATCGTAGGAGGCCTCGGTGTGTAACATTGTTTTAGATGTACATGTAAAGCAGTACGACATGCACATGTGGGACAGTACGACATGCACATGTGGGACAGCACGACATGTACATGTAAAACAAGGCTGCTCACCAGGGAAAGGAACGTTCCTTCCTGAGAAAGCCAAGGTACAACACCGAGCGGTGATGTGCTTCCCGCACGGGGAGGTACGCCAGGCAATGGTTTATAGAAACGCAGATAAGCGCAAATTCACGCAAAGCATATCATCGCTCAAATATAGTACAGCCATTTAATCTGCGAAAATCTGCGATCATTTGCGTTTCAATAAAACGCTGTCACATAGTATGAACTAAATTTGAAGTAGTGCTTAGAAAAGATACACACTGTTAATTTATCGTTTTCAGTCAGGTATTTTCATCTGAATATAATATTTGTAATCACCGTAGCTCCCACCTTTTGATTCAAATTACGGACTAATAATTCACGTCCCATCATCAATTCCTGACGGAGTGCAGCAGAGGTAAGATGTACATAAAGTATTTGATTACGAATGTATAACTCTTTTGTATAAGAAGCGATTGCCGGCCCCAATATCTGTGGCCAGGCATCCAATAACCGTTGTTCATTCAGAGGAGACTCCAGACTTTCCTGGCGGAGAAACTGCTGAATCAGTTTTCCGATTGGCTCGGCATTATTTCTTTTCATATTTCCCTGTCTTTCATTTCACTGATTTCACCTTGCTCTACCCGGAACATTTTATAATCACTGCCTACTTTATATAATATGCGGTCCAGATGTTCCCGGTTCGTATCCGTTATAAATATTTGTCCAAAACTGTCGCCTGCCACCAATTTTACAATCTGCTCTACGCGCGATGCATCCAACTTATCAAAGATATCATCCAGCAGCAGCAGAGGAACAGTGCTACCGGTACGTTTCAAAAAATCAAACTGTGCCAGCTTCAATGCCACAAGATACGTTTTATTCTGTCCCTGAGAACCTTCTCTTTTTATAGGAAAATCTCCCAATAACATATTAAGTTCATCTTTATGAATGCCACGCAAAGAATATCCCATAATCCGATCACGTACCCGGCTCTCTTTCAATACTTCCAGCAAAGAGGCATCACGCGCATGAGAATCGTATGACAATCCTACCCTCTCCTTATCCTGCGAAATATAAGAATAAAAAGACTGGAAAATCGGAATAAACTCCCGGATAAACTCTTCCCGCTTACGATACACTACCTCACCAGCCTGTGCCATCATTTCTTCCCACACCAGAAACAATTCCTCTTCTACCGGAAGCTCACTTTTCAATAGTGTGTTACGTTGTGCCAATGCTTTATTATAACGGATCAATGCTTCCAGATATTCCTTATCATATTGAGAGATAACCACATCCATAAAGCGGCGACGTTCATCACTCCCTCCCGCAATAAGTTCCGAATCAGCAGGCGAAACCATCACCAAAGGCAAAAAACCAATATGATCGGACAAACGGCTATATTCCTTTTTATTACGTTTAAACTGCTTTTTAGCACGACGCTTCATACCACAGTAAATTTCCTCAGGTGTACCGTCCGGTGCCTCATAAAATCCCTGTATTACGAAAAAGTCCTGTTCATGCCGTATGTTTTGCGAATCAATCGGATTACCGGCACTCTTACAGAAAGAAAGAAAATAAACAGCATCCAGCAGGTTTGTTTTCCCCATTCCGTTTAGTCCAAAAAAGCAATTCAGCTTAGCAGAGAAATTCAGTTCTACCTGCTCCAGATTCTTATAATTCAGTATGGATATACGTTTCAGTATCATGTTTACGCATTAAGTTGGTTACAAAAGTAGAAAGATTTTCGTGGTTTTAGGGTGTAAAACAAAAAAAGATGCCTCTAAATTTCGTTTGTAGATATAAAAAAACTACTTTTGCGAGTCGAAATATCAAAGTCAGAATAATAACAAAAAAGAATCATATAAAAATGGCAGAACAAAAGCACCACAATGAACAAATGAATGTGGAAGATGCACTGACACAGTCGGAAGCATTTCTTATCAAAAACAAAAAAGCAATCATCGGCGGAGTTGTTGCCGTGATTATTATCGTAGCAGGTTTCATCATGTACAAACACCTTTATGCCGAACCTCGTGAAGAAAAAGCACAAGCTGCTCTTTTCAAAGGTCAAGAACTGTTTGAACAGGATAATTTCGAGCAAGCATTAAATGGTGACAGTATCGGCTACACCGGTTTTCTGAAAGTAGCCAGTGATTTCAGCGGAACTAAAGCTGCCAACTTGGCTAAAGCCTATGCAGGCATCTGCTATGCACATCTGGGCAAATATGATGAGGCGATTAAATATCTGAATGATTTTGACGGAACAGATCAAATGGTGGGTCCTGCCGTTCTTGCTGCCGCAGGTAATTGCTACGCACAATTGGATCAGCTTGACAAAGCAGCTTCTTCTTTATTGAAAGCTGCCGACAAAGCAGATAGCAATACATTGAGTCCTATTTACCTGTTGCAAGCTGGAGAAATCCTGGTAAAACAAGGAAAAATAGAAGAAGCAATCAAAGCATATACAACCATTAAGGATAAATATTTCCAGTCTTATCAGGCAATGGATATCGATAAATACATCGAGCAAGCTAAACTTCTGAAAAAGTAAATAAAGTATCAACCAATAGTGAAGAGTGAAAAGTACTCTGTAGCCTTGTAGCGCAGTAGCTTTTCACTCTTTATTTTTAACTCATAATGATTATGGCTACAGCTTATCACAATTTATCAGACTATGATTTCAATTCTGTTCCTAATGCAGAAGAGATGAAATTTGGTATTGTTGTTTCTGAATGGAACGATAAAATTACAGGTGCATTGTTGAATGGTGCAGTAAATACATTAAAGAAACATGGTGCAAAAACAGAAAATATTCTGGTAAAAACAGTACCCGGAAGTTTTGAACTTACTTTCGGAGCTAACCAAATGATGGAAAATTGCGACGTGGATGCAATTATAATAATTGGTTGCGTAATAAAAGGAGATACTCCACATTTTGATTATGTTTGTATGGGAGTAACCCAAGGAGTTGCCCAATTAAATGCAACAGGCGATATACCAGTTATTTACGGACTTATTACCACCAATACAATGGAGCAGGCAGAAGATAGAGCCGGTGGTAAGCTGGGTAATAAAGGAGACGAATGTGCAATTACTGCAATAAAAATGATCGATTTTGTTTGGAGTTTAAATAAATAGTTGTATCTTTGCACCGCAATTGAGAAACAAACCAGCTTAAGTGAAAGCAAAAGGTACTCAAAAGCAAAAAAAGGGCAAATACCAGAGTGGCCAAATGGGGCAGACTGTAAATCTGCTGTCTTTCGACTTCGGTGGTTCGAATCCATCTTTGCCCACAAAAATTGCGGAAGTAGCTCAGTTGATAGAGCATTAGCCTTCCAAGCTGAGGGTCGCGGGTTTGAGCCCCGTCTTCCGCTCTCAAGAGAAGAGAATCTGAGGTATCAGGTTCTCTTTTTTTATTTAACTTCTTACAAGTATGGCACACACTCCAGAATCTTATAAAAAAGACCAATCTAGACTGCTCCATAACAGTTTACCATTAGATATGGATATAGTATGATACTGCAAGAATAGTCATGTATTATTGAATCAAGTGAAAAGCTCATACTAAATGGCAGTTCACCAGTAGATATTCCCAACTTCACACGAGCTAACCGACAGACATTAGGGAAACTCACATTTGCAAAATAAGTATTACCCTTCTTCCTATAGTCCCAAATACAACACAGTCTCTCCCGAGATAAAAATTACAGAACATAAAAGGTATATTGACATAGCGCGTAGCCAATCAATCACATTAGTACATTTCCCACATTGGTAGATTGGCAATTACCGTGATTTTTCTCTTATCCCGTTATTTTGTCTTAAAAGAGCAGAGAAAAGACCGTGTATAGATTTGTAACTTCCTATATTTGTATCAGCATATTTATTATTTATTTTAAATACATGGAAAACATGAAAAAGAGACTGCACTCCCCCCTTGCTGGCATTCTTTTTGGTATCTGTAGCATGCTATCTTCCGACTTGCAAGCAACGGAAATTAACCCTGACAAGCCGTACTGGCAAGATGTACAAGTAGTATCCGTGAACAAGGAATATCCCCGTTCATCATTTATGACCTATGACAATCGTACGGATGCACTTACCGGAAAATTTGAAAATAGCCGCTATTACCAATTGCTCAATGGTACATGGAAGTTCTTTTTTGTAGATTCCTATAAAGATTTACCAGCCAACATCACCTCACCGGAAACAAGTACCACATCGTGGGATGACATACAAGTGCCTGGTAACTGGGAAGTACAGGGGCATGGTGTAGCTATCTACACCAATCACGGATATGAATTCAAAGCACGTAACCCTCAACCTCCATTGTTACCGGAGGCCAACCCGGTGGGTGTTTATCGCCGGGATATCGAGATTCCTGCCGATTGGGACGGACGGGATATCTATCTGCACATCGCCGGAGCAAAATCCGGAGTCTATGTTTACATCAACGGAAAGGAAGTAGGATATAGTGAAGATTCCAAAAATCCGGCAGAATTTCTAATCAACAACTACGTACATCCGGGTAAAAATGTACTTACTCTGAAAATATTCCGCTGGAGTACCGGTTCTTATTTGGAATGTCAGGACTTCTGGCGTATCAGTGGTATCGAACGTGATGTATTCCTGTATTCGCAACCCAAAGCGGCACTCAAAGATTTCCGTATAAAATCAACTCTGGACGATACATATAAAAACGGTATCTTTGCATTAAGCACTGATCTGCGTAACCATCGTCCGGAAGGTAGCAACCTATCGGTAATATACGAACTACTGGATGCTAACGGAAAAGTGATCGCAACGGAAGAAAAAACAGCCTATGTGCCTGAAGGCGAATTCCGCACTGTAAACTTTACCCGGACACTGCCGGATATACGTACCTGGACATCAGAACAACCTAATCTGTACAAATTATTAATGACCATAAAAGAGAACGGAAAAGTAAATGAAATTATTCCCTTTAATGTAGGCTTCCGCCGGATAGAAATAAAGCAGAGCGAACAACTTGCCGGAAATGGCAAGCCTTATACTTTGCTATATATCAACGGGCAACCTCTGAAACTGAAAGGAGTTAATATTCATGAGCACAACCCCCAAACAGGACATTATGTAACGGAAGAATTGATGCGTCGTGACTTCGAACTGATGAAGCAGAACAATTTGAATACAGTCCGCCTTTGCCACTATCCTCAAAGCCGCCGTTTTTATGAACTCTGTGATGAATATGGAATTTATGTATATGACGAAGCAAATATCGAAAGCCACGGTATGTATTATGACCTGCGCAAAGGAGGATCATTAGGCAACAACCCCGAATGGCTAAAACCCCATATGGACCGGACTATCAACATGTTCGAACGTAACAAAAACTATCCTTCACTTACTTTCTGGTCATTGGGTAACGAGGCGGGAAACGGTTACAACTTCTATCAGACGTATCTATGGGTGAAAAATGCAGATAAGGAGCTGATGAATCGCCCGGTTAATTATGAACGTGCACAGTGGGAATGGAATTCTGACATGTATGTTCCGCAATATCCGGGAGCAGAATGGCTGGCTAAGATAGGCAAACAAGGAAGTGACCGTCCGGTAGTTCCCTCCGAATATTCCCACGCTATGGGTAACTCTAACGGAAATTTATGGGATCAATGGAAAGAAATATATAAATATCCCAACTTACAAGGGGGATACATCTGGGATTGGGTAGATCAGGGTATTTTAGAGACTGATAAGAACGGACGGGAATACTGGACATATGGTGGCGATTATGGTGTGAATGCCCCGAGTGACGGTAACTTCTTGTGTAACGGGCTTGTTAACCCTGACCGTGCTCCCCATCCTACTATGGCAGAGGTAAAATATGTTCATCAAAATGTAGGTTTTGAACCAATCGATTTAAACAGTGGTAAAATTCTGGTAAAGAATCGTTTCTACTTCACTAACCTGAAAAAGTACATGATATCCTATACTATATCTGCGAACGGAAAGATTGTAAAAGGCAGTAAAGTATCATTAGACATTGAGCCGCAAGCCTCCAAAGAACTGAGCATTCCGGTTAGCGGTCTGAAAGCCAAACCGGGAACGGAATATTTCGTAAACTTCGTAGTAACCACTACCCAACCGGAACCTCTTATTCCCGCAGGCATGACATCGCCTACGAACAATTCCGCCTCCCTATCGAGCCTCTGCCCCGGGAAGCATTTGTCACAAATGGTCCGGCACTGAAAACAGAAACTGAAGGTGAAAATCTAATAATAAAATCTTCAAAAGTTAACTTCGTTTTTGATAAAGCAACCGGGCTTGTCACTTCATATAAGGTAAATGGCACAGAATACTTTAAAGACGGGTTTGGAATTCAGCCTAACTTCTGGCGGGCTCCAAATGATAATGATTATGGCAATGGTGCTCCTAAACGCCTCCAGATATGGAAACAATCAAGTAAGAACTTCAAGGTAGCGGATGCAAGCATAGTTATGGATAACAAAGTTGCTGTACTAACAGCCAACTATCTATTGGCCGCCGGTAATCTTTATATAGTAACCTATAAAATCTATCCTTCGGGGGTTGTCAAAGTTGATGCACGTTTCACTTCTGCCGATATGCAAGTTGCAGAGTCAGAAGTATCCGAAGCCACCCGTACAGCTACTTTCACTCCCGGTAACGATGCTGCACGTAAGGCAGCAGCCAAGTTGAATGTTCCCCGTATCGGTGTTCGTTTCCGTCTTCCGGCCGAAATGAATGTAGTTGAGTATTTCGGACGTGGACCGGAAGAAAACTATATAGACCGGAACGCAGGTACTCTCATTGGACTCTACAAAACTACAGCCGACAAGATGTACTATAATTATGTTCGCCCGCAAGAGAACGGTCATCATACAGATACCCGTTGGTTGTCTCTCAGCAAAAAAGGAGGTAAAAGACTAACGATTGTAGCCGATAGCATTATCGGATTCAACGCTTTACGCAATTCTATTGAAGACTTTGATTCAGAAGAAGCCCTTCCTCATCCACGTCAATGGAATAATTTCTCTCCGGAAGAAATTGCCAATCACGATGAAGAAGCAGCCCGGAATGTATTAAGAAGAATGCATCATGTGAATGACATTACTCCACGTGATTTCGTAGAAGTATGCGTAGATATGAAACAACAAGGAGTAGCAGGATACAATAGTTGGGGAGCCCGTCCGGAACCCGGTTATACAATTCCTGCTAATCAGGAATACAACTGGGGATTTACACTGATTCCTGATAAATAATGAAAGGATGTACGATTGGATGTACGATTGAAGTAACTCTTTTAAAAGCCTGTTTCAGCAATGTTAGAGACAGAGTAATCCCAATCGTACATCGTAAATCGTCTAATCGTAAATAAATTCATTCTATTAAGAAATTAATTCATCAACTTTAAAAATAAAAATCATGAAAAATCTATTCGACATCGTTTCGCACTTCGAAACAAAAGGTACTATCAGCGAAATAAAACCGCTGGGTGCCGGACTTATTAACGACACATACAAAGTGAGTACTGCTGAAGCTGACGCACCGGACTATGTACTCCAACGTATCAACCATGCCATCTTCCAGAATGTGGAGATGCTGCAAAACAATATAGCAGCTGTAACCAGTCATATCCGCCGAAAACTGCAAGAACAGGGAGAAACAGATATCGATCGTAAAGTCCTGACTTTTGTAAAAGCTGACGGAGGTAAAACATATTGGTATGATGGTGAAAACTACTGGCGTATCATGGTTTTCATCCCCCGAGCAAAAACCTATGAAACAGTTAATCCGGAATATTCTTATTACGCCGGAGTGGCTTTCGGTGATTTCCAGGCAAAATTGGCCGATATTCCGGAAACATTGGGAGAAACAATTCCCGATTTCCACAATATGGAGTTCCGGTTGAAACAGCTTCGTGATGCCGTAGCTGCCAATGCAGCCGGCAGATTGACTGAGGTTCAATATTATATCGACGAAATAGAAAAGCGTGCCGATGAAATGTGTAAGGCAGAGCGTATGTACCGCGAAGGAACCCTTCCTAAACGTGTATGCCACTGCGATACCAAAGTGAACAACATGATGTTTGACGAAGATGGAAAAGTACTCTGTGTCATCGACCTGGATACAGTAATGCCGAGTTTTATCTTCTCCGACTATGGAGATTTTCTACGCACAGGAGCCAATACCGGTGACGAAGATGATAAAGACCTGAATCGTGTGAACTTCAACATGGAAATTTTCAAAGCATTTACCAAAGGGTATCTGGAAGGAGCACATTCATTCCTGACTCCGGTAGAGATAGAAAATTTACCTTACGCAGCCGCTTTGTTCCCCTATATGCAATGTGTACGTTTCCTTGCCGATTACATCAACGGAGATACTTACTACAAAATCAAATATCCCGAACATAATCTGGTACGCACCAAAGCCCAATTCAAGCTATTGCAAAGCGTAGAGGAACACACTCCGGAAATGGTAGCATTTATTCACGAATGCTTAAAGAGTTGAAAGTTGAAAATGGAAAGTTGAAAGTTACTATGCAGTGCAACTTATTGTTCACTGTCAATTGTCAATTATCAACTGTCAATTGAAAAACCTCCTTCTTTCCAAATATAAACAATAGGACGGCGGATAAACGGTTTCAGTTTTTCCGCTGTTTCTTTTTCCATGTATTCAGGAGTGGCCAGTGTGAAAGTAAGCGTATGATCCGTTGCCGACAAATCGGCTTTCATAAGCAACATATCAGCCTGCAAACGAGCCTCACTATATTCATAAGATGAAGCCGAATCAGGAGTATTCAGAAAATTATTCATTACAGGCAGTGCCGTAATAAAATCAGATAAAGGAAGTTCTTTCCAGTCAGTGGTATAGAACTGAATACTACTATCACATGCCGGAGCACAAGCAGTAGACACCGTACAAATAACCTGTGTAGAATCATTAACAGCCAACAGTTTCATTTGCCAAGTACTTTGCGGAGTCATCTGAATACGAATATAATCTTTGTTCAGATCCGTCATTTCTGATTCTCCCCCAAAACGATTTTCCACCTTTGCTTTCATTTTACTCTCCAGAAAATCAATAAAATCAGCACGATTCACTGCCGTAAGCAGTGGAGAAAGAGAATCAGGCATACTGACAAATACTGCCTTAGCCTCCTGCTGCGCCCGAAGCGGAGCAAACAAAAACAAACCCAAGCCTAAAAAAAACACACCCAAGCTTACTCTTTTTTTGACTAAGTCCCATTTATCTATCTTTTCCATCCTTCATCATCTATTTATATTAATCTTAATCTGACCCATCGCCTGCCGTACCTCCCGTGCGGGAAGCACCGGGAAGCACCTATTTTGTTCCCAAATATAGGAAGAACATTCCAATCAGCACCAGAATAAGGTCAATTGCTTTACTTTTTAAATTCTTTTCACGGAAGAACAACGCTCCGAAAAGGAAAGACACAACCACACTACCACGCGCACCATAGAAACAATAGAAATCATGGAATCTTCGTAACTCAATGCATAGAAATATACAAAATCGGCAGCACATAGAAAGACTGAAATCAAGATGATCGTCCAGTCCCAACGGAAAGGAGTGGTCGTTTTACGCTTCGGCCACCAAAGTAATGCAGGATAGGACACATGATAAACACCTGATACACATTGTACCACGACTGTACTAACATTGGATTGAGATGTTTCATCAGGTATTTGTCATACAGACCACTAACAGCCCCCATCACAGCAGCCAATACAATAAAAAAGATCCACTTATCGTGTTTAAAGTCGATACCTTCTTTTTTCCCCGACCGACTCAGCATAAAAAAAGAGATAATAGCCATCAGTACTCCAATCCATTGATAGAGATTCAGACGTTCTCCGAATATCAGCATCGCTCCTACCAATACCATCACCGGACGGGTGGCATTAATAGGCCCTACAATGGTCAACGGTAAATGTTTCATTCCGAAATAACCGAATATCCACGAAGAAAGAACAATAAACGACTTTATTACAATATACTTGTGTACATCCCAGCCGGCAACAGGAACTTCGAACATTGTCCCGCCCAATACATCAGGAGTATATACAGACAAGAGTATAAAAGGCAAAAAGATCAGACTCGAGAAAATCGTATTCAAAAATAACACCGGAAGCACAGCATTGTCTTTGAGAGACTGCTTTTTGAACACATCATAAAATCCTAATAAAGCAGCTGAGAGGAAGGCAAGTAATAACCACATGAGTTTATTTACAATTAGACGATTTACTATTTACGATTGAAGATACTTTTTTTCATATGAGAAAGAGATGTCGAGGATATTCTACGCTGACCAGAAAGAGGGCGTTACCAGGGGCAGAAGTACCCGCTTTACAACGGTCTTGCTGTTCGATGATCTGGCGGAAGCCTTCTACAGTAAGTTTACCACGGCCCACTTCAAGCAGAGTACCCACTATCGCACGCACCATGTTGCGCAAAAAACGATCAGCCTGGATAGTAAATACCCAGGTAGTATCATCTACCTGTGTCCACTCTGCATGCATAATTCTGCAAAGATTAGTTTTCACATCCGTATGAAGTTTACTAAAACTTGTGAAATCCGAATAATCAAACAAGGTTGCAGCCGCTCTATTCATCAGTTCAAAATCCAATGTGCCATAAACCCGACAGCGATACTGACGATTGAAAGGATATTTGGTGGTAGTGACATAATATTTATAAGTACGTGCCGTTGCATCAAAACGTGCATGTGCATCCTTCTTCACCCGGCAAACTTTAAAAACCGAAATATCCGGAGGTAATAAACGATTCAGTTTATCGGTAACAATCAACGTATCGAGTTCTTCTTCATTGTCAAAGTGTGCTACCATCAACGAGGCATGTACACCTGCATCCGTTCTTCCGGCTCCTATCACTTCTACTTCCCTTCTGAGAAAAGTGGACAATGCTTTCATCAGACACTCCTGCACACTGCTTCCATTGGGTTGAATCTGCCAACCGTGGTAGTTGGTTCCGTCGTAAGCCAAATAAATGAAATATCTTTGCACGCTTTTATCCGATTATTGGTTTTCGCGTGCAAAGGTAATTATTTTAATCGAGAATCAGGAATTATCCGTTGAATTCGCATAAGTAGAGGGTGTCGAACCAAATGTATCCACAAAGTGCTTACGGAAAGTAGGTATATCATTATATCCCACCATCTCAGCCACTTCCTGAACAGCATACACCTTCTGTTTCAGCAGTCCAGCCGCTTTTTTCATACGTACCCCTCTTATCAGCTCTATAATCGTGAAGTCCGTACTCTGCTTTACTTTTCGATACAACGTAGGTTGACTCATATTCATATCTGATGCCAATCGCTTCACATTGAAATCCGCTTCACGGATATTCTCTTCTATAATTTTCACCAACGAAGCAATGAACGGATCTTCCATTTTTACCTCTTCTGTACCCTCATCTGTTTCACTATTACCATGTTCAGGCAACACCAGCAATTTGGTATACATCTGTTTCAGGTTCACACGCCCATTTATCAAATTCCGTACTTTTGCTTTCAGTATACTCGGAGTAAAAGGTTTCAGAATATAATCATCTGCACCCAGTTCAAGTCCTCTGACGATGTCTTCGTCTTCCACCTTCGCTGTCAGCATGATAAACGGAATATGACAAGTATCCAATCCTTCCTTCACCTCCTTGCAGCATTCAAATCCGTCCTTAACGGGCATCATCACATCACAAAGAATCAGGTCCGGCTGCTCCTTGATGGCCATATCCACACCTTCCTGTCCATTGGTAGCCATTATTATGTTATAATCCTTCCCAAACAGAACTTTCAGATAGAGACGGATATCTTTATGATCTTCTACAATCAATAAGTTCTTCTTTGCTCTCGCAACAGCAGGGGTTTCAACAGGTATATGCACCACAGTCTCTTCCGGTCTGGGCACTTCCCGAGGCACTTCTGCCTCAACTACCGGCACTACCGCCTCCTCTACTTCCTTCGGTTCATCCTCTTCCACGAACAAAATATTCGGATCATTTTCCAGCACTTCTTTTCCAATAGGAATATTTACAGTAACCTCCGTTCCTGTTCCTTCTTCACTGTTCAGGCTTATTGAACCATGATGAAACAGAATAACTTGTTCCATCACATCATATCCCAATTCAATCCCTGTCAGATCTGTCTGAAGTTCTTCATCACTGTCTGCCTGACCTCCTTCACCTGGCTTTTTCCACTATCCGACACAGTAATTGTACAATAAGCTACTCCGTTGTTCACCGTCTCCTGCATTGACAAATGTACTGAACCTGACAGACGTACATGATTGAACGCATTAGAGAGCAGATTATGCAACACAAATCGGATTCTATTACTATCTACCCAGATCTCAAGTTCTTTTTTAGTCTTTTTATCATAATGAAAGTCAATCTGATTCATGCGTACCAGTTCGCTCACCGCAAAAACTACTTTGTCCAAAATCTTATCAGCAGTATTACGAGATACTTCCAGCTTTTCCGCCAAAGGGCGTTGAGTATAAATAGCTAATAACTGATTACATGCATCCAGCATCCCAAGAGAGTTTCTGTATGCCACACGTACCTTCGACAGAATTCTGGTCGACAAATCATTCTCCTGCGACATTTCCTTCAATGGCGCAATAATCAGTGAAAGTGGCGTACGCAATTCCTGTACAAACAACGTGAGCAGCTGATTGCGCATCGCTTCTATTTCTTGTTTTTGTTCTTGTTTCATCTTTGCAAGATTTAGTGTTTCTTTCAGCTCCATCTCACGAGCTTTATGCATCTCACGTTTTTTCCCCTTACGCTCCATGTAATAATATACAATGAAGAGTATCCCTAAAAACAGGGCCATATATCCCAGATAGGCCCAACCTGTTTTCCACCAATGTGTATTCACACGAATAGACATTTCAATCATTTCTCCTTCACTGGCATCCGGATAGATCAGTTTCACTTGCAGTGTATAGTCTCCTACAGGCAGATGTCTGTACGAAATACCATTTTCCAGCGTTCCTATTTTCCATGCCTCATCCGGCAATAACCGATAAGCTATTTTCCGTTGCATCATGCCAAACTGCAAATCTGAAAAATAAAAAGTGAAATCATTATTATCAGCATCAAATACAAACTTCTGCTGCAAATTGGGCGAGGTAGTCAGCAATATCTGCCCATTCCTCTTTTCTCCCACAGGTACAGATTCACCATTTACCCACAATTCCGACACCACCAACCGACTTTTATTTCGGGTACTCTTAGCCATCAATGGGTCAAAATAAATCAATTCTCCCGAATTCCCCCACAGCAACCGACCGTCCCGAAGACGGCATACTTTATCACAATCTCCAAACAAAGCATAATCATAAAATGTAGTCCGGTCATTTCTTATTGTCATAATCCCCGAATTACTTCCCAACCAGGTATTTCCATTCTGATCATCAACCATACAGAAAATATGTCCGCTACTCAAACCATTCATCAAAGTAAACACACTTTCCACTTTATCCTTTTCACGTCCGTCTATGCGAAATATTTTATCAGAGTAAGAAGCAAATATTTGATTGTAACTATTAACATAAATAAAATTTACCGGCGATACATTCAACCCGGCATCCCGTTCATAGTTTCCAAACAAAGTAATATCGGTTCCCTGTACATCAATACGCTTCAATCCAAGATTCGTACCCACCCATATATTTCCTTCTTTATCTTCTGCTACGGCACGCACATCTTTCACCTTCACGCCTTTATCTTCCAATTGTACCAGCCGACTGGTATTTCCTTTGCTATCAAAAAGAATCAGTCCCTCTGCTGTAGCAATCCACAAGCGATTTCTGGAATCCAGGCAGAACTGACGGATAGAAGCTGAAAAATTAGTCCTACCAGCAGGAGCCAACTTATAAGATTCCACCTTTTCTGTTACCGGATCAATATATAAAACTCCGGCATGCTCATCACCCAGCCATAAGCATCCATTTCTATCTTTATAAATCCTGTAGTTCTCGTTTACCTTTATCCCTTTCGTCCATGGTACAAAAGAAGTATTTTCTGAAAGAACCGTTGAAGTACTTCTCCATACTTGTCCTTTATTCGTAGCGATCCACACACAGCCTTTCATATCTTCCTCAATGGCGGTAACATCTGCATTAAACCGTTGTTGCAGACGATTGCATGCATCTTTAGTAAAATCAACTTTAAGTGCCCCACCTCCAAACGTACCTACCCACAACATTCTTTGCGAATCATCCCACAGCAAACTCGTCACTTTTTTCGCCACCTTAAAATTATATGGTTGCTCTACATAATCCATTCTATAAGCGGATTTAGTCAGATCTTTAGAATCGAATTCCAGACGAAACAACCCTGTCCAGGCAGCTACATAATAAGTATTTTCATCCAGACAGATAACATCCGTCACATACGTATCCTGCAATGGCGAATACCCACCCGCCTCATGCAAGGTATGAAATGTTTGCTGTTTGAGATTATAACATTCAATGTTGGCCCTCGACGAACAGATCCACAAATAATCTCCATGTTGATAGAGAGTTGTTATTTTGCTATACTCCGCTTTAAGCATCTCAACTTTTCCGGAGATAACATCATAAATCGCCACTTTCGAATTGTCTACGCTGACAAAAAGAGTCTCACTGCCTATTCCGCATAGTTTTGAAATGTTTCCCTTTACTATAGGCTCAACCGATAAAGTAAATGTGATACACTCCTCTCCCTCCTTTTCAGAACGGACAGCTTTCCCTATATAGAGCCCACTGCTGGTTCCGACACAAACAAAGTCTTTGCTTACTATATATAAAGAGGTGATACTTTTCGTATCAAATGACGAATCAAAGTTTACAGGTAGATAAACCTCTTTATTCGTATCAAAGCAGACAATCCCCCGTAAAAGACGGAGGTAAAGCAAACCATCAGTATCTTCTGAAATAGAATAAACGGCATCCAACACCGGTTGTGAAGAAGAATCATAACGAGAAGTCAAAGGGTAATTCAACAATCGAAAACCGTCATAACGACTGAGGCCCATATCTGTAGCAAACCAAACAAATCCTCTCTTTCCGTTATGGATATCATAAATAGTATTGTTATTCAACCCACTATTCATCGTAACAGGAAGCATGTTACCATAAAATGAGAAGGAATAAGAAAAGTACGGAGCCCCCAAAAGGCAGAGTATTAGCAATGAAAATTTAATCAAATGCTGTTTCATCTGTGTGGAAATAGTGATAACTACATTATTATTTGTTCGTATTAAGACACAAATATATACAAAAACTACCAGATACAAAACAAATAATAAATAAACTTATATTTATTATCCATATCGAAATGCTCAGTCAAAAAAGCAATGTCTGCATTATCATAATAAAATCCCCTGCAGGCAAAAACCTACAGGGGAATAGTTTGTTCTTGTTTTCGGTGTCCCTCAACTATTTATACAAAAAGAATCAATTGTTTGTTTCAGTGTTCCCCACCTTATTATTTTTTTATCGTACAATAAATAATTACTTGCTATATTTTAATAGTTGAAAACTATATGTTCCTTCTTCTGTCAGAAAATTGTAATTGCCTTTGAATACCACCGGTACTTTCACCAATACATTACCTTCATCTTTTACTTTGAAATACAGGTAACTTTCTGATTCGAATCCATAGGTATTACCGTCACCCCCCTTCACCGGAGAGAGTGACAAACCTTGTGCACGCCAGTCGAATAAATTGGAAGAGAAAGAATAATCAGTACCCCAATAATATACCTTATTATTATCAAAGCTGAATTTTAGCTCAACGCTCAGTGCAAAACCTTCATTCACACTGCTACGGGTAGAAGCCTGATAGTTGCCGGACATGACCACTTTCTCATAACCATTCTCCGAGGTACGTATACAATTGTGTTGAGTATTGCTGTTCTGACGCAAAGCCTCGAGAACATTACGCATATCTTCTGTTGAAACTGATGGAATATTGTCAGCACCTGTAATACTATATGTAACGTTCTCTACGCCATAAGCACTCCTTACTGATTCGAAAAGGGAAGTTTGTTCTACTATGTCATTGTCTGCACTTGTGCAAGAAGTAAAACCAAATACTAATGCAATTACGATAAAAGAATAAATAGTCTTCATAATGGGTCCTCCAATTTTTTTATTACTAATACTTGTTTGTTATCACCAAAGTTTGTTTTGTTTGTATTCCTCGTGGGGACCTTCATTTGTTTGTTTCTGATGCAAACGTAAAGACTTTATTTGATTAAAAAAACTTTTTTGAAGAAAAAATGAATGATTCACCCATCTTTTTTGAATGATACACACCCCATACAAGCACTTGGACAGAATATACAACTTATTAAACACCCATCATATCTGAATTAAACACAAACGAATACAAAAACACCACCTATAAAAATATGAATTATACACCCATCAATAAGATTAAAATACATACTATACGAAATCATCCCTCCGAAATGATATATCAATTGCAAGAATCACCTCCGAACAAAGATGAATATGCCAATTAATGGATAAAAAGAATCCGGTTACCTTTGCACTAAAACAAAACAAAACCTACCACGCATAATGGAAAATAAAAGAAAACTGTTTTTATTCGTTTGTTTGTTCGCTTCCACCTTATTATATGGGCAGGTAGTGGGTATAAAAACAAATGTGTTAATGGACATTACCAAAACCATCAATCTCGGAGCTGAAATCGGCTTGAGTAAAAAATCTACTCTGGACCTGTATGCCAACTACAACCCCTGGAAAGACAGTAACAACAAAATGTTCAAGATGCTCGCATTCCAACCGGAATACCGCTATTGGTTCTGCGATCGTTTTAACGGGCATTTCATCGGCATACATGCACACGGAGGCATTTATCAGGTAGCCGGTATCGATATGCCCTGGGGAATCTGGAAGGGCCTGAAAGACCACCGTTACAAAGGACATTTCTATGGCGCCGGTATTTCCTATGGTTACCAATGGATCATGAGTAAACACTGGAATATCGAAGCCAACATCGGCGTGGGCTATGCCCGTGTCAAGTATGAGCAGTTCTCCTGTGTAGAGTGTGGCGGTAAACTTGGCGAAGGCTACAAGAATTATTTCGGCCCAACCAAAGCTTCGCTCAGCTTAATCTATTTATTTTAAACAAACGCTGCAAACGATATGAAAAAAGTAATATACCTCTTATTATTAGTAATATTGCCGGGGCTGAGTGCCCAGGCACAAACTGTGTACAAAGATCAGGTACGTGTTGAGAATCAATCCATCACCCGGAGTGACGACAATCGCCTTACGATTGCTATGGATATCATCATGCAGGCAAACATGAAGATTTCATCCAACCGTTCTGCCACCCTCACCCCGATACTGGAAGCCAACGGTCACACAAAGGCACTTTCTCCGGTTGTAATTTACGGACGCCGCCGTGCGCTTGTCAACGAACGTGGCAATACAGTTCCCAAAGACGCTTTCGTTATTCTACGTCGCAAACGCAAAACAGAGCAACGGGTCAGTTACCTCGTACAGCTTCCTTACGAAGCCTGGATGCAAAAGGCCAATCTTGTAATGGATGCCGACCTTTGCGGTTGCCGCAATATCGTTGAAGCCAATACACTCGATCCGATTGCCACATTAAATATCGAACGCATTAAACTGCAACCGGCCATCGCGTACATCACGCCCAAAGCCGAAGAAGTCAAACATCGTGCTGTGGAAGGTAGTGCTTTCCTCGATTTCCCGGTCAACAAAACAATAATCTATCCGGAATACCGTCGCAATCAGGCAGAATTAGCTAAGATACGCGCCACTATTGATACCATTCGTAACGATAAGAACATCTCCATCACAGGGATTCGCCTCGAAGGATATGCCTCTCCCGAAGGTAGTTACGCCAACAATGATCGTCTGGCCAAAGGTCGTACCGCTGCTCTGCTGAATTATGTACGCAATTACTATGATTTCCCGGAAGGGCTACTCACCATGGCTTCTACTCCCGAAGACTGGGCAGGATTCCGCAAATTTATAACGAACTCTGCATTGCCACAAAAGGAAGAGATCCTACAAATGATTGATTTGGACGAAAAAGACATGGATGCCAAAGAGAAACGCATCGCCCGTCTTGTAGGTCCCGAAACATACCGCTTTTTGCTAAACGAATGCTATCCGGCTCTGCGCCACTCAGACTATACAGTGGCATACACCGTACGCGGATTCAACCTTGATGAAGCAAAAGAGATTATCAATACCCATCCGCAACAGCTGAGTCTACAAGAGATATTCAATGTAGCACAAACCTACGAACAGGGTAGCGAAGAGTTCAACCATGCCTTCCAGGTAGCAGCACTTATGTTCCCGAATGACCCGACAGCTAATCTGAACGCAGCAGCTATGGAGATTCAGCGTGGTGGTGATCTTACTATCGCCAAAAAATATCTCACTAAAGCCGATGCTAACGAAGGAGCTACTCAAAACAATTTAGGGGTAATAGCACTGATAGAGGGTGATCTTGATACAGCACAACAATATTTCACTCGTGCCAAAGAAGCAGGAGTATCAGAGGCAGAAGTCAACTTACAGGAAGTAGCCAAACAACGCAACTTCCCAGTAGAATAAAGCAAAGATACTTTTTTTCTCATTCCAAATATCTCAATAAATTGTTTTTAAAGAAACCGCCGGATGAATATTCCCCCATTCATCCGGCGGTTTCTTTTAGTTGTCAAATAAGTAAGTATCCTACTCTCCGAAAAGACAGACCAAAGAGCACAAGAGTAACCATCAACCCATACAACCAGCTTATTTTCAGCGATATAAAACCCATTTATATTATATACGCAAGATTGTACACTTTTGCATGTGTTAACTGTACGTTTTTGTACTATAAAAGTGTACTAACATACTTTACAAAAGTGTACAAACTTGCCGAACAGGAATCTGGCGTTAACACTTAGTGTTAATAATATTAATTCAATCCATCATATTTTGATACTTATTAAAATCACAACTATCTTTTCAGCACTCCTTCCACCTCCAAAGAACAAAGTCCGGACAAATTCTATTACTTAGTGCTAATACTCTTGTATTCAGCCAACAACAAAGTCTATTTCCTGATTTAAAAAAACCTATTTTAAGGACTCGTTAAATACGTACTTATTGCATAGAAAGGATGGATAGTTTAACTTCAAAAATACTATACCTTATATTCCTAAATACAAAAGCCTCAAATGGAGTGTTAAAAAGCTATTGACAAGGAGACAAGTTAACAGGTTTTGAATATATTTCACCACAGAGTAGCACAGAATTTTATTATCCGGATAAAACGCAGATTAACGTGAATGATCGTAGATTTAAAATTCCCCCCACATACCATGTTAAATTCATCATCAGATTCTCATTGAATCCAAACCCAAAAAACAGATATAATTCAGCAAAAAAGAATCTGTTTTAGATGAAAAACATGAGTGAGAAATGCGTGAAAACACCCCTGTATCATGAGAATTAAGCCGTATTTCATTCATTTTTGACTGAAACACACACCACAAAAGCCCTACTTTACATTTTGCAGAAAACATCGCACATTTTTGAAAAAAACACCAATGAGCGGACTCATGACTTCCCTCTATCTTTGCAATGTCGAAAGACAAGAAGGATATGCCTCTCCTTAAAATATAAAAGCATGAAACTTCTCTTCCTTATATAATAGAAGTTTCTGCAAAACAAAAAAGAGCATAGTTAAAGAACAAAACAATAGTAAACAATAAAACAAACAAAAAACATTTCAAAGAAAAAAGAAACTTTTATTCGGAAGCTCTCTCCTTATTAGATAAGACACTTCCAAATCTACCGAACTCCACACATGAACAGAACCCACACTATTATACTAAATAATAATGTCGCTCTCTCAAAAAAAGTAAGGACCGCACTCCTTGAAAGTGCAAAATCAAAAACAAGAATCAAAAAGTATTAATATTTAATTTTATAGATTATGAAACTAAGAAGTTTATTTTTAGCAGGATTAGCAGTAATGGCTATGGCATCTTGTAGCAATGAAGATGATGCAATCGTTAATGGTGGTGAAAATGCAGCAAAAGATGCAGCATTACAATTCTCAATTGGTTTTCCTCAAACCACAAGAGCTACAACAGCATCAGGAGACAAGTCAGATGAGGGTTTAAGTTGCGAGCAAAAAGTAAACACAATCTCCTTTGTGTTAAAATACAACGATAACACCCCTACAGCTGTTTATGACTTTGACAATAACACTGAAGCAGCTCCTGGCTTTACTCAAGAAGGCCTAATTATTAAGACCGAAAAAGTTGAAGTAAATTCAGGTATTGCAAAAATATTTGTATTCATTAATCCTGTAACAAAGATTACTACTGAAAATTACGCAAATCTTCAAGAAACTGCTACATATAGCAATATGGATGATTTAGGTGATATTGCTAATCCAAAAGATTCAAAATTCTTAATGTTTGGAGAAGGTTCATGTACAATCAAAGGTGGTCAAGACAATGAAGCCGATGTTACTGTATCCCGTATTGCTGCAAAACTTGCAGAACAAACAGCAAAAGATAAAGAGTTTACTATTGAAAATAGTACAGATAAATTCGGTTCTGCAATCAAAGTAAAATTATCAGAATATTCATATGTAAATTTGAACAAAACTACTAACGTCACAAATAGTACTACCATTTTTACTCCGGCAAATACAGGATATTTCCAATATTTTAAAGAAGAACAAGCTTATCAAACATTTGATGGACTTACTACGATCAAAGAAATGAATGTTGAGGAAGCTAATAAAGTAACTTATTGCTTAGAGAACAATAATGCAGCAGCTCCTACTATGATACTTTACAAAGCTCAAATTACAGAATTCCCCAACTATACAGAGGGTAACAACTTCTACATAGATGCTGACGGTATATTGTATCCAAGTTTTGATGTTATGAATGCTAAAGACGGCAAATTCTTTGGTCAATTAACAAATAAAGAAATATATACCGGAATAGATAATCAAACAGCATTAAGCGATAACAGTTCTTACGAAGATTTCAATAAATATGGTATTCAAAAATACACAAAAGGAATTTGTTACTACAGAGCAGAAATAAAAACAGGTGCTGAAACTAAGATTGTTCATAATAACTATTACAAATTATCAGTATCAAAAATTACAGAGTTAGGTGATCCAGGTACTAATATCCCGACTCCAGGTAATCCACTTACTTATCTGAAACTTAACATAACAGTTGCACCTTGGACTGTTTGGAATAACGATATTATTCTCTAATTGCATCACACATAAACAAACTCCAAGCGGGGGAACAAGAAGTTCCCTCCTCCTTCTTTCCCCCGCCTCTCTTTTTTCTCTCAAGGTTTGATACCTAAAGATCCCAAACAAGACAATAAGCTCATAGCAAAAAATAAAGAAAGCATGAAACGAATACTCACTACCATACAAAAAGAAGCAAACAAAATACTGCTACTAACAGTATTGGCTGGTGCAATGGCATCCTGTGATTCTATCCTGGACTTCGAAGAAGGCGATTGCAGCATCGAATACCGCGTAAAGTTTGTGTATGACAGAAACATGGCTTTTGAAGATGCTTTCGCAAAAGAAGTAAAAACTGTAACACTATATGCCTTCGACGACGAAGGAAAATTCGTCTATCAGAAGACAGAAGAAGGTGAAGACAGATTAGGAACCGGAGAATACACAATGTCTGTAGACATCGAGCCGGGCGACTATCACCTCGTAACCTGGGCCGGACTGGATGACCAGTCTTTCGCCGTCCCTTTGATGACTGCCAACTCCAGAATTGAAGACCTCACCGCATTGACTTTACGTAATAAAGAATCTCAAACTCGTGCTAACGGCGAAGAAGGAAAATACATCGTAAAAGATCCGCTCTCACCCCTCTGGCACGGAGAAGTTACCAAGCAATCATTCACTCGCAGCGGCAGACAGAATATCGTTACCGTTCCTTTGACAAAAAATACCAATACCATACGTGTTGTAATTGCACAAGTCAATCAAAATCCCGATAAACCTATCACCCGTGCCAACGCTATCAGTAAAGAGCGGTTTTCATATACCCTCTATGATGACAACGGCTGGATGAACTACGATAATACACTGCTGAAAGACAACCTGCTTACCTATCTTCCCTATGTCACAGAAGATACAAGCATTAGCACACGTGCTTTCAGTGCAGATGGTACTACAGAAAGTGAATATCCTGCAGCTGTAGCCGAAATTAGTGTAGGACGTCTGCTCAAAACCCAAAAGCCGGAACTGAGAATTGTAGACCAGCAAACAAACAAGAATTTACTTGCCAATGGTTCACTGATCGGATATCTGAGCCTACTGCAACCAAGCCAACTCAATATGCCCCTCGAAGAATATCTGGATCGCGAAGATAATTTCGGAATGATTTTCTTCGTCGACGAGAACATGACACTGATCAGTACCAAAATTCAGATCAATGACTGGATCGTGAACATAAACGACTTCGAACTCTAAAAAGAACAAAGCAATGAGATATTCAAAACTAACATATTGTCTGTTGGCATTCCTCTGCCTGGCTACTACATCCTGTATACAGAATGAGCTGATAGAAGAGTACCCTATAGAACAAGAGAATCCGGTTCAGGTTCATCTCACGTTGAATATGCCACAGGCTACTTCAACAGACATTCAAGCCGGTACAGCAGGCGAACAGTATATAAATGATGTACATGTATATGTTTTCAGTCAAAATGGTTCTTTTATAGAAAAAGCCAGCAAAGTATATATCAGCGGAACAGATGGAGATGCTACCCGTACCATCATTGGAGTACTGGAAAGTGATTACCAACATCAGAGTAACGGTATAGAAATAGTAGTACTTACTAATTTGACGGCAAGAAGTATAACGGCTCCGATTTCGGTAGTAAACAAAAAAGCCCTATACAACCAATTGGAATATGCATATACCTCTGGTCAAGGTGATTGGGTATTTCCAACACAGGGCACTAATAAGAAGTATATCCCGATGTGGGGCACTTGTTCTCTTGATGCCATTCAAGAAAAGGATATCAATCAAGCAAGCTTATCACTCATAAGAGCCATCGCAAAAGTAGACGTAACACTGAATAGTGGAACCGGGTTTGATCACTTTAAATTAGAAACAGTCAAAGTATGCAATTACAATACAAAAGGATATTGTATACCTGTCAGTAATGAAACAATGACTACTCCTTCCATACCTCAGAGTGCTTTAATGCAAGGAAATATAACATTCACAGCAACCACCAGTGAGCAAAAAGCTGGTATACAAAATAAAATCTACATCCCCGAGTATAAGAATAAAGATGTAAGTGACAACCAGATTTCCTATCTTGAGATAACAGGTGAACTGACTACATCACTCTCGGAAAAAATACAGAAAGTATACAGGATAGATTTCAAGGTAAACGGCAAAGGAGATACCTTTGACATACTTCGAAACAATTGGTATAAATTCAACATCACAAGTATAAGCCAGGATGTCAATGTAACTACTCAATGTAGCTACGAAGTAGAAAGATGGGACTATATTAATGTAGATGTACCACCATTTAATTAATTAAAGGAGAATTTACGCATGAAAAAGCAAAACAATATATTTGCATACGCAAAACAGACATTCAGCCTTATACTGGCAATTCTTTTCTGTACAGCCTGTACAGACGAAACCTATCAGGACGAAAACCAGGTAGAAGAAGGGATACCTGTAGAAGTTGACTTCCAATTCAACACATCGGAGATGCAGAAAGTCAATACACGGCTCAGCGATGCCGGAGAATTTCAGGTAAATGATTTATATCTGTTTATTTTCAATTCTCAAGGTGAAAAAAAGCAAGGCAGCCACTATTATAACAGTGATGCGCTAACCGGTTTTGGGCATACCAATGGAGATCAATCCTCTCCAACCAAGGGTACAATAACAGGTATACAAACCACCAGTGGAAAAAGTTATATTTATGGCATAGCCAATGTTGAAGGTAATGAGTTGGATAAAAAAGGAGAATTAAAAGCTAAACTGGATCGAGTTAATTCAGTCAATGAATTAAAAGCTATTTTTACAACATTAAATAACGATGGAAATATAAACCGCGAGACTCCCCGCTTACTAATGAGCGGAACATTTGAAAGTGCGGATAACACTATAACAAACGAAGCAAAGGCAGAAGGTACCTGCTATATACCTGTTCGTGGTGGTGCTATAAATGGAACTTTACGCCTATGCCGTTTGGACTCTCATATCCAATTTAAAATTAATTTAGGAGACAAAATAGAGAAATTTGAATTGACAAGTTGGCAAGTTTACAACATTCCTACCAGCTCTTACCTTATAGCTCATACTGACAATTATCCTGAAACAACTTATTCAAACAGTGGAGAACAGAACAGTGGCATTACTATAGACAACAATGTATATTCTTTTGGTTTCTACATGCAGGAAAATCTAAAAGATGCCATAACACAGGATAGAGAGGGAAATGTTCTCTCTAAATATACAGATAGAGAAAAAGAATATAAAAACGAAAGTGGAGGAAATACAGGAGAATACAGACATGTAGAAGAAAATGCTACCTATGTAGAGATAAAGGCCAAAATGAATATAACAAATGCATCAAATCCGGATGGAATTAGAACTGCAGACGTCAAATATATCATACATTTAGGAGGAGGAGCAGATGACATTGAGAACTTCAAAAGCAAGCGTAACAAAAAATACACTTACAATGTTACAATCAACGACGTAGAGAGTATTATTGTTGAAGTACAAGGTGGTGAAGATGAAGAAGGTGCCAATCCGGGAGTTGAAGGCGATGTAGTAGATGCTAAGACCATTGTATACTCTTTGGATGCCCACTACAATTGTATCAATTTAGGATTTACTTACGAAGAAATCAAAGAGTTGTCATTCATCATACAATCTCCATTTGCTGATGATGCAATATATAGTGAAACAGGTAAACTGCCAGGAACAGAAAAAGATGCAGGAGATTACAAATGGATTAAACTCCAAAGAACAACAGATGCCCAAACATTGGCAAAATACAGAGAAAAGGGAACAACTCCTATCTATTTGTATGATTTAAAAAAAGACATGGAATCCCGTGGAGCAGATTTAGGATATAATCAAAAAAAGACTTATTATTACACAATCTTCATAGATGAATATTATTATGATACTCCCCCCACAGACAAAGCTGCCAGAGAATGGACGGACAAAAGTCATTACTGGAAGTATTTTGTGAATAAAGAGAACCGTAAACTACTATTATTCCTCTCACCTCAATACAGTGCAGACAAAGAAAGTAGTTATTCGGAAGCGAAATATATGTTCACCCAAAGATCAATCCAGACTTACTACAGTACTACCGACCTAAACGACGATGGAAATGCTTTAGGTATGGAGCATGTGAATGAAACAGGTATACCATCCTGGAAGTTAACAAGCAGTAACAGACCAAATGGCGACCGGGCCAGTAGTGCCCGGGGAAGTGAATATTATGGTTCATGGTCTGTAGATAATGGATTTTACAATACATATAGTTATGTAAAAAACAATAAGTGGAATTCCTATATAACATACACTGCTGATGCTAAAGGATATACATATTCCATGAAGGATGTTGCAGCTATAGCCGAATGCCTCTCCAGAAATAGAGACGAAGATGGAGATGGAACTATTGATATGGATGAAGTGAAATGGTATCTGCCAGCCAGTGCACAATTAATGAGTATGTTTTTAGGTGCAAAAAGTTTACCATCTCCATTATTTGACGATAGTTCTATCACAAGTGGAGTAACCGGTGACGACACCCGCTATCATTACATTACAAGTGACGGATTAAAAATCTGGTCAGAAGAAGGATGCTCTTTTAGTGGTTTTTTAGGAGGTACCGAAGGAAATACCAAATTCTATTCTCCGCAGCAACTAAGATGTGTCCGTAATTTGGGTTTAACCAATGCAAATGCAGATCAAAAGGCTAAGACAGTATCACCTGCCTATACAAAGAGTAACAATAATTTCAGAATGAGTTATATGACCCCTCAAAACATACGACCGGGAAAAGTGGAAGCAGAATTAGAGCGTCATGATAATTTTAGTGATACTAACAGACCCTACAAAGCATTTCAAATGGCAAACAGTTTTGTAGATCAAAGAGAGGGAAGTGGCGTTGTATGGAAAAGTATTTTTGATATCGACACCTATCATAATAGTAAATGCAAAAACTACACAGAAGGTGGTTATAAATGGAGAGCTCCTAATCAGCGCGAGTTGATGATTATGTTTCTCAATGATAAAACGAACGTTATTCATTCATATGATTATGATTATTATAGTGGAGGATATAAATATACTGACAGATCCTTTTCCCGTACTCATTGGAGATTCGGAGATACTGATATAAATAAAAAGAGACACTTTGGTATAGATGGAGAAGTTTTATTTTTAGATAGCTATAATAGTTCTTATAAGATGACTATACGTTGTGTACGCGATATAGATTAACAATCAATAAAATACAATATTATGGAAATACTCGATATCTTAACTCGCGAATCAGAAAATACACAGCAAGTGTATCTGTACGAAGAAGAAGGTCACTGGTATGCCTATGAACGTTCTGCACAACTTATAAAACAGTTATTTAAAGGACTTGTAAAAATCAAACAATTCGTGAACACGACGTATGATATTATACTTGACCGCGTAGAAATTGACTTAGGTACACTTATTGAGAAATGTCCTATCACCTTGTGTTCCGATTCGGAAATGATGATAGAATATCCTAAATCATGATAAAGATCATCCCTTTTTAACAAGAATATATTGTTTGTTTTGTTTGTGTTCCTCATCCCACTTACCAATACCGTCTGAGAAGATAGTGGTAAGTGGGTGGGGATTTTCAACATTTATCACACAGGCAATAAGATAAGAAGTATTATCTTTGCTTAGTAATTTATACAATCCATAAATAATCAGAAGCTATGAAAGAAAAAAGCGGAAGAAGAAAAGGTTGAAACGAAGGAGCTTAAAACAAAAAAGAAAGTCAGTAAAACACTTGAAGCTGCAAGAAAACTGAAGGGAAGTCTTATTGTAAATGACACAAAGTTTTTATTATAGAACAATGAGATATTTGATAGACACAAATATTTTTGTGTATTTGGCAACCGATGTAGATTCTTTAAGTAGAGATGTATTATCTTTACTCGAAGAACCGAATACTTTATTGTATATCAGCGTAGAATCAGTGCGTGAATTGATTGTAGGATATAGAAATAAAGGACTGTGTTCCAAACGTTGAAACTCTATAGAAGAAATGGTCACTGCCATCGAGAAAGAATATTATATCAAAAATACTCCCTTAAAAGGGAGCATATGGGTATTTATGCCCATATGGAAATCAATGAGAGCCAAGGACATAAGGATCCTTCAGATCATGTTATTATAGCACATGCATTAACTGAACATTTACCACTTATATCAAGCGACACGCGTTTTGAGCTTTACCGTAAACAAGGACTCGATCTGATCGTCAACAAGAAATGAAGATCCCCCCTGACAATATCGTCGACGGATATAATGGTAAGTGGGTGGAGATTTATTATAAAATATATAGGTTCGTATCCGCTAAAGTTGTATATTTGAAAAGTAAAATAACAACAAATCACTAATACAAACGCCATGAGCAGTAATATTTTTCTAATCATCGCACTTGTCACAACAGGTATTTTCGTTGTTCAGTTCATTCTATCCATCTTTTTTGGTGATTTTGATGCTGACGCAGATATTGACACAGACATAGGCAGTGTAGTTTCTTTCAAAGGGTTAACTCATTTTGGTATCGGATTTGGATGGTATATGTATCTGCAACAAAGTACAGATGCAACAGCATATATTATTGGCATACTCGTCGGATTGCTATTCGTATTTGCTGTGTGGTATCTCTACAAAAAGGCTTATCAGCTACAGCAAGACAACCACTCAGAAAAAACAGAACAGCTTGTAGGGCGGGAATGTACTATCTACTTCAGCCGGGGTGAAGGAAAATATACCGTACAGGTGAAACGCGATGGCGCAATGAGAGAAGTGGATGTTATATCTGAATCAGCCAAGAATTACCAAACAGGAGATAAAACTGTTATTGCCTCTTATAAAGAAGGAGCGCTTTATATTAGTTGACAGTGGACAATGGACAGTTGACAATGGACAGTGGACAGTGAAAATCTTAAGAACTCAGAAACTCAAATAACTTAAAAACTCAAATAACATGACTCAGGAAATGATGATTATGGCTGCTATTCTGGTGGCAGTTATTTTACTTACATTTATCGGAATTCTTTCCCGCTACCGTAAATGTAAAAGTGACGAAGTACTCGTAGTTTACGGTAAAACAGGTAAAGACAAAAAATCGGCAAAACTCTATCATGGTGGCGCGGCTTTCGTATGGCCTATCCTACAAGGATATGAATTCCTATCGATGAAACCCATGCAGATAGACTGCAAACTGACAGGAGCACTTTCAGCACAAAACATCCGTGTAGATGTGCCAACCACTATTACTGTAGCTATCAGTACTGATCACGAAGTAATGCAGAATGCAGCAGAACGTATGCTGGGCCTTACAATGGATGATAAACAGAACTTGATTACAGATGTGGTATACGGACAGATGCGTCTGGTTATTGCCGACATGACAATTGAAGAACTGAACTCCGATCGCGATAAATTCTTGTCAAAAGTAAAAGATAACATTGATACTGAACTGCGTAAATTCGGTTTATATCTGATGAATATCAACATCAGTGATATCCGCGATGCAGCCAACTACATTGTCAATTTAGGTAAAGAAGCCGAAAGTAAAGCACTGAACGAGGCACAAGCGAACATTGAAGAACAAGAAAAATTAGGTGCTATCAAAATCGCAACTCAGATAAAAGAACGTGAAACCAAAGTTGCCGAAACTCGTAAAGACCAGGACATCGCCATTGCCGAGACAAAGAAGTTACAGGAAATTTCGGTCGCTAATGCAGACAAAGACCGTATCTCACAAGTAGCAATTGCCAATGCGGAAAAAGAGGCACAGGTAGCAAAAGCAGAAGCAGATAAGAACATACGCATTGAGCAGGCGAATACGGAAAAGGAAAGCCGCGTGGCAGAACTAAATTCTGACATGGAAATCAAACAGGCAGAAGCTGCCAAAAAAGCAGCCATCGGGCGAAATGAGGCACAAAAAGAAGTTGCCAAATCGGACGCTGAACTGGCTGTGACACAAGCCAATGCCGATAAAGAGGCCGGAGAAGCTGCTGCAAGATCAGAAGCTGCCGTGCAAACAGCCCGTGAGACTGCACAGAAAGAGGTGGAAGAGGCCAAAGCGAAAAAGGTGGAATCCTCTTTGAAAGCAGAAAAAATAGTTCCGGCAGAAATAGCCCGACAAGAAGCTATCCTGCAAGCAGAAGCCGTAGCAGAAAAAATAACCCGCGAAGCGGAGGCGCGTGCAAAGGCTACTTTAGCGCAAGCAGAAGCAGAAGCAAAAGCTATTCAGATGAAGCTGGAAGCAGAAGCGGAAGGTAAAAAGCGTTCGTTGCTGGCAGAAGCAGAAGGCTTTGAAGCTATGGTGCGCGCAGCAGAATCCAATCCGGCTATCGCTATCCAGTATAAGATGGTAGACCAGTGGAAAGAAATTGCCGGTGAACAGGTGAAAGCATTTGAACATATGAATCTGGGAAATATCACAGTATTTGACGGAGGAAACGGTAGCACAAGCAATTTCCTTAGTTCGCTGGTAAAAACGGTAGCACCAAGTTTAGGAGTTCTTGATAAACTGCCCATTGGAGAAACTGTGAAGGGAATTATAAACCCGGAAAGTAAAGAAGAAAAAGAAGAAGAAAAGAAAAAATAATGTGCCAATATAATCAATGTGCCAATTGGCTGCGCAATGTATGTACAGCTTAATTGGCATATTGGCACATTATTAAATTAGAAATAGAATTTATCATGCGTTTTTATCATTATCCAGTCTATTTATTCTTATTTATAACTTTCATTAGCTTTGCCGGATGCAAGGAAAAAGACAAATCGCTCAAACTAAACGAGCCACGAAATATAAAAGGGGTTATCAGTTATAAACGTTCATTTGGCGATCTGAACGATATTCACCTTAAAGCAGCACAAAGTTTAGGAATCCGCCCGTTAACTTCACGCGAAGAAGCTGAACGAATGAAAGGAAAACTGGTACACATCAAAAACAATGATTGTTATACCGTTGATTCACTTACACATTCCATCCCCTTCCTGGTACCACGCGCCAGTGACTTACTTAACACAATAGGAAGCAATTTTCTTGACTCACTCACAGCAAAAGGATTAAATCCAAATCAAATAGTCATCACTTCTGTTCTCCGTACAGAAGATGACGTAAAACGTTTGAGGCGCAGAAATATAAACGCATCCAAAAACTCGGCCCACTTCTATGGAACAACATTCGACGTTAGCTGGAAACGCTTCAAAAAAATTGAAGATGAGACGGACGACCTTTACAGGATGTCAGTGCAGACACATTAAAACTCGTACTGTCGGAAGTGTTGCGCGACCTGAGAAAAGAAGACAAATGTTATATTAAATATGAGCTAAAGCAGGGTTGCTTCCATATCACAACAAGATAATGAGGCATTACACCACAAAGATCTATTTATCTGATGAAACACGAATTAACGCAAATTGACGCGAATTAAAAAAGATGTTATTTTATCTTTTAAGTCTCTGCTTTAGCGAGAATTTGCGTTCAGCTGCGTTTTAATCAAATATCACCTGCCGAACCTCTCCGTGCGGGAAGCACTCGTAACCATACGTTGTAAATTTATTCTGCCGGAACACCTAAAGTATCCAAACCTTTTCACTAAATTTGCAGATATTTTTCTTTAATACAACTCAATGATAGAAAAACTGATTGTTCTTGAGGATATTGATCCGGTTATTTTTTATGGTGTAAACAACGCCAACATACAGTTAATTAAAGCTTTATATCCAAAGCTACGCATTGTTGCCCGTGGCAATGTTATCAAAGTTCTGGGCGATGAGGAAGAAATGTGTGCCTTTGAAGAAAACATCATTAAACTTGAGAAATATTGTGCCGAATATAATTCGCTGAAAGAAGAAGTCATTATCGACATCATTAAAGGAAATGCTCCACAGGCTGAACAGACCGGGAACGTGATTGTATTCAGTGTAACCGGAAAACCTATTATCCCCCGCAGTGAAAACCAACTGAAATTAGTACAGGGATTTGCCAAAAACGACATGGTGTTTGCCATCGGTCCTGCCGGATCGGGAAAAACTTATACAGCGATAGCGCTTGCTGTTCGTGCACTTAAAAATAAAGAAATCAAAAAAATAATCCTTAGCCGCCCTGCCGTAGAAGCCGGTGAAAAATTAGGTTTTCTTCCCGGCGACATGAAGGAGAAGATAGATCCGTATTTGCAACCTCTTTATGATGCCTTGCAAGACATGATTCCTGCTGCAAAACTAAAAGAATATATGGAGCTTAATATCATCCAGATCGCTCCGCTCGCTTTCATGCGCGGACGTACACTGAATGATGCCGTCGTAATCCTGGACGAAGCACAAAATACAACTACTCAACAAATAAAGATGTTTCTTACCCGCATGGGTATGAATACCAAAATGATCGTGACCGGAGATATGACACAGATTGATCTCCCCATTTCACAAACATCGGGTTTAGTACAGGCACTCCGCATATTGAAGGGGGTAAAAGGTATCAGTTTTGTAGAACTAAACAAAAAAGATATCGTACGCCATAAATTAGTAGAGCGTATTGTAGATGCCTATGAAAAGTTTGACAAAGAGAGAAAAACAGCTAAAGAGGGAGCAAGAGTTACCAATGAGAAAACAGAAGTTATCAATAATAAGCCTAAAGCTAACTGATAATAGAATTCTCTTGTAAATCAGTTCAACTCCTGTCGTAAATCGTCAACAGACCTATAGTCATGACCGTAGAAAACAAATTGTAAATTATATAAGATGAAAGCATTAACTAAAACTGAATTCAACTTTCCGGGACAGAAAAGCGTATATCACGGAAAAGTACGTGATGTTTATAACATCAACGGTGAAAAACTTGTTATGGTAGCTACCGACCGTATTTCGGCCTTTGATGTGGTGCTACCTGAAGGTATTCCTTACAAAGGACAAATGCTGAACCAGATTGCTGCCAAATTCCTTGATGCAACAACTGACATCTGCCCGAATTGGAAACTTGCTACCCCCGACCCAATGGTTACGGTAGGTGTACTTTGCGAAGGTTTCCCGGTTGAAATGATTGTACGTGGCTATCTTTGCGGTAGTGCATGGCGTACTTACAAAAGTGGTGTACGCGAAATCTGCGGAGTAAAACTTCCGGATGGAATGCGTGAAAATGAAAAATTCCCGGAACCAATCGTAACTCCTACTACCAAAGCAGAAATGGGATTGCATGACGAGGATATCTCCAAAGAAGAAATTCTGAAACAAGGGTTAGCTACCCCTGAAGAATACGAAATTCTTGAAAAATATACATTGGCCCTCTTCAAACGCGGAACAGAAATCGCAGCAGAACGTGGGTTGATACTCGTTGATACGAAATATGAATTTGGTAAACACAACGGCACCATCTACCTGATGGATGAAATCCACACTCCGGATTCAAGCCGCTATTTCTACTCTGAAGGTTACCAGGAGCGTTTTGAAAAAGGTGAAGCACAAAAGCAACTCTCTAAAGAATTCGTACGCGAATGGTTGATGGAAAACGGATTCCAGGGAAAAGACGGCCAGAAAGTACCTGAAATGACCCCGGAAATCGTACAAAGCATTAGTGACCGCTATATCGAACTTTTCGAAAACATCACCGGAGAAAAATTTGTTAAGGAAGATACGAGCAATATAACGGAACGTATATTTAAGAACGTTTCTACGTTCTTAAAATAGTTGAAAACTGAAAGTTGAAAGTTGAAAATTAGCTGCACTATTATACTGTATAATAACTTCCAATTCTCAACTTTCAACTTTCAATTTTTAACTTTCAATTTTCAATTAAATATGAATTACCCCCAGGAAAAAATCAAGCCTTACGCCACAGACGGCAAGAAAAGTGAACAGGTAGAACAAATGTTCGATAACATCGCTCCTGCGTATGACATGCTTAATCATACCCTCTCATTGGGTATCGACAAAAGCTGGCGACGTAAAGCGATCAACTGGTTACGTCCTTTCCGCCCACAGCGTATTATGGATGTAGCTACCGGTACTGGTGACTTTGCTATCCTCTCCTGCCGTATGCTCCAACCCAAGCAACTTATCGGGACGGATATCTCTGAAGGCATGATGAACGTGGGGCGTGAAAAAGTAAAAAAGGAAGGTCTCGCAGAAAAAATCTCTTTTGCCCGTGAAGACTGTACCTCTCTCTCGTTCGCTGATAACAGTTTTGACGCTATCACCGTTGCCTTTGGCATTCGCAATTTTGAGGATCTGGACAAAGGACTTTCCGAAATGTGCCGTGTACTCACTCCTGGCGGGCACTTGGTGATACTGGAGTTAACAACCCCTGACCGTTTCCCAATGAAACAACTATTTGCTATTTACTCCAAAATTGTCATCCCTGTTTTAGGCAAATTATTTTCTAAAGATAACAGTGCTTACCACTACCTGCCACAAACCATCAAAGTTTTTCCGCAAGGCGAAATCATGACAGGTATTATATCAAGGGCAGGATTTAGTCAGGTGCAGTTTCGACGACTGACATTCGGCATCTGTACGCTTTATACAGCAACCAAATAATATACCAATGTGCGCTGTTACAGACAATAAAAAAAGATGTAACACACAGTAATTGGCATATTAAATAATTATTAATTCTATGCAAAAGTACGGCTTAATTGGTTATCCGTTGAAGCATTCGTTCTCTATCGGATATTTCAACGAAAAATTCCGCTCAGAAGGGGTTGATGCTGAGTATGTGAATTTTGAAATCCCCAGTATTAATGACTTCATGGAGGTCATTGAAGAAAACCCCAACCTATCAGGATTAAACGTAACAATTCCTTATAAAGAACAAGTGATTCCGTTTCTGGATTCTTTGGACCCGGACACAGCCAAAATCGGTGCAGTAAATGTGATCAAAATAATCCGTCAACCCAAAGGTAAGGTTAAGTTGGTTGGCTATAACTCCGATATTATTGGCTTTACACAATCAATACAACCGCTATTACTCCCTTCGCACAAGAAAGCTTTGCTTCTGGGCACAGGTGGTGCATCTAAAGCTGTATTTCACGGACTAAAAAATCTGGGTATTGAAAGCGTATTCGTTTCGCGTACACATAAACCGGGTATGTTGACTTATGAAGAGCTAACCCCCGAAGTTATGGCCGAATATACAGTTATTGTTAACTGTACTCCTGTAGGCATGTATCCCAAAGTTGATTTTTGTCCTAATATTCCTTACGAGTATCTCACACCAAACCATTTGCTCTACGATTTGTTATATAATCCAAACGTCACGCTTTTCATGAAAAAAGGAGAAGAGCGGGGCGCTATCACAAAAAACGGATTAGAAATGCTCCTTCTGCAAGCATTTGCAGCTTGGGAGATATGGCATAAGTAAGATATATGAGGAAAAGAAATAAAAAAAACTGGATAATAGGTGCAATTGTTTTTTTGCTGGTGCTCACCGGCTGTACTGTTGGTGGAAGTTATTATATGCTTAACTTCTCACTAACCCCCAATGCAAAAATACGTGCCAAAGACGCCGACTCATACGAGTATATGTATGCTAACTATCCCTTCCTGCGTCCTTGGGTGGACAGCCTCAATAAGGTAAATGCCTTGAGAGATACATTTATCCTAAATCCCGAAGGGATACGGCTACATGCATATTACATTGCCGCTCCCAAACCAACAAAGAAAACAGCTGTCATTGTACATGGTTATACCGATAATGCCATACGTATGTTCATGATTGGTTATCTGTATAATCATGACTTGCAATTTAACACTCTTCTACCGGACTTACAACACCAGGGCGAGAGTGGTGGTCCTGCCATACAGATGGGTTGGAAAGACCGGCTCGATGTAATGCAATGGATGCACGTAGCTAATCATATTTACGGTGACAGTACACAAATGGTAGTTCATGGTATTTCAATGGGTGGTGCCACCACTATGATGGTAGCCGGAGAAGAACAACCGAAGTTTGTACGATGCTTTGTTGAGGATTGTGGCTATACCAGCGTATGGGATGAATTTTCACATGAATTGAAATCATCATTCCACCTGCCCAAATTCCCTTTGATGTACACTACAAGCTGGCTTTGCGAACAAAAATACGGATGGAACTTTAAAGAAGCATCTTCACTGAAACAAGTAGAAAAAGCAAAACTTCCCATGTTCTTTATACACGGTGATAAAGATACCTATGTACCCACATGGATGGTTTATCCTCTTTATGAAGCAAAATCTGATCCTAAAGAGCTTTGGATCGTTCCGGGAGCTACCCATGCCGTCTCTTATAAAGAGAACAAAACAGAATACACGAACCGTGTAAAAAACTTCGTTGACAAATATATCGAATAAAAGAGAATAGTAGCTATATTTGTGGCAATAATAAAGACCATTATGAAGCAAATACTCACTTTTATACTTCTTACACTACTCTATCTGCCCTTACAAGCACAAGAAAAGGTATACACAGTAGATAATATCCCCAAAGTACATTTACAGAATAAGTTTCAATATGTATGCAATCCCGCCGGTATCTTGTCACAAGCCGCATGTGACAGTATTGACCGCATGCTTTACAATCTGGAAGAAACAACAGGTATAGAGACAGTAGTTGCCGTAGTACCTTCGATCGGTTCGGAAGATTGTTTTGAGTTCGCTCACCAACTACTTAATAAGTGGGGAGTCGGAAAGAAAGGAAAAAACAACGGACTGGTTATTCTTTTGGTAACCGACCAACGTTGTATTCAATTCTACACTGGCTATGGACTGGAAGGCGATTTGCCAGACGCAATCTGCAAACGAATACAAACGAAATCAATGATTCCCTATCTGAAAGTAGAAAACTGGAACGAAGGAATGGTAAATGGTTTACGCGCTGTGTGTCAACGTCTTGATGGTTCAATGGTAAATGAGGATACCTCCGACGAAAATGAGGTTTCCGGACTGGCAATCCTATTGGCAATCATAGGTTTTATTGGAGTAGCATCCGTCATCAGTATCCTGGCCATCAGGGCAAGTACCCGTTGTCCTCAGTGTGGGAAACATAAGCTACAACGCACAGGCAGTACAATGATATCCAGACGCAATGGAGTAAAAGTAGAAGATGTAACATATACTTGCCGCAACTGTGGGCACACAGTGGTACGCCGTCAGCAGTCATATGATAATGACTATCACGGAGGAGGCAGAGGTGGCGGAGGTCCGTTCATCGGCGGCTTCGGAGGCGGTAGCTTCAGTGGCGGTGGAGGTGGTTTCAGTGGAGGCAGCTTCGGTGGTGGAATGGGTGGCGGCGGCGGAGCCGGCTCACGTTTTTAAAACTTCGTTCTCCCCTTTAGAGACCAAGAGGTAGAAATAAAGAATGGAAATACAATAATAATAACAAAGAAGAAAATGAAAAAATCAATTATCATTATCATTGCAGTAGTGGCAGTTATCGTTATATGGGCTGTCAGTATGTACAACGGATTGGTTACAATGGACGAGAATGTAAATAGCCAGTGGGCAAATGTAGAAACACAGTATCAACGCCGTGCCGACCTTATCCCCAATCTGGTAAACACAGTAAAAGGATATGCTTCTCATGAGAAAGAAACACTTGAAGGCGTAGTAGAAGCACGTAGTAAAGCTACTCAGATGCAGGTCAATGCAAGTGATCTTACTCCCGAAAAATTAGCTGCATACCAGAAAGCACAGGGAGCAGTAACTTCAGCATTAGGTAAATTACTTGCCATCACAGAGAACTATCCTGATTTGAAAGCCAATCAAAATTTCCTTGAACTTCAGGCCCAACTGGAAGGTACTGAAAATCGCATCAATGTAGCACGTACTAATTTCAATAATGCAGCACAGGAGTATAATACAGCTATCCGCCGTTTCCCAAAAAGTCTGTTTGCAGGTATGTTTGGTTTCGATAAACATGTCTATTTTGAAGCAGCCGAAGGCACTGAAGCAGCTCCGGAAGTGAAATTTTGAACTAAAAAGAGTGAATTGCTGAAGGAACGGGAAGCTATAGAGTAGCTTTATTAAGTCAGACAGCAATTCGATTGAAACGCAGATTAACGCCAATTATCGCAGATTGAAAGTTTATCTTTTTTGCGAGAATCAGCATTAATCTGCGTTTTATTGTAATCTCTTATTTCTACCTGTTAACACACCCCAAACGACCTGTAAAATATGACTTATGTTCCGGTTAACTGATTAACCGGTTAACTTGTTAACTTATTAACTTGTCCGTACAAAAAAAAAGCCGTACTTTTGCCGCCGTATACAAAATCCTATAACTCATGAGTAATCAACGATACATGATGCGGGGCGTTAGCGCATCAAAAGAAGATGTGCACAATGCCATCAAAAACATTGACAAAGGTATCTTTCCTCAGGCATTCTGTAAAATTATTCCTGATATCCTGGGAGGAGACCCGGAGTATTGCAACATTATGCATGCCGACGGTGCCGGAACAAAATCTTCTCTAGCCTATATGTACTGGAAAGAGACGGGTGATCTCTCCGTATGGAAAGGCATTGCACAGGATGCACTGATTATGAATATCGACGACCTGCTTTGCGTGGGGGCTGTTGATAATATTCTCGTATCATCCACTATCGGACGCAATAAACTTCTCATTCCCGGAGAAGTGATTTCTGCCATCATCAACGGTACAGATGAGTTACTTGCCGAGCTCCGTGAAATGGGGGTAGGGGTATATGCAACAGGCGGTGAAACTGCCGATGTGGGTGATCTTGTACGTACTATCATCGTAGACAGTACTGTTACCTGCCGCATGAAACGTTCCGATGTTATTGATAATGCCAATATCCGCCCGGGTGACGTTATTGTAGGCCTCGCCTCTTACGGGCAGGCTACTTATGAAAAAGAATATAACGGAGGTATGGGTAGCAATGGATTAACCAGTGCCCGCCACGATGTATTCTCCAAATATTTAGCAGAAAAATATCCTGAGAGTTACGATGCCGGTGTTCCCGAAGAGCTTGTTTATTCAGGTGGCCTGAAGTTGACAGACAAGGTGGCAGGTTCTCCTGTTAACGCCGGAAAGTTAGTTCTTTCTCCTACCCGTACGTATGCTCCGGTTGTGAAAAAATTGCTGGATGCTTTGCGTCCTGATATCCATGGTATGGTACATTGTTCAGGTGGTGCACAAACCAAAGTGTTGCATTTTGTTGATCAGGTACGCGTAATAAAAGACAACCTATTCCCTGTTCCTCCCCTGTTTAAGACTATTCAGGAACAAAGTGGAACAGACTGGGCAGAGATGTACAAAGTATTCAACATGGGGCATCGCCTTGAAGTATACATCTCTTCCGAACATGCCGCAGAGGTGATTGCCATCAGTGAATCATTCGGTATCCCGGCACAGATTGTAGGACGTATTGAAGAGAGTGATAAAAAAGAACTGATAATAAAGAGTGAATTCGGAGAATTCAGATATTAAATAATATGCCAATTAAGTAATGTGCCCATATGCCAGTTAATAATGGTATCAATGTATCTACGGCATATCGTTATAGCGTAGTCAATTGATACATTGACATATTGCACATTATTGAATTAGCACATTATTCCCCATTCTTATGACAGATAACAATAACATATTAGAGAAATTAGATGGCCTCGTAGCCCGTTTTGAGGAAGTATCGACCCTCATCACCGACCCGGCAGTGATTGCCGACCAGAAGCGTTATGTAAAACTAACCAAAGAATATAAAGAACTTGACGACCTGATGAAGGCCCGCAAGGAATATATACAGACCCTGGCCAATATCGACGAAGCCAAAGATATACTTTCCAACGAATCGGATACGGAGATGCGTGAAATGGCTAAAGAAGAGTTAGATAAGAGTCAGGAGCGTCTGCCCGAATTGGAGGAGGAAATCAAACTATTGCTCGTACCTGCCGATCCGCAAGACAGTAAAAATGCCATCCTTGAAATTCGTGGCGGTACAGGTGGTGACGAAGCTGCAATCTTTGCTGGTGATCTTTTCCGTATGTATGCCAAGTTCTGTGAAACTAAGGGTTGGAAATTAGAGGTATCCAGTGCCAATGAAGGAGCTGCAGGTGGATATAAAGAAATTATTTGCAGTGTCACGGGAGATAATGTATACGGAACTATGAAATACGAATCCGGTGTACACCGGGTGCAACGTGTACCTGCCACCGAAACACAAGGTCGTGTGCATACCTCTGCTGCTTCTGTAGCTGTACTTCCCGAAGCCGAAGAGTTTGATGTTGTTATCAACGAAGGAGAAATTAAATGGGACACTTTCCGTTCCGGTGGTGCCGGTGGTCAGAACGTAAATAAAGTTGAATCCGGCGTTCGCTTGCGTTATATCTGGAAAAATCCAAATACAGGCGTGGCCGAAGAAATACTTATTGAATGTACTGAAACCCGTGACCAACCCAAAAATAAAGAACGTGCCCTTGCCCGTCTGCGCACATTTATCTATGATAAAGAACACCAAAAGTATGTTGACGACATTGCCTCCAAACGTAAGACAATGGTCTCTACCGGTGACCGTTCTGCCAAAATCCGTACTTACAACTATCCGCAAGGTCGTATTACCGATCACCGTATCAACTATACCATCTATAATTTAGCTGCTTTCATGGACGGAGACATCCAGGAATGCATCGATAAATTGACGGTAGCAGAGAATACAGAACGACTTAAAGAGAGCGAACTTTAGCAAATAGTGAGTAGCGATTAGTGAGTAGTGATAAGTGGTTGCGCTATTACACTGCATAGCACTAAACACTAAACACTAATCACTACTCACTTATCATTAACCCCTAATCCCTATTTCAAAATGAATAAGTTAGAATTATTTGAGAACATTAAACGTAAGAAATCATTCCTCTGCGTTGGTCTCGACACAGATATCAAGAAAATACCTGAACATCTTCTCAAAAAAGAAGATCCTGTCTTTGCTTTTAATAAAGCAATAATTGACGCAACTGCCGACCTGTGTATTGCTTACAAGCCCAATTTGGCTTTCTATGAGAGCATGGGTGTAAAAGGTTGGATTGCCTTTGAGAAAACAGTAAAATACATCAAAGAAAATTATCCGGACCAATTCATCATTGCAGATGCAAAACGTGGTGATATCGGTAATACATCTGCTATGTATGCCCGTACATTTTTTGAAGAACTGAACATAGACTCTGTCACAGTAGCCCCATATATGGGTGAAGATAGCGTGACACCATTTCTCACTTACGAAGGCAAATGGGTAATCCTTCTCGCTCTTACCAGTAACAAGGGTTCACATGACTTTCAGCTGACAGAGGATACTGATGGTGAACGTCTCTTCGAAAAAGTGCTGCGTAAATCACAAGAATGGGCCAATGACGAACAAATGATGTATGTAGTAGGTGCTACTCAAGGACGTGCTTTTGAAGACATTCGCAAAATCGTTCCCAACCACTTCCTGCTTGTACCAGGCGTAGGAGCACAAGGCGGTTCACTCGAAGAAGTATGTAAATATGGTATGAACAGTAGCTGCGGGCTAATCGTAAATTCTTCCCGTGGTATTATCTATGTAGATAAAACAGAAAAATTTGCAGAAGCCGCAAGAAAAGCAGCACAGGAAGTACAAATGCAAATGGAAAAAGAGCTGAAAAGAGTGATCACTCCCTTATGACTTACGAAAGAAAGATAATAAACGATCCTGTATTTGGATTTATCAACATACCAAAGGGGCTTCTGTACGATATCGTACGGCATCCCCTTTTGCAACGTTTAACCCGTATCAAACAGGTAGGTTTGTCGTCCGTGGTATATCCCGGAGCACAGCATACCCGCTTTCAACATTCATTGGGTGCTTTCCATCTGATGAGCGAAGCTATCATGCAGCTTGCTTCCAAAGGGAACTTCATCTTTGACAGTGAGGCAGAAGCTGTACAAGCAGCTATTCTGTTACACGACATCGGTCATGGCCCTTTCTCACATGTACTCGAAGATACTATCGTGAAGGATGTATCTCACGAAGAGATTTCCCTCATGCTTATGGAACGCATGAACAAAGAAATGAACGGGCAACTCAGCCTTGCCATCCAGATATTCAAAGACGAATATCCCAAACGTTTCCTTCACCAACTCGTCAGTGGGCAACTCGACATGGACCGTCTGGACTATCTGCGACGTGACAGTTTCTATACCGGTGTCACAGAGGGGAACATCGGTTCGGCCCGTATCATCAAGATGCTTGATGTGGCCGATGACCACCTCGTTGTTGAATCCAAAGGCATCTATTCGATCGAAAACTTTCTCACAGCCCGTCGTTTGATGTACTGGCAGGTATATCTGCATAAAACCTCAGTTGCCTATGAACGGATGCTTATCAGTACCTTATTGCGTGCTAAGGAACTTGCCAGTCAAGGAGTAGAATTATTCGCCTCACCAGCGTTTCATTTCTTTCTGTATAATAATATCAGCCCCGATACATTCCGTAATGATCCTGAATGTCTGGAGAATTTTATCCAATTGGACGACAACGACATCTGGACCTCTCTTAAAGTATGGAGTAATCATCCGGACAAAGTGCTCTCCACACTCAGCCTCGGAATGATCAATCGCAATGTTTTCAAAGTTGAAATTTCTCCTGTCCCCATTAGTGAAGAACGGAAAAAAGAATTAACTTTGCAAATAAGCCAGCAACTAAACATCCCACTTTCCGAAGCGAACTATTTTGTTTCTACCCCCAGCATCGAAAAGAATATGTACGAACCGGCAGATGACAGTATTGATATCATTTATAAGGACGGCACTATTAAAAATATAGCCGAAGCATCGGATATGTTGAATATCTCATTGCTCTCTAAAAAGGTAAAGAAATACTATATCTGTTACCATCGTTTGCATAAGTAGGTATAAAATATTCATTAAAGAGTAAGGAAATATAAAAAAAAAATCCGTTATTTGTGCTCTGATAGAGATATACGTGCAAATGTAGCCTCTATTTGCTATATTAAAAACGGAAAAAAATCATATAATAATAGAGTAAAGACATGGAGTTCTCGGCTAAGCAAATTGCAGCATTTATCCAAGGTGAAATTATAGGAGATGAAAACGCAACCGTACATACATTCGCTAAAATAGAAGAAGGAATACCCGGAGCGATTTCATTTCTTTCCAATCCGAAATACACATCTTATATATATGAGACACAATCCAGTATTGTACTGGTGAACAAAGATTTTGAACCGGAACATGATATAAAGACCACACTGATCAAAGTAGACAACGCCTACGAGAGTCTTGCTAAATTGCTCAATCTCTATGAAATGAGCAAACCAAAGAAGCAAGGTATAGATTCGCTGGCATTCGTATCTCCAAGTGCCAATATTGGTAAAAATGTATATATCGGAGCATTTGCTTATATCGGTGAGAATGCCATTATCGGAGACAATACTTTAATCTATCCACATACTTATATAGGTGATGGTGTGAAAATAGGCACCAATTGTACCCTCTACTCCAACGTAAACGTATACCATGATTGTCACATCGGTAATGAATGTGTTCTACACTCCGGTGCGGTTATCGGTGCAGACGGTTTCGGTTTCGCCCCTACCCCCCAAGGGTATGAAAAAATCCCTCAAATAGGAATTGTAATCCTTGAAGACAAGGTAGATATAGGTGCCAATACTTGTATAGATCGCGCCACAATGGGAGCTACCGTAGTACATAGCGGTGTTAAGCTGGACAACCTGATACAAGTGGCTCATAATGACGAAATAGGTTCTCACACTGTAATGGCAGCTCAAGTGGGTATCGCCGGATCCACTAAAATAGGAGAATGGTGTATGTTTGGCGGACAAGTCGGTATCGCAGGACACATCAAGATAGGTGACAAAGTGAATCTTGGTGCACAATCGGGCGTACCGGGAAATATCAAAGCCGGTAGTCTGCTGATAGGTACTCCTCCTGTAGAACCCAAACAATATTTCAAGTCATTCATCATACAAAAAAAACTGCCTGAACTGCAGAAAGAAGTAAATAGTCTGCGTAAAGAGCTTGACGAACTAAAACAACAACTATTAAATAAGTAACCAATGCTGAAACAAAAAACTCTGAAAGATAGCTTTTCACTGAGAGGAAAAGGTCTTCACACTGGTCTTGACCTGACTGTAACGTTTAATCCTGCCCCCGACAATCACGGGTATAAAATACAACGCATTGATTTAGAAGGACACCCCACTATCGATGCTGTAGCAGACAACGTAACAGAAACAACCCGCGGTACTGTATTGTCTAAGAATGGAGTAAAAGTAAGCACCGTTGAACATGGAATGGCAGCACTCTACGCCTTAGGCATCGACAACTGCCTCATTCAGGTAAATGGTCCGGAGTTCCCTATTCTGGACGGTAGTGCACAATATTACGTACAAGAAATTGAAAGAGTCGGAACAGAAGAACAAAGTGCTGTAAAAGACTTCTATATCATTAAATCAAAAATTGAATTCCGTGATGAAGAAACCGGATCGTCTATTATCGTATTGCCAGACGAAAACTTCAGTCTGAATGTACTGGTTTCTTACGATTCGACTATCATCCTAATCAGTTTGCTACACTGGAAGACATGGCCAAGTTCAAAGACGAAGTGGCTGCCAGCCGTACTTTCGTATTTGTTCGCGAAATCGAACCGCTTCTCTCGGCCGGACTAATTAAAGGTGGTGATTTGGACAATGCTATCGTCATTTACGAACGCAAGATGTCACAGGAGAATTACGATAAACTGGCAGATATAATGGGAGTTCCCCATATGGATGCCGAACAATTAGGATATATCAATCACAAACCGTTGGTGTGGGCTAATGAATGTGCCCGTCACAAACTTCTGGATGTTATTGGTGATCTTGCCCTTATCGGCAAACCTATTAAAGGCCGTATCATAGCTACTCGTCCGGGGCATACCATCAACAATAAGTTCGCCCGCCAGATGCGTAAAGAAATTCGTTTGCACGAAATACAGGCTCCCATATACAATTGTAACGAAGAACCGATCATGGACGTAAACCGCATCCGCGAACTGCTTCCTCATCGTTATCCGTTCCAGTTAGTAGACAAGGTTATCGAGATCGGTGCTAACTATATCGTAGGTATCAAGAACGTTACTTCCAACGAACCATTTTTCCAAGGACACTTCCCCGAAGAACCGGTAATGCCGGGTGTTCTTCAAATAGAAGCAATGGCGCAAATTGGAGGTTTGCTTGTGCTCAACTCTGTAGACGAACCGAACCGTTACTCTACCTATTTCATGAAAATAGATGGTGTGAAATTCCGTCAGAAAGTAGTGCCCGGTGATACTCTTATCTTCCGTGTAGAATTACTCGCTCCTATTCGCCGTGGTATCTCTACAATGAAAGGGTACGCATTTGTAGGTGAAAAGGTAGTATGTGAAGCGGAATTTATGGCTCAAATAGTAAAAAACAAATAATTACTGAATTGAAAGTTAAGAGTTGAAATACTGTTTGTTTCAACTCTTAACTTTCAACTCTCAACTCTCAACTAATTATGATAAGTCCCTTAGCGTATATTCATCCCGAGGCTAAGATCGGGGAAAACGTAGAGATTGGTCCTTTTGTTTACATTGACAAAAACGTGGTTATTGGTGATAACAATACCGTTATGCCCAATGCCAACATTCTATACGGTTCTCGCATCGGCAACGGAAATACCATTTTTCCGGGTGCTGTGATTGGTGCTATCCCACAGGATCTCAAGTTTCGTGGTGAAGAAACCACAGCCGAAATTGGTGATAACAATATCATTCGTGAGAATGTAACTGTCAATCGCGGTACAGCAGCCAAAGGTAAAACAATTGTAGGTAATAATAACCTGCTGATGGAAGGAGTACATGTGGCACATGATGCTATTATTGGCAATGGCTGTATCATTGGAAACTCTACGAAAATGGCAGGAGAAATCATTATTGATGACAACGCAATTATCAGTGGTGCCGTACTAATGCATCAATTTTGCCGTGTAGGCGGATATGTAATGATACAAGGAGGAAGCCGTTTCAGTAAAGATATCCCTCCTTACATTATTGCCGGACGTGAACCAATTACTTATAGTGGCATTAATATCATCGGCTTGCGCCGTCGTGGTTTCAGCAACGAAGTAATAGAAAACATTCACAATGCCTACCGCATCATTTACCAAAGCGGACTGAATATTACAGACGCATTGGCTAAAATAGAGACGGATGTTCCAATGAGCCCGGAAATTGAATATATTGTAGGATTTATTCGCAATTCAGAACGTGGAATTATAAAATAAGTTATAAGGTTATGATGTTATAAAGTTATAGAGTTATAAAACCATTATACACTTTATACTCACTATAATAACTATAACTTTAGAACCCTATAACTTTATAACAATTATAACACTATAGCATTAAAACTCTATAACTTTATAACATTATGATATACAGATTTACAATCATATCTGATGAAGTAGATAATTTTATCAGAGAAATACAGATTGATCCGGAAGCAACGTTTTATGACCTCCATGAAGCGATACTAAAATCAACAGGTTACACTAATGACCAGATGACCTCATTCTTCCTTTGTGACGACGACTGGGAGAAAGAAAAAGAAGTCACTTTGGAGGAGATGGACGATAATCCTGAGATGGATAGTTGGGTAATGAAAGATACCACTCTGAGCGAGCTGATTGAAGATGAGAAACAAAAATTACTCTATGTATTTGACTACATGACAGAACGTTGTTTCTTTATCGAATTATCTGAAATCATCACCGGTAAAGATATGCAAGGTGCCAAATGCACCAAGAAGTCCGGAGAAGCTCCTAAACAGATTATGGACTTTGAGGAAATGGCTGCCAGCACCGGTTCACTCGATCTGGACGAGAACTTTTATGGCGATCAGGACTTTGATCTGGAAGACTTTGATGCCGATGGTTTTGACATGGGCGGCAGTGCTGCAGATGTAGGAACGTTCGAAGAAGAAAAACTTTAATTAATTGACAATTGATAGTTGACAATTGACAGTTAGCAGCTGTACGCTGCATAGTAATTGTCAATTGTCAACTATCAACTTTCAACTAAAATAATGGTAACTCTCATAGTCCTCATAGGTCCTACCGGCGTTGGAAAAACAGAACTTAGTCTCCGGTTGGCGGAACACTTCCACACGAGCATTGTTTCTGCCGACTCAAGCAACTCTATGCCGACTTGAAAATAGGTACAGCAGCTCCTACCTCAGAGCAACTCAATCGTGTACCTCATTATCTGGTAGGTACTCTAAAACTGACAGATTATTACAGTGCTGCCTGTTATGAAGAAGAAGCATTAGCCACACTTGACAATTTATTCCGCCAACATGACACTGTTATCCTTACAGGAGGCTCTATGATGTACATAGACGCTATCTGTAAAGGTATCGATGATATCCCCACTGTAGATACGGAAACCCGCGAACTGATGTTACAGAGATATGAAACGGAAGGGCTCGAAAAACTCTGTGCAGAACTAAAACTATTAGACCCCGAATATTACAGGATAGTAGACCTAAAGAATCCCAAACGCGTGATTCATGCGCTTGAGATTTGTTACATGACAGGGAAGACTTATACCTCTTTTCGTACGCAACAAAAAAAGCAACGCCCTTTTCGCATTATCAAGGTAGGACTGACCCGTGACCGTGCCGAACTTTACGACCGTATCAACCGCAGGGTAGATATCATGATAGAAGAAGGATTGCTTGAAGAAGCACGAAGCGTATATCCCTACCGTACTCTCAACTCGCTCAACACCGTAGGATACAAAGAAATGTTCAATTATCTGGATGGTACCTGGGAACTGCCTTTTGCCATCGAAAAGATAAAACAAAATTCGCGTATTTACTCGCGTAAACAAATGACATGGTTCAAGCGGGACGAAGAGATACAATGGTTTCACCCTGAGCAGGAAACAGAAATACTGGATTATATCAACACAAAAATACAATAAGAAACAAGTATTAAAAAAGACTCTTAGATTCCTTTTTAACACAGACTTAAATACATTTATTATGAAGAGATTAATACTCCTTTGTCTCAATATCCTTTTGTTTTTCACCGTTCATGCACAAAATAAAGAACAACAACAGTATGATTCTATCATGACTATCATGAAAGACAAATCTATTCCTGTGTTAGAACGATATTACATGACCGGAGATATAGAATACCTTTCGCGTGAGCACCAGATTGAAGTAATGAAGCAGCTAATTCCGGAAGCAAAAAATCTGGAAGATAAAGCTGTTGTAACGCGTTTATATTCCATTATCTCTCTCTTCAGAACCCAGTTGAGCCATATGGAAATCGCTAAAAATTATCTGGACAGTGCATTTATTTATGACGGAAAATTCGCCAACAATAATATCTCCGGCATGATGCATTTTGTTGCAGGTAATTATTATATGGCACAAACAGATTTTGTAGAAGCTCAAAAGAATTATTATAAGGCTGCTGAATATTTTAATAAGAATGAGCAAAAGCCAAGTATCCTGACAGATGTATATTATGATTTGTCTACAATCTACATCCTGTGGAGAGATGAAAAAGGATTAGCCGAATTGATGAAAGATATGGAGCACTCTCCTGTTGATTTCCCCTTTCAGCATATTTTAAAACTAACTGTACGATCACAGTATTATTATGCGCATTACATAAACACGGAAAACACAGCTTATTTAGACTCTGCTGCTATCTACAACAATCTGGCATTTGATGTTTACAACACAACAGATAATCCGTACGATGTAGGATACCAGATTGCCGATAATTATCTCTCACAAGCACTTATTTATTGTCTGCAAGGGAAAATAGCAGAAGCACAAAAATGTTTAGCCACAGGACAAAAGCTCATAAATCCAAAGTTATTAGATTCTGACGCACGAATCCTTTTCATTTCGGGGACTATCTCATTCTATCTGAAAGATTACCCAAAGGCAGAAAAGAACTTATTGGCAGGATTACAAAAGTTAGAGACGCTGAGCGAAGAGAAGAAAATTAATTATGATGAATCTATCAGTTCTTCCTATCAGATATTAGCTCAAATATATGAAGAACAGAAACTTTATGATAAGGCATTGGCAGCAGAACGCAAATCAATTGATTATGCCACCCGCCTAAACGATAAAAATAATCGGAAAGAAATAAACACACTACGTGTGAAGTATAACTTAGATCAGGCTGAACGTAGCGTAAAACAGCTTTCAGTGCTCAACGAACAAAGAAAACGCGTCAACCTGCTTGCAATAGGAATGATAATACTGGCATTAATCACTATTATTCTGTTAGTGATTCGTCATCGCTCACGTCAAAAACTGAATGCTCATTTATTGCAAATTGCAGAACTAAAGCAACAGGAAGCAGATTTAATGATTGAACTCCAAAAATCTAAACTGGAAGAAAAAGAAAACGAGTTTCAAACCATTCTCAATGAGTCCAAACAACGTCATGTACAATCTTATCTTGAAGGTCTGGAAGCAGAACGGGAACGGTTGGCAACCGAACTTCACGATGATGTATGTAACAATCTTATGGCACTTGAAATACAAATACGGGCACAGTATAAAGAGCAAGAGGGTGTAGCACCAACGATAGTAGAGACGCTGACAGAAATACGCAATCGGGTCCGTACAGTTTCACATGAACTGATGCCTCCTACATTCCAATATGCAACACTGGACGAAATGCTGGAAGATTTCATAACTCACCTCAATCTGCCTGAAAAAACAAAAGCTGAGTACCGGTCAACTCCGGGTACGGATTGGAACAGTATCCCTTCAGAGATTGGTTTTGAATTCTACAGAATAACTCAGGAAGCTATTAACAATGCAATAAAATACGCTTCAGCCCACAAAATATCAGTAGAGCTGAAACTTGAAGATCATCAACTCTCTATTACAATAGAAGATGACGGCAAAGGGTTCGATACAGAAAAGAAAACGAAAGGAATCGGGCTGCATACCATAGCACAACGTATTCAATCCATCAAGGGTACGTTTGAACTGATATCGCACATAGATGCCGGTACAAAAATAGTAGCAAAAATCTCGCTTGCATAGATATAAATACCATTTATCTCCTTCTCAATTTTATTAATCTGTGACTTAAATTCGTAAGTCACAGACTGATAAATAAAAAAAAATCAGTAGCTTTGCTATCTCAATATGTTTAATCAAAAACCTGCAAACATGAAAAAAGGTCTGAAAATTACAGCAATCACATTAGGAGCACTCCTGCTGCTGATGCTTATTCTTCCTTTTGCTTTCCGCGGTAAAATAGAAAGCATTGTAAAAACAGAAGGAAACAAGATGCTTAATGCACAGTTTGACTTCGGTAGTCTGGATATTAGTCTGTTTCGTAACTTCCCCAAGGCATCAGTCACTCTCAATGATTTCTGGCTGCGTGGTGTAGGCGAATTTGAAAAAGACACCCTTGTACAAGCGGGTGAAGTAACAGTAGCTATCAACCTTTTCTCTCTTTTTGGAGATAATGGTTATGACATTTCTAAAGTACAAATAACAGACACCCGGCTACATGCCATTGTACTTGCAGATGGCCGGCCCAATTGGGACGTAATGAAACCCGACAGTACAGTTACCGATACTGCAGAAGAATCAAGCAGTTCTCCGTTTAAGATACAACTTCAACAGTTTGTTATCAAAAATATGAATCTCATATACGATGACCGTCAGGCAAATATGTATGCAGATATCCGTAATCTGAATGCACTTTGCTCAGGAGACCTGGGAAGCGACCGTACGACCTTACAACTGGAAGCAGAAACGGAAGCGTTAACCTATAAGATGAACGGCATCCCCTTCCTTTCTAATGCCAATATTTATGCAAAAATGGATGTAGATGCCGATCTCGCCAACAATAAATATACATTGAAAGAGAATGAATTCCGTTTGAATGCTATCAAAGCAGGTATCGATGGTTGGGTAGCACTGAAAGATCCTGCCATAGACATGGACCTCAAACTGAACACCAATGAAGTAGGGTTCAAAGAAATTCTATCTCTGATCCCTGCTATTTATGCCAAAGATTTTGAAGGATTGAAGACAGAGGGTATTGCCACACTTTCTGCTGACATAAAAGGTACGATGGTAGGTGACAGCATTGTACCTCAGTTCAATGTAGCAATGACAGTGAAAGATGCCATGTTCCGTTATCCTTCTCTTCCGGCAGGTGTAGATCAGATTAACATCAATGCAGAAATAAAAAATCCGGGAGGGGCTATTGACCTCACCACAGTGAGTATTCGCCCGTTTAGTTTCCGACTCGCCGGAAATCCGTTCAGCGTGACTGCCGAAATAAAAACACCGATCAGTGATCCGGACTTTCATGCCGAAGCAAAAGGAGTACTCAACCTGGGCATGATCAAACAGGTATATCCATTGGAGGATATGGAGTTAAACGGTACTATCAATGCAGACATGCAACTCGCCGGAAAAATGTCGTACATCGAAAAAGAACAATATGAGCGTGTACAGGCTTCCGGAACAATCGGACTCACCTCAATGAAACTGAAGATGAAGGATATGCCGGATGTAGATATCCACAAGTCACTCTTTACATTCACTCCCAAGTACCTGCAACTGAGCGAAACAACCGTCAATATCGGTAAGAACGATCTGACTGCCGATAGCCGTTTTGAAAACTATCTGGGTTATGCACTGAAAGGAACGACACTAAAAGGAACACTCAATATTCGCTCCAATCATCTCAACCTGAATGATTTCATGACAGCCACAGCAGACACTGCTACACAGGTGGCAACTACTCCGGCAGATAGTATAAGTGGTATCATTGAAGTGCCCCGTAATATTGATTTCCAAATGGATGCTAATCTGAAAGAGGTACTATTTGATAAAATGGCTTTCACTAATATGAATGGAAAGTTGGTCGTTAAAGACGGGAAGGTGGATATGAAGAATCTTTCTATGAACACGATGGGTGGCAATGTGGTTATGAACGGCTATTACTCTACGGCTGATGTTAAAAAGCCGGAGATGAATGCAGGATTCAAACTCAACGGACTGAGCTTTGCCCAGACATACAAGGAGCTTGATATGGTACAACAACTCGCCCCTATCTTCGAAAATCTAAAAGGCAACTTCTCCGGTAGTATGAAGATACAAACCATTCTGGATGCCGCAATGAGTCCTGTGCTCGAAACAATGCAGGGTAACGGAAGTCTTTCTACCAAAGACCTCAGTCTGAGCGGAGTAAAAGTGATTGACCAAATAGCTGAAGCTGTGAATAAACCGGATTTGAAGGAGATGAAAGTAAAAGATATGACGCTGGATTTCACCATCAAAGACGGGCGAGTGGCGACACAACCATTTGACATCAAACTGGGTGACTATGTAATGAACCTCTCCGGAAGCACCGGATTGGATCAGACAATAGACTATTCCGGTAAAATCAAACTACCCGCTTCTGCAGGCGACCTTGCCAAGCTGACAACACTCGACCTGAAGATTGGTGGATCGTTTACTTCACCCAAAGTGTCTATTGACACAAAGAGTATGGCAAACCAGGCGGTAGAAGCCGTAGCTGATAAAGCAATCAGTGAGTTAGGAAAGAAATTGGGACTGGACTCTGCCGCTACAAATAATAAAGAGGACCTGAAAGAGGCAGTAAAAGAAAAAGCTGCCGAAAAGGCGCTGGACTTCTTAAAGAAAAAACTAAAATAGTGGTTAGTGATTAGTGATAAGTGATTAGTGCCATGCGGTGTAGTGATATAACTCACTATTCATTTATCACTAACCACTTATCACTAACCACTTATCACTAATCGCTTATCACTAACCACTACTTATCATGCTTCTGAAACTTTACGAAAAGAATAATAATCCACAAGACCTGCAACAGGTGGTGGATATTTTGAATGATGGCGGCCTCATCATCTATCCTACCGATACGATGTATGCAATTGGTTGTCATGGATTGAAAGAGCGTGCCATTGAACGTATTTGCCGTATCAAAGAGATTGATCCGCGTAAGAATAATCTTTCTATTATCTGTTATGACCTGAGCAGTATCAGTGAATACGCGAAAGTTGATAACAATACGTTCAAACTGATGAAACGTAATTTGCCCGGACCATTCACCTTTATTCTGAACGGGACAAACCGGCTTCCCAAGATCTTTCGAAACAGGAAAGAAGTAGGTATTCGCATGCCGGATAACAATATCATTCGTGAGATAGCCCGCCTGCTTGATGCACCGATTATGACAACTACCCTACCGCACGAAGCACATGAAGACCTGGAATATGCAACAGATCCGGAACTGATAGACGAAAAGTTCGGAGAGATAGTAGACCTCGTGATTGATGGAGGGATAGGAGGAATAGAACCGTCAACAGTGGTTAGTTGTACAGAAGGAAGCCCGGAAATAGTCCGGCAGGCCAAAGGAATACTGGAAGAGAATTAAAACCGGAAGATTAAAAAAAATGAAAGCTGCGCAGTGGATAAATAATTCCTACTACGCAGCTTTTAATTTTTAACTTCTAATTCTTACTTAATCAAAAATTTTGGATCCAGATGATCGGCTTCGATATCTTTGAAGTAGCGATATGTTCCTACTTTCAGTTCTTCTGTAGCAGCATCGTCACAAACGATGATACCTTTCTCATGCATCTGTAATGCACTGATTGTCCACATCTGAGTGATAGCTCCCTCTACTGCATGGTACAATGCGCGAGCTTTGTTATGACCATTCACGATAATCATCACTTCTTTTGCAGACAGGACAGTCCCCACACCTACTGTCAAAGCAGTCTTAGGCACTTTGTTGATATCGTTGTCAAAGAAACGTGAATTAGCAATGATTGTATCCGTAGTCAGCGTTTTCTGACGGGTACGTGAAGTCAGTGATGATCCCGGCTCATTGAACGCAATATGTCCGTCCGGTCCGATACCACCCATAAAAAGATCTATACCACCGTATGACTTTATTTTTTCTTCATAACGGGCACATTCAGCATCCAGGTCAGCAGCGTTTCCATTAAGGATATTCGTGTTTTCCGGTTTGATGTCAATATGGCTAAAGAAGTTATTCCACATGAAAGAGTAGTAACTTTCGGGATGTTCTTTCGGCAATCCTACATATTCGTCCATGTTGAAAGTGACTACGTTCTCAAAAGAAACAATACCTTTCTTATTCAAATCGATAAGTCCTTTGTACATGCCCAGAGGAGAAGAACCTGTAGGACATCCCAATACGAATGGTTTCTCTGCTGTAGGATTGGCTGCCTTAATTTTAGCAGCAACATAGTGGGCTGCCCACGAAGATACGGACTGATAGTCCGGCTGAATAATTAATCTCATAAGTTTATATTTTTAATCGGTTAGTAATAATGTTATAGGGAGAGTTATAACCTTCCCTATAACCTTATAACTCTATAACTTTATAACTCTCCTTAATTCTTCTTTAAGCGCTCCGCCATTGCCCGTGCCAGATTTTCACACTGCGCGTAAGTTATGTCCCTCATCGCCTGTTTCATCTCTACCGGATCTCCCACTACTTCAAACTTGCTCTTTTCAGCAAATTCAGCCATACGCTTCACGGCAGCACCTGCCCAGGTGAAAGAACCAAACAATCCCAGGTAACGTCCTTTCAGCTCACGTATCAATATCTTCGAAAGTAAAGACTCTATTTCCGGAAATATCTGATTACTATACGTCGGCGAACCAATGATCAACCCTTTATATTTAAAGATATCTGCCAGGATATAAGACGCATTGGTCTTGCTTACGTTATGCATTACGATATTTTTAATACCTTGTGCCGACAGTTCCGCAGCAATAGCTTCGGCCATTTGCTCGGTATTGCCGTACATACTTCCATAGGCAATGACCACACCCTCATCGGCGTCATAACGACTCAGTTTATCATAGATACCTATTACCTTCGGAATATTATCGGTCCACACCGGACCATGAGTAGAGCAAATCACAGAGACAGGCAGTCCGCCCAGTTTTTGCAAAGCCTTTTGTACGGGACTACCATATTTTCCTACTATATTAGAATAGTAACGTACCATTTCATCCCAATAGTGATCTGTATTGATACGGGTATCGAGGAAACCACCATCCAACGTGCCAAAGCAGCCAAATCCATCTCCGGAGAAAAGAATGCCATCTGTTTCGTCAAAAGTCATCATTGTCTCCGGCCAATGCACCATTGGAGTGAGATAAAAACGAAGTTTGTGTTTTCCCAATGCAAGGAAGTCACCGTCTTTCACCAGATATTGTTCACCTGTTACCCCATAGAAGCCCTCAATCATTCCAAAGGTTTGCTTGTTACCTACAATTACGATATCAGGATAATGTTGTTTGATCAGCCGGATCGAGCCCGAATGATCCGGTTCCATATGATTTATAATTAAGTAGTTGATAGGACGCTCACCAATTACTTGCTTTATCTTGTGAAGAAAAACCTCAAAATAGCAGATATCTACTGTATCGACCAAAGCTACCATTTCATCATCAATCAGATAAGAGTTATATGAAACTCCGTATGGCAGCGGCCACATCCCCTCGAAGAGATGTTTGTTACGGTCGTTTACTCCTACATAATGGACGTTTCCTTTAATTCTTGTTTTCTGTTCCATCTTAAAATTAATGTTTAATGATTAATGAATAATGTTTAAAATCAAAGTTTAATGATTAATGTTTAATGATCAATACCATGTACAATAGCACAGTCCATTGATCATTAAACATTAATCATTGATCATTATTCATTCCGTCCTGCAAAGATACTTTTTTTTTTCGTAACTCCGTATCTCTTGCCTTGATATGCCCCCCTTTCTTTCATTCTTTTTTGAACTCGGGCTGTAAATTCATAATTTTTTAATCCCCAGTCGGGGGCTATTAATAATTCACGGGGAGACTGTGAGACGAAACGCTCTATGACGAGATCGGGCCGTAGATGTTCCACATAATCTATTACAAGATCTATGTATTCGTTCACATCATTAAAAAGGTAGAAATCAGAAGGGTTTTGTTCATATTCGTGAGCCATACGTGTGCCGCGGATCAACTGTAGCTGATGCATTTTCAAAGTGGTAAGCGGCAATTCTGAAAGCACGTCGGCTTGCGCCACAATAGCCTCATGAGACTCTCCCGGGAGTCCTAAAATCACATGCCCGCCAGTAAGAATACCACAACCGGCTGTACGTCGCACCGCCTCCACAGTAGCGGCATAAGTATGCCCCCGGTTGATACGCCTCAGCGTTTCATCACAAGTAGTTTCAATGCCGTATTCCACAAGAAGAAAAGTCTGGCGGTTGAGTGTTTCAAGATAACGAAGAAGATCCTCCGGCATACAATCCGGACGAGTGCCGATGACAAGACCTACTACCCCGTCAACACTCAGCGCCTCTTCATATTTCCGTTTTAAACTTTCGAGTTCCGCATAGGTGTTGGTGTATGCCTGGAAATAGGCAAGGTATTTCATCGAAGGATATTTATGGGCAAAGAACTGTTTTCCTTCTTCCAACTGTACAGAGACCGTTTTTTCGGTCCGGCAGTATTCCGGATTAAACGTTTGATTGTTGCAATACGTGCAACCTCCCTGCCCCTTGGTTCCATCCCGATTGGGGCAGGTAAAACCGGCATTCAGGGATATTTTCTGTACTTTATAAGGGAAATAACGCCTCAGAAACTGCGGAAATTCGTTGTATAAAGGTTGCTCAGTCATATGCTTCGTTGCTTAGAAAGAACAAACATAAGAAAATCCGGGGAATACTACAAGTCTAATCGTGTTTTCAGCAGCTTATAGCCGGAAAGGCTCACCCGGAGCTTGTCTCCGTTCTTTAGCAGCAATCTGTAAGTCTCTTTCCCGAAAAGTTCTACACGTAATATTTGCGTCACGTTTACGATGGTAGATCGATGTACCCGTACGAATTGGGTTACAGGCAGATGTTTTTCAAGATACTTCATTGTCAGCTCCTTTACGAATTGCCCTTCTGGAGTAAATAATGTGACATAATCTCCACACGCCTGGACATAAATTAAATCATTCGTTGCCACCAAATGAATACGCGCTCCATCCTTTACCGTGATGCGATCCAGATATTCTTCCACCGATTGAGAAGAAGCATCCACAGCTTCTTCTTCATTTTGCTGATCTTCAACTTCCGCTATTTCTTCGGCAGGAAGACGAAGTGCCTGCAAAGAGTAATATTTGTACCACATCATTACATTCGTCCAGCACAATGCACCAACCAGTGCCCGGAACGGCAGGGTTTCGGCAAAAGGTAAATAAGAACTTCCAGCCATCGTCTCAATCCATCCTTGCAAGGCAAATCCGCCCGCCAGCCAAAAGAGTATCGCCAATACAGATACTATTATTTCTGTTTGCACCGATGATACAAAACCGATAACAAACCATGATAAATAAGCCAAACCACAAAACAGTCCTATCGAAACCGCTCCGTCCACAAGTGCAGACAATAAGTCAACACCGGCATAAGCTGTCAACAGCCATGCCTGTACCCCTATGGCAACTAATACCATCAACAAAACAGGTATCCAGCGTCGGGAAGATTCCATTATAGGATGTGCTTGCATCTTCGTTTATCAACCTTTAATTTCTACTCCTCCGAAAGAGACATTTCCCATTACTACAAGGCTGCGGCTTTGGTCTATATTTACTCCCGGAATACGTTTATCTTCGCAACCTCCCAGAAAAGCATTGGCTTGCAAATCAACCCGCCAGTCGAGAGGCACATAAATTTCTATCCCACCAAAATTACATTCTACTTCAATGTAGGTTTCCCCTTCGGATATATTTGTACGCCGCAAGTCAAGCACAGTTCCACCAAAAGTGTTACGGATTGTTGCCCCCTTGAATACCTCATCAAGTACCACCTGCTTTACGCCCCCGAATACATTGTCCGAACGAACAAAGCCATCGGCCGAGCTGGTCTGCTTATTACCGAAAGTCTGTTCGCCCCGCGTTTTCCACTCCTTATGACGATTGGGACGATAAAAGAAGAAGATGCCCAGGCATACCAATACAACAGGCCAAAGCACTGCACCCGCATTGACGGGCATCCAAGGCAACCACCCCAGACGAGGCATAATGAAACAAAGACCAACCACAAACAAGATCAATCCGGTGAACATCTGACGGCGAAGAATCGAATAGGCACCCAACACAATCAAAAGCATCGGCCAGGATACAACGATACGAAATAAATCATTGGGAATAAATCCCAGATTACGACCCAACAACATAATTCCGCAGGCTATAAAAATGCTGGCCACCAGTTGCCTGCCCGTCAACCCCGAAGGAGATGTAGATTTCTTTTCCATAATTCTATTTTCTATTTTAATTCGATGATACGTTTCGAGTTTTACTATTTGATGTTGCAAAGATAAACTGTTCAGGGACTTTCGGGAACACTTTACCGTTTATTTCCGTGCAAAAATCGATGAATGCAGGAGTATATCCGGCGAAACAGGGAAATAAAGAAAGAAATCTGCTCCTCGTTCAGCCAATCTGTTAGGGGAGAGCGACAAGATTCACTCGTTCCGGCATACCCTCACCGACGTTCGTTGGTTAGGTCACCGGGGAAGGTTCCTTCTCTCACCG
>BAJA01000001.1 GCA_000613465.1 Bacteroides nordii WAL 11050 = JCM 12987
CTAAAAATAGTCTCCTTTTTGTACACCCTCAGGGATTCGAACCCTGGACCCACTGATTAAGAGTCAGTTGCTCTACCAACTGAGCTAAGAGTGCATTGGTATTATGCTTTTTTTGATTTCGGGTGCAAAGGTAAAGCTTTATTTTAAAATAGCAAGCCTTGTAGCTATTATTTTTTAAATTTATTTTCTTTCGCTTTGCTATAACTAAAAAAGGAATTACATTTGCAGCGATAAATTTAGTATTCACCCTTTAAACTGTGGAAAGGGTATTAATTATGTTGGAGAAATAACACATCAAAATCGGGACTAAGCGGCTCATCGGGATGAAGAGCCCCAATAATTTTATTATCTGAACACTCCGCGAAACTGTTGCCGGAGAAAAATTGATTAGTCCTACAATCTTATTATTTTATTATTTAATCACTTCAGTGTGGTGAAGCAGAGATGTTATGTTCTGCCTTTTTCTGCACTGGTAACAGACATATTGCCTCATTACTCCGGAACCATTATATGTTTATTCCGGGGATGAGATTAGTGTGCTATGAAAGAAATCATGGGAATACGTTTAAAAGATTTAAGCAAACTGGGATATACAAATAATGTGGCGCGGAGTCTGGCTGTTGCTATTGTAAGCAAACATTGCAAGTATGAAAGTAAAGAAGAAATTCTGGTTCGTTTAGCAAATGTGCTTGATAATCCCGAAGCATATAAAAAGGATGAAGTATGGGGGAAACTGGCGGAACACTTCTCTCCCACCATTATAGAAAGGAAGTTTCAGGTTTATGATCTGAGAGAAGTGCCGTTGATGCACCAAACTTACGGTAACAAGTTTATAGAAAATTCTGCCAAGCAACAAATGGAACTGGCCATGCGACTCCCGGTAACGCTGGCAGGAGCGTTGATGCCTGACGCACATGCCGGATATGGTTTGCCCATCGGCGGTGTACTGGCAACAGCTCATACAGTAATACCTTATGCCGTAGGAATGGATATTGGCTGCCGGATGAGTCTGACGGTTTTTGATGCGAAGCCGGATTTTCTGAAACGATATGCTCATCAGACAAAAGTGGCATTAAAGGAATACACACATTTTGGTATGGATGGTGGATTAGAGTTTACACAGGAGCATGAAGTGTTGGACAGGGAAGAATTCCGATTGACGCCCCTGTTACAAAAGTTGCATGGGAAGGCTGTCCGACAATTAGGAACATCGGGGCAAGGGAATCATTTTGTAAACTTCGGAGAACTGGAACTGGAGGCAGACAATACTTTACAGTTACCTGCCGGGAATTATGTTGCTTTGTTGTCTCATTCAGGTTCACGGGGATTGGGAGCTGCTATTGCACAACATTATAGTTTTCTGGCACGTGAATCTTGTAAATTACCTCGCGAAGCCCAGCACTTTGCCTGGCTTGATCTCCATTCGGAAGAGGGGCAGGCGTATTGGATGAGTATGAATCTTGCCGGAGATTATGCCCGGGCTTGTCACGAAAGGATTCATCTTAACCTTGCCAAAGCCTTAGGATTGATTCCGATTGCTAATGTCAGCAATCACCATAACTTTGCCTGGGAGGAGGAAATAGCACCAGGTAACTTTGCCATTGTTCACCGCAAAGGAGCTACTCCTGCTTATGAGGGGCAACCCGGACTTATTCCGGGCAGTATGGCTACTCCCGGATATCTAGTTTGTGGCAAAGGAGTACGTGAATCTCTCTTTTCGGCCTCTCATGGCGCCGGACGGGCGATGTCAAGACAGCAGGCTCAAAGTACCTTCACGCAGTCCGCCTTAAAGAAATTTTTGGCACAAGCGGGTGTAACCCTTATCGGAGGCAGTGTGGAAGAGATGCCTCTTGCCTATAAGGACATCGAAAGGGTAATGCGGGCACAGGAAAACCTGGTAGAGATACAAGGGCGTTTTATGCCCCGCATCGTAAGAATGAATAAAGAATAATTAAATTAAAACAAAATGTTATCAGAAAAATATGGTCGTACGTATCACTTCCCTTTCTCACCGGGAACTACAAGTGACGACCGCATCAACCATACTTATTGGGAAGATATCCAGCGGATTGACACGCTTGTATATACCGAAAAATTGGATGGTGAGAATAATTGCCTGAACAGCGCCGGCGTATTTGCACGATCACATGCTGCACCTGCTACTTCTCCATGGACACGACAACTGCGTGAGCGTTGGGAATTAATGAAGCATGATTTGGGCAGTCTTGAATTATTTGGTGAAAATCTGTATGCTGTTCACTCTATTGAATACAAACGGTTAGAATCGTATTTCTATGTTTTTGCCGTGCGTTGCCTCGATAAATGGTTATCCTGGGAAGAGGTAAAGTTTTATGCTGCTATGTTTGATTTGCCAACAGTTCCCGAATTGGGATTAGAGTCCGTTGCAGAACTTTCTCAGGAGCAACTTCGACAACAGATACTTACTCTTGCCCGGCAACCGGGAGTCTTTGGTACAAAAGATCCTTTTACCGGAGAAGATTGTACGCGTGAAGGGTTGGTAGTGCGGAATACAGATGAATATCCGGTTAGCGAATTTGCACACAATGTATTCAAGTATGTGCGCAAAGGACATGTGAAAACAGATGAGCATTGGACACGTCACTGGAAGCGTGCCCGGCTTTTCTGGGAGTTTAATGAAAATAAAGAAAAATATGATTTGGACATTAACAGATAAGAAAGATCGTAACTCGCTCGAACTACAATTCGAATGGTTACGCGATATGAATGGGATTCCTCAGGACCAGTTTCATCATGCCGAAGGAGATGTGGCTACACATACCTGGTGGGTGATAGAAGAATTACAGAAATTACCCGGCTATCTTGCCCTTACAGAGCAGGACAAGGAAATACTTTGGACGGCTGCACTACTGCATGATGTAGAAAAACGTTCTACTACAGTCATTGAGGAAGATGGCAGTATCACTGCCAAAGGGCATGCCCGTAAGGGAGAATATACTGTGCGTACGCTTTTATACAAGGATATATCAACTCCTTTTATCATTCGTGAAAAGATAGCATCACTTGTAAGGTTTCACGGGCTCCCTTTATGGCTGATGGAAAAACAGGACCCTATGAGACAGGTTGCCAGGGCAGCTTTCAGAGTGGACACTTCGCAGCTCCGTCTACTTGCCGAAGCTGATATAAAAGGACGTATCTGTCAGGATAAAGATACTTTATTGGAATCGCTGGAGTTATTTGAAATCTTCTGCCGTGAGCAGGGGTGCTGGAAAAAGAGCAGAGAATTTACCACTGATCATGCCCGTTTTCGTTACTTTCACACGGAAGAAAGCTATATAGATTACATTCCGTATGAAAAGTTTAAGTGTAATGTTGTTTTGTTATCCGGGTTACCGGGAATGGGAAAAGATCATTATATTGAAACGTCCGGTATAGCTCTTCCTGTTATCAGCCTGGATGATATTCGCCGGAAGAATAAACTGAGTCCTACTGATAAATCGGCAAATGGATGGGTGGTGCAGGAAGCTAAAAAGATAGCCCGCGCTTATTTGCGTAAAGGGCAGGATTTCATATGGAATGCAACTAATATTACTACTCTGATGCGTTTTCAGCTTATCAATCTCTTTGCCGGGTATGGGGCTCGTGTTAAAGTGGTTTATGTTGAGAAAGACTATTCCGTTTGGCGAAGACAGAACCGTGAAAGAGAATATCCGCTTCCGGAGAGTGTGTTGGACGGTATGCTTGGTAAGCTTGAGGTACCTCAATTGACGGAAGCTCACGAAGTGGAGTATCTGGTAGAGAATGAGATAAATAAAAAAGATTTTCTATGAAATAATACATCGGATGTTTGACTTTTAGTCAAAAAAACAGTATCTTTGTAATTGTAATCATAAAGTAGATTCAGTTAGAATACTTGTAAAGGAGAAAGCTATGGCTTTCTCCTTTATTTTTTTATACCGGCTTCTGAAGGTATATAGACAGGTATCTATTGGAGTTTTTCCCGGTACTTATTCAAGATTACATGGTATGTTACGGTTCGTTTGTTACTATGTTACGATGCATTTCTCGGTATGTTGCAATGTAAATGCTATTGTGTTGCAATACAACTGATATTATCTTCTGAGAAAGTCGCTTTCAGGTTAATAATCAATAAATCAGCTCTTGACAAAAACATGTTTGGAGGTAGTGGATAACAAAAACAATTTTCCCTTCCGTGATGTTAATATACTATCAGATTAATATAATGATAACATGATGAATAAAATAGATATTCCCGATAAAGGGAAAAGAAAAAGAGTAGTTATTGTAGGTGGTGGTTTTGGAGGATTAAAGTTGGCACGTAAACTAAAAAATGACAATTTTCAAATTGTTCTGTTAGACAAAAATAATTATCATCTGTTTCAGCCTCTTCTCTATCAGGTAGCTACAGCCGGTATAGAACCGAGTGCAATCTCTTTTCCTTTCCGCAAGATTTTTAAAAAGCGTAAATATTTTCATATTCGTATCTGTGAAGCCCAACGGGTTATTCCGGAACGAAATATATTGGAAACTTCCATTGGAGTTATTGAATACGACTATTTGGTAATTGCAACCGGATGTTATACCAACTATTTCGGTAACGATAAGATGGCTCTCCATACCATGTCTCTCAAGACGACGGCAGAAGCTCTCTATAACCGTAACCAAGTACTGGAAAGCTTTGAGAAAGCGCAGAACACGAGTAATTTGAAAGAACGGGAAAAATTGATGACGTTTATAATTGTAGGTGGCGGAGCTACCGGAATAGAACTTTCGGGTGCATTGGCAGAGATGCGTAAGTTCATTTTGCCACAAGATTATCCCGATCTGGATATAGAGCAGATGCGTATTGTCCTTATCGATGCAGGCCCTCGCCTACTCTCGGCTTTCTCCGAAAAATCGTCAACCGAAGTACAGGACTATCTGGCAAAAAAAGGAGTTGAAATAAAGGTGGATTCCAAGGTGGTAGATTATGAAAATGATTTGCTTACTCTGGGAGATGGTACGGCCATACCTTCTACAAATATCTATTGGGTAGCAGGTGTGAAAGCTAACAGTATTGAAGGACTTCCACAGGACGCTTACGGACCGGGGAATAGACTGAATGTAGATGTTTTCAACAAGGTAACCGGTACTAACAATGTATTTGCTATTGGTGATACTGCTCTGATGATTTCAGAAGATTATCCGAGGGGGCACCCTCAGGTTGTTCAGCCGGCTATTCAACAGGCTAAGCTTCTTGTTCAGAATCTGAACAACATAGAAAAGGGACTTCCACTTAAACCTTTTGTGTATCATAATAAAGGTTCGATGGCTACTATCGGAAGAAATAACGCTATTGTGGAGTTGAAGAATATCCGTTTTGGTGGTTTTCCTGCCTGGGCAGTCTGGCTATTCATTCACTTAATGAGTATTGTAGGTGTAAAGAACAGACTTTTCATTTTCATAGACTGGATGTGGAGTTATTTCACTTATGACCCTTCGTTGCGATTAATAATAAAGCCTGTGAAAAGAGTAAAACCGAAGAAATGATATAGGTTACTCTCATTTTAGTAGATATGGAAAAGGGAATGTCGCGATGACTTATTCCTTTTTTTCATTAAATATAGTATTAGAGTTATAATAGTTATGCTTTCAATATTTGGAACCGGAATATATAAAATACCCCCGAAGTAATGGAATATACTCCAGAGGTATGAGAAGGTTTGTGGATATCACTTCCTTATTCTATTTTATTATTTGTCATCCTCTTCAAAGTAGCCATATTCATGGAGTATGCCTCTACCTATTTCTTCGAGACAATCTTTGAAGAAATCTTTTACCTTTTTCATAATTATTCCTTTCTGTTAATGTAATATATATCTAATAACAAAGGTAGACAAAAAGAGTTTATACTTTTTATCTCTGTAATGCTTTATTTGATATGAATCAATTTAAACAATGTGAAGCTAAGGTTTGTTTATATTGTATAAATTATCAAACTAATAAATGAAACTTATGATCTACAATTTTTTATTTCCCTCAAAGCCCAATAGTACAGGGGCATCCTTATTCTTACTTGCATTGCGTATTTTCTTTGGTTTGCTATTGATGAATCACGGCATACAGAAATGGAGTAGTTATCAGGAACTATCCATAGCTTTCCCCGATCCATTGGGTGTAGGGAGCCCGGTATCTTTAGGATTGGCTATCTTTGGAGAACTTGTTTGTTCAATGGCGTTTATCGTCGGCGTATTATATCGTTTGGCTATGTTGCCTATGATTTTTACAATGGGCATGGCATTCTTTGTCATTCACGGTAATGATGCTTTTGCTGTAAAAGAACTGGCACTCATCTATTTAGTTGTATTTATATTGATGTATATATCCGGTCCCGGTAAGTTTTCTGTCGACTATTTATTAGGGAATGAACTTCGGAAGCGAAGAAAAAATGTAAAATAGAAATTGCACCATGTTTTGTTTCTATTAATTAAAAGGTTTATATTTGCAACTGTATAAAGGACTTATAGCTATTATAGGTCTTTTTATCGTTTCACAAAATAACAACTAAAAAACAGAAATTATGAAAAAAAACAGATTGACATTGGTCGCAGCTTTTGCTCTGAGCGGTACTATTTTGTTTAGTTCATGTGTAGGTTCATTTGGTTTATTCAATCGCATTTCTTCCTGGAATCAGTCAGTAGGAAATAAGTTTGTAAACGAACTTGTGTTTCTTGCACTGAACATCGTTCCGGTATATGGCGTTGCATATTTGGCGGATGCTTTGGTTATCAACTCTATTGAGTTTTGGAGCGGTTCTAATCCGATGGCAAACGCTGGAGATGTAAAGAAAGTAAAAGGCGAAAATGGCAACTATCTGGTAGAAACTCTGGAGAATGGTTATTCGATTACAAAAGAGGGTGAAAAAACTGCTATGGAACTGATCTACAACAAGGAAGCAAATACCTGGAATGTAGTAGCTAATGGTGAGAGTACCGAACTTCTGAAAATGAACAATGATGGTACAGCGCAGATGTATTTGCCTAATGGCGAGTCAATGACTGTCACTCTGGATGCTCAGGGAACTCTTGCAGCACGTCAGATGGTAATGAACGGTCTGCTGTTTGCTGCCCGTTAATTTAATGCATAAAGAAATGTCAAAAGATGAAACATGCTCTGCACAAAGAGATGTTTCATCTTTTTTATTCACTAAATTATGAAAATACTACGAATATTCTCTCTCATTGCTTTTATGGGCTTGGCTGCTGCCTGTCAGAAACAGTTACCTCAAAGTGAAGTTGTACGCAATGCAATAGCATTCTGTGAAACCTTTTATGATCTTGATTATGCGGCTACCAAAGAATTGGTTGTTCCGGCTTCCCTCCCATATCTTAGTTATATGGCTACAAACACGACCCAGGAGCTCATTGACAAGGTAAATGCAAAAGGACCGGTTGTTGTGACTGTAATTAGTGAGCAAATGAATCCGGAAGAAGGGCATGCAACCGTTATCTGTTCGGTAAAAAATTATCTGAAAGCTGATTTCTTTAATGGTACATCTGCTATTCTTCCCGAGAAACAGGACACCATTCATTTGGTAAAAGAGGATGAAAGATGGTTGGTTAAAATGGATAACCCACTGCAAAGTGGAATGCAAAATCACGACTGAACTTGGGATGAATAATGGGCCAGCGCTCTTTACCATTTTTATAAGCCGGATTGATGGCTTTCATTCCACCGTCGAAACGTAAAACAAAGAAATCCAGATCCAAACGTAAACCTAAGCCATAAGCAACGGCAATCTGCTTATAGAATTCATTGAACTTGAATACACCGCCCGGTTGATTGGCGTAATCACGGATTGTCCAGATATTACCGGCATCAATAAAGGCAGCCCCCTGAAACTTCCAGAATAATTTACTTCGATACTCGATGCTCGCGTCCAGTTTGATATCGCCTGACTGATTCAGGAAATTACCGTCACCGGGAAATGAACCCGGCCCTAAATCACGTACAGACCATCCGCGTACACTGTTGGCACCTCCTGAGAAGTATTGCTTCTCAAATGGAATGGTCTTTGCATTACCGTATGGAACCGCAATACCAAAACCGGCATGAAATGCCAATGAGTTACGATCATCTATCCGGATATTCTTGGCAAAGTCAAAATCACCTTTCAGATACTGTGCGTACGGAATACCGAGAATAGCATATTCGCCATCATCGTTTTTACGTATACCGGTTGCTTTAGAGAATGCATACAAAATATTTCCTGCCGATTCTATATTGGCACGGATGGAGTAAGAATTAGAACTGATGGTATTGTTCACCAAAGCATTTCCGGCACTGTTATAATTATAACTGTAACCCATGCGTACGATAAGCCGGTTCTTATAGTTATATTCAAAAATATGATTCTGCCCCTTGTTGATATAGTCTTCGCGAAACTTTTGGGAGATCCAGGGCAAATACAGATAGCCGATATCTATCAAGTCAATACGGTGTTGTGCCCGTTGACGCTGTGTCCATTTGTAACTCCACGAAGCCGAAGCTACTGTACGTGAGAATTCCGGGCGTAGCTGGTAACTATATTGCAAGCCAAACTCTGTGGTAGCACGTATTTTACGTTTAAAATCAGAACTCAGAAAAGGAAATAAGAAGCTTGGAAAGTTTATACTCGTTTCTACACCGTATTCTGTGTAGTTGTTATTGTGATAGTCGCCCTGTAATCCGGTGATTGCTTCGTATGCACCACGAAATTTCATCATAAAAGTTTCGGAACCACGAAAGAGATTCCGATGCTGGAAAGATACAGAAGCTGCTGCTCCGAGATCACCGGCAGAATTTGTTCCTTCCAGCTCAAAAGAGATTGACTTATGTTTGCTTTTGGTTAGCATCACATAACAATTCAACAGGGTACTGTCTCCTACCAGGGTTTCAAAGAAACGAATATTGGTGTATTTCAATGCCGGTAGCGTCCGAAGTTTGAGTAAGTCCGTTGTACATCACGTTCGTTATATAGGTTACCCGGAAAGAGCAGTAGGTTATCTGTCAATACTTTAGGTCGCAGATATAACTTGTCTTTATAATAAATGGGATAACCATTGTAGTGTATGGAGTCATTAATTTCAATACTGCTCAACGCAGAAGACTGGAGAACATCGTAGTCTGTGATAAAATTTATTTTGTTGATACGATATTGATTATGTGCTTGAGGTGCATCGGCAGTGTGCGTTTTATAGGGTTGCAGATGTAGAGTCAGGTCTACAAGATTAGTATTGCGTACAGTATCAGCTGTATATGAAATATAGTCTTTATTGAATTTATAGTATCCGTTACGCAATAGATGGTCCGTTATTCGTTGCCGTTCTGCGTCCAATACATTTACGTCAAACAGCATACCCTCTTTCAATAAAGTATTTGCAGAATCTTTTCGCATATACTCACCTACTTTCGGATCACCAATATCATATTTCAGCGTACGTACAGTGTAAGGTTTACCTGTAGTTACCTCATAATAAAGCTTCAGTTTCTTTTTCTTTATTTTCGTCGTACGCTTAACGGAAGCACTCATATATCCCATATTCTGGACAGCTTTTGTTATTTCCTCCTGTGAGCGTTGTGCTTCGCTTTCGTTGTAAATAACCGGAGCATCTCCTATTTTACGAAGAAACTTATTGTACCATTTGCTGGAGTCACGTCCTGAAAGATCATAAACGTACAACTGTGTTTTTATCAGGCTAAACCATTTTGCATTGGGATTTTGACGTACATAATTGCGTAGGCTGGAAGGTTTTACTTCTTTGTTATTAGTAGATACTTTAACTTCGTCCAATAAATAATAACCATCCGGCACAAACTTGGTAGCGGAACACGAAGCCAGCGTCAGAATGGTAAAAGAAAGTAACGTGTAAAGATATCCTCTCCTCATAGGGTTTTATTAGTTGCCTCAAATACCCTACAAATATAGGCGAATTTTTCTGTATGGGGAAATAATATATGCTAATTCGCCCCTAAGAAGTTGCTACAACATCGTAGGGGCGAACTATTGGTGATTTCAATGTTTTCTCTCTGACCCGTCGTTTATTTCAGACGGAACACAACTGGTACGGTATATTTTACACGTACCGGTTCACCTTTTTGTGTTCCCGGTTTCCATTTCGGCATTCCATTGATCACACGCAAGGCCTCTGCATCCAATTCAGGGTCAACACTGCGAACTACTTTTGCATCGTCAATACTTCCATCCGTATTAACAATGAACTGTACGATAACACGACCTTGTGTTCCTTTGGTTTCGGCTCCTTTCGGATACTGTAGGTTTGCAGCCAGATAGTCCATCAGTGCCTTATTGCCTCCTTTGAATTCCGGCATTTCTTCTACCATATCGAAAACAGCATTGTCGATGTCTACTGTATCCGGTTTGACTTCTGTAGGGATGTATTTTACTTCCGCTTTTTCTTCTGTTGATTCTTCTTTGCCTGTATTTGTACAGTTACTGAATAGAATCAACAAAGCAGTTACAGGAATGAACATGAGGTATTTGCTTCTCATGATGTTACGGGTTCTTTTTCTGTTTAACATTTTAATTCGGTTCTTTAAAGGTAATACACTAAAGTTATTATATAAATTTGCTGCAGCCGGTTGGTTTTGTTTGAGTCCTAAGAGATGATACTGATACGTTTTTCTGTCGTAACCACTGGTCACTACTTTCCTGTCGGCAAGATACTCATGATTAATACGCATTTCGCTTCGTATGAGCCAGGCAAAAGGATTGAACCAGCAAAGAATGACTACGAGCTGTGCCAATAATATATCCGCCGAGTGAAGTTCGCGTACATGCGTCTGTTCATGTACCAATATCTCTTTTGTCTCTTTTTCATTATACATACCCGGATACACACAAATCCACTTAAAGAAAGAATAAGGCTCTTGCTTTTCTTTGGGCTGACATATACGGATTCCATCAATATATACTTTTTTACTATGATGAAGCATGATACAGGTTTTGCTGATTTCCAGCAATGTACGTGTTAATAAGATAATCGCTCCTGCTATGTAAAGGCCAGTGAGAACTATTGTAACCAATGGAAAATATGACGCATTATCAGCTGTTCCACTTACGATTGTTATTTCGGGCAATACCTTTTGATATAGGGTATTTACTACACCGGTTACATTATTGTCTGCTATCATCCAGGCAGAAAGATCAAACAAAGGATATGTGAATGCGATGATATAGATTAAAATCAACATCAGTCTGCGTAAGCCAAAGAAGGTATCTTTACTAAACAATAATTTATAAAAGAAGTACAGCACAACTAATGCTATATTTACCTTCATGAAGTATAGAATAAAAAGTGTCATATCTCTGATTGTTTTTAAGATTCTTCGTCTTCAATGATATTAATAAGTTCTTTCAGTTCCTTTTTGCTGATTTTACGATCTCTCACAAAAAATGAAACCATTTCTTTATAGGATCCAGTAAAATAATTACTTACCACTCCACTAAGGAAATAACGCTTGTAATCACTCTCTTTAATTATGGGATGATACTGAATAGAGTTGCCCAGTTTGAAAGGAGACAGATATTGTTTCTTCTCTAAATTACGTACTACAGATGCCACACTGGTATAAGGAGGCTTTGGTGCAGGCATTTGATTCAGCACATCTCTTATAAAACTTGGGCCTATCTTCCAAAAGTAAAGCATTACTTCTTCTTCTTGCTGTGTAAGTCTTTCCATTATATTTTTATTTGTTACTGATAACCAGTCTACTATTTTTAAGCAAATCTACGATAATTAAGTAGATAGTATATATTTATTGGTATAAATAATGTTAATCATAAGAAAATAGATGTAGAAAAAGAATCGTGAGAAAGTGGTATATTGGAAATATCTTTATAGCTTTGCCGTAAATATCAGGTTTATATGACTCTATTAAGCAAAAATAAAATAAAGTACATTCGCTCATTGGAGCTAAAAAAGATACGTAAAGAAGAAAAAGTCTTTCTGGCTGAAGGTCCGAAACTGGTAGGTGACTTACTTGGACACCTATCCTGTAGCTTGCTGGCTGCTACTTCTTCCTGGTTACAAGAACATACATCTGTTCAGGCAGATGAAATAGCAGAAGTTACTCAGGATGAACTATCACGTGCCAGTTTGTTGAAGACTCCTCAACAGGTACTCGCTGTATTCAGGCAACCGGAATATATTTTAAATACTTCTATTCTTCGTAATTCACTCTGCCTTGCTCTGGATGATGTACAGGATCCGGGAAACTTAGGTACAATTATTCGTCTTGCCGATTGGTTTGGCATAGAGCATATCATTTGTTCATCTAATACGGTGGATGTTTATAACCCTAAGACGGTACAAGCTACTATGGGCGGTATAGCTCGTGTAAAAACATATTATACTCCCCTGCCCGACCTTATTCGTTCTCTTGGTGATATTCCGGTTTACGGAACATTTCTGGATGGGAAGAATATATACGGCCAACCTCTATCCCGTAATGGATTGATTGTGATGGGAAATGAAGGAAGTGGAATTAGTAAAGAGGTGGAAGCACTAATCAATCAGAAACTATATATTCCTAATTATCCTCAGGAGAGAGAAACTTCCGAATCGCTCAATGTAGCCATTGCTACAGCAATTGTCTGCGCCGAGTTTCGGCGACAGGCTGCATCATTGTAAAATCAAAAGGAAATAAAAGATAAGCACAGAATTTATCTTTCACCTGGGTTAGCTCTATGACGCCCGGTAACCATTCTACCGATTCTATTTCTTCGGTAAGGGGGAAGAATCTCACAACGTATTCTCCCTCCATTTCTACTACCTGTTGTTTGAGAAAACCGGTATCCGGTGCATACAAATAATGAGAAGCAAAGCGTTTCATCTCCTTAGTTCTGAAATTTACTGTGAACGGCGACGTTGATTCATCTGCCGTTCTTGTCTTATCTCACGTTTCTCCATTTGTATGTGCTTCTCTACTTCGAGTTGTTCCGGTTTCACTTCACGTTGCAGATTGCTGCGACGGCGATTCATCTCTTCCGGAGTTAATCTTGGCTGAGGTTGCTGATCTGCTTTCTCTATTGTATCAGCTGTTTTTTTCGAAACTACCTCTTTCACTACATCCTGCTTAAGAGAATCTGTTTTTAAAGAATCATTCAAAACCGGCAGTGTATCATTGGAGTGATAACGCATGAGTGTGATATCATCAGTCAATAAGGTATGCGGTGTTTTTTTCCTTGGATAATAGATAAATCCTTTCACTTCCTTGATAGCTCCCAACGTATCCGATTGCAGGCGGATACGCTGTATCCCCGACTCTGTCACTCGTTTGGTTTCACTTATAATACTGTCATTTTCAAATTGAATCTGCATACCCATTAATGCGTACAGAGTCGTATCCGGCTTAACACGTTCAAGGAAATGATAACGAACTTCCCATACCAATGTATCACGTTTCTTGAAATTAGAATCCGAAGGCAGGACAAACGTCAGTTTATTATCTATTGGCATTCCCGTTAAGCGTCTCATACGTTGCCATGCCCATACATCAATACTGTCACCAGGAGTAGATGTCATCGGCTTTTTGTCGCGTATGGCAATTAAGTGATTGATCGAATTTTGTTGTGCTTTTAACCTTTTACTAACTCTTTCATAGACTTTGGCCAGTACTTCCGTGTTACGAGTATACCATACCATAGACGAATCGAAAACAGCTTCCGTTGTACCATATTTGCTGAATACAGCATTTGTATACAATACTTTTTTATAGCTCTCATTGTATGGCAGATTATCACTCATCGCTTTCGCTATATGATAATCATATAACAGGTTTTCCATTGTTGTTTCCGGAAGGACTCCATCGGGTCTTTTAACCTTACAACCAACAACAAATACCACTAACAGGCACATAATATACAACCGGCACCGGAAATCTCTTTTCATTTTCTGTCTTAGTCCTTTTTTTCGTGTGAGTGATAAGACTCATTCAGATATTTACTATAAAAAAGAAGCAATGCGATGATACCACAACTGATAGCGGCATCAGCGAAGTTAAAGATGGGACTAAAGAATATAAAATGCTCTCCCCCAACAAACGGTATCCATGTAGGCCAGGTAGTATCAATAATCGGGAAATAAAACATATCTACTACCTTACCATAAAACCAAGTGGAGTATCCTCCCCCTTCGGGCATAAAACTGGCAATTTGTGAATGTGTACTCTCGTTAAACAGTACTCCATAAAATACGCTATCAATGATATTTCCCAATGCTCCGGTAAGAATCAAAGAAACACAAACAATGTATCCTGTCTTAAATCCTCTCTTTACAATCTTATACAGATACCATCCTATCAATGCTACGGCAATAATGCGGAAAGTAGTAAGGAATAATTTTCCGAAAATCTCCATACCAAATGCCATACCATTGTTTTCCGTAAAATAGATATAGAACCAGTTGGTAATCCGGATACTTTCGTGCCAATACATGTGGGTTTTAATCCAGATTTTAATAATCTGGTCTATAATCAGCACCGAGAAGATGACGATCAGGGCTATTTGTCCTTTCGTGAGTAGTTTTTTCATTTTGTTGAATACAAGTTATATAAGCTACGAGCTATAAGTTACAGACTACAAGTACTTTGCCAATAGCACACAGTACGTGTAATTTGTAGCTTATAGCTCGTCACTAATTTTATTTCTTGCCACTATTCTTTGCTTCAATGCTGAGTGTAGCATGAGGCACAGCACGCAGACGTTCTGCAGGGATCAGCTTTCCTGTTTCACGGCAAATACCATACGTTTTGTTTTCAATACGTACAAGAGCAGCTGCAATCCTTGAATAAACTTCAACTGACGTTGTGCCAGGCGAGTCGTTTCTTCTTTTGACAGTGTGTTAGCTCCTTCTTCCAGTACTTTGTATGTGGGTGATGTATCGTCAGTATCGTTTCCATCAAGACCCATCAAGCTGAGTTTCAACTGATCGTAATCACGTTGTGCCAACTCCAGTTTCTCCATTATAATGGCACGGAACTCCTCAAGTTCCGCATCCGAATATCTTGTCTTTTCTGCCATAATTTTTACTTTTTAGAGGTTATTGGTATTAGAATTATTCTTTTACTACATTGACAAATAAAGAAAAATCGTCGAAATTAAGCTCCGTAGCGTCTTTTACCTCATCTGCCAAAGTCAGGGATGTACCCAAAACTTGGTTACAAATATAATTATTATATTCTGTTACCGCATCATCTGTTTGTGGATTTTTAGAGATTGTTATCCGAATCTTGTCAGTTATTTCAAATCCACTTGATTTACGAATATTCTGGATACGATTCACTAATTCACGGGCAATACCTTCACGGCGAAGTTCTTCAGTAACGGTAACTTCAAGGGCAACTGTCAGTTTACCTTCATTTGCAACCAGCCATCCCGGTATATCTTCACTGATGATTTCTACATCTGCCGTTTCTATCACAGCTTCTGTTCCATCCAGATTCAGTGTATATTTACCGTTCTTTTCCAGTTCGGCGATAGCCTCTTGTGACATTTCTGCAACAGCAGCGGCTACGGCCTTCATCTGCTTTCCAAACTTCGGACCGAGTTTTTTGAAATCACATTTCACTTTTTTCACCAATACACCGGCAGCACCATCTACAAACTTGATATCCTTTACATTCACCTCATTCATAATCAATGCTTTCACTGCTTCGATGTGAGCCTTCTGCTCTTCGTCTATTACAGGAACCATAATACATTGCAACGGCTGGCGAACTTTAATGTTTACCTTACGACGTAATGCCAATACCATAGAAGTGACGTCTTGTGCCATTTGCATACGTGCCTCCAACCCTTTGTCTATCATTTCCTCATTGTACTCAGGGAATTTAGCAAGGTGAATAGATACGACATTGTCACGTCCGGTAGCAACAATCAAGTCGCTATATAAACGATCTGCATAGAACGGGGCAATCGGTGCCATTAGTTTGGCTACTGTTTCAAGACATGTGTACAGCGTTTGATAAGCAGACAATTTATCTTGTGTGAACTCACCTCCCCAGAAACGTTTACGGTTCAAACGAACATACCAGTTAGACAGATTATCGTTCACAAAATCTGAGATCAGTCGTCCTGCTTTGGTTGGTTCGTAATCATTGTAACAAGTGTCCACTTCTTTGATCAGTGTATTCAGTACAGAAAGTATCCAGCGATCTATTTCCGGACGTTCTTCCATAGGCACATCCGCTTCCTTGTATTCAAATCCATCTACATTGGCGTAAAGCGCAAAGAATGAATATGTATTATATAATGTACCAAAGAATTTACGACGAACTTCCTCGATACCATCTATATCAAACTTCAGGTTATCCCATGGCGAAGAGTTCGTTATCATATACCAACGCAACGGGTCGGAACCGTATTTTTCGATTGTAGAGAACGGATCAACAGCATTGCCCAGGCGCTTGGACATTTTATTCCCATTCTTATCCAGTACCAGGCCATTAGAGATAACAGCTTTATAAGATATGGTGTCGAATACCATTGTTGCAATAGCATGCAGTGTAAAGAACCATCCGCGTGTCTGGTCCACACCTTCTGCGATAAAGTCTGCCGGGTATACCTCATGGCTGTCCAGCAATTCTTTATTTTCAAAAGGATAGTGAATCTGTGCATAGGGCATAGCGCCTGAATCAAACCATACGTCGATAAGGTCTGTCTCACGTTTCATAGGCTTTCCGTCTTCGGATACCAGGATGATATCATCCACATACGGACGGTGCAAATCTATTCTATCGTAATTATCATCTGTATATTGTCCCGGAACGAACCCTTTCTCTTTATAAGGATTAGATTTCATAAATCCGGCAGCTACCGATTTCTCTATTTCGTTGTATAACTCCTCTACAGATTCGATACATATTTCACTACTGTTATCTTCCGTACGCCAGATGGGTAGCGGAGTACCCCAATAACGAGAACGGCTCAGGTTCCAGTCATTCAAATTTTCCAGCCATTTGCCAAAACGTCCTGTTCCGGTAGATTCCGGTTTCCAGTTGATTGTTTTGTTCAGCTCTATCATACGGTCTTTGCAGGCAGTAGAACGAATAAACCAACTATCCAACGGGTAGTACAATACCGGTTTGTCCGTACGCCAGCAGTGCGGATAGTTGTGCACATGCTTTTCTATTTTGAATGCCAGGTTGTTGGCTTTCATCATCATGCAAATACTCACATCCAATGACTCATCCTGATCAGTAAGATTCGGATCATAGGCATTCTTTACGAAACGCCCTGCGTATTCTTTATATAGTTCTACGTTAACCCGCTCTTTTACAAACGTTTCGTCCAGTTCATTTAAAGTATAGAATTTACCGGTAAGATCTACCATAGGGCGGAGCTCACCTTTCTTATTGATAAACTGCAAAGGAGGAACGCCGGCTGCTTTTGCTACCTGAGCATCGTCTGCACCAAATGTCGGAGCAATATGTACGATACCTGTACCATCCTCAGTGGTTACATAATCACCCAAGATGACGCGGAATGCACCCTCGCCTGGGTTAACCCATGGGATCAGTTGCTCATATTCCATACCTACAAGGTCAGTGCCTTTATATTCGGCTATTACTTTGAATGGAACCAACTTGTCACCAGGCTTATAGTCTTCAAGCTTCAGTTCGGCAGCTTTTGGGTTGAAGTGAGCATTCAGTAATTGCTTTGCTAATATCACTGTGATTGGCTGGCCGGTATATGCATTGTATGATTGTACAGCTACATAATCTATTTTGGGACCTACGCAAAGCGCAGTATTTGAAGGCAGAGTCCATGGCGTAGTAGTCCATGCAAGGAAGAAAGGAGTCCCCCACTCTGTCATTTCAGGTTTAGGGTTCTTCATCTTGAACTGTGCTACTACAGTTGTATCTTTCACATCGCGATAGCAACCCGGTTGGTTTAACTCGTGTGAGCTCAATCCTGTTCCGGCAGCTGGAGAATAGGGCTGAATAGTGTATCCTTTGTAAAGTAATCCTTTTTTATATAACTGTTTTAATAGCCACCACAAGGTTTCGATATAACGATTGTCATACGTGATATACGGATGTTGCATATCCACCCAATATCCCATTTTATGAGTCAGATCTTCCCATTCTTTGGTGAACTTCATCACATCTTTACGGCAGGCTGCATTATATTCGGCCACAGAAATAGTCTTACCGATATCCTCTTTTGTGATACCCATCGCTTTTTCCACCCCTAACTCTACAGGCAATCCATGTGTATCCCAACCGGCTTTACGTTTTACCTGATAGCCTTTCATCGTTTTGTATCGGCAGAAAATATCCTTGATAGAGCGAGCCATCACATGGTGAATGCCCGGCATTCCATTAGCTGAGGGAGGTCCTTCGTAAAATACAAACGAAGGGCAGCCTTCACGTTCTGTCATACTCTTGGCGAAAACCTGGTTTTCGTCCCATTTTTTCAATACGTCCTTATTTACCTGTGAAAGGTCGAACTGCGAATATTCGGCGAACTTCTTGCTCATGACTATAGATACGATTTTACTATTTACAATTACAGTTGGAGGTACCCTCCTTATTTTAAGGGTGCAAATGTACAAAAACATTCGTTTGCATACAAGAAAAGGCTTTTTAATTTCAATTTGGTAGAAATAGCCCTCTTGTGAAAAGACTCTAAAAAGCAGTAACCGGATAGAAACAAATTACGTAAAACCTTGTTGTAGTGGGAAATTTTAAAACTATATAGGATTATGAATTACGGTATAAGCGTATTATTCAGGGCTATTCCGTTGGCGATGGCTTTGTTGTGTTTCGGTTACGGGACATTTATCTATGTATTGGGGGACGATCCTAACCGTTTGGTAGCAGGCCCCGTTGTATTTTCATTGGGTATGATTTGCATTGCACTCTTTGCCACGGCTGCTACTATCATACGCCAGATAATTCATACATATGGACGAAATTCTCAATATGCTTTGCCTGTCATCGCCTATTTGGCTGCCGTAATTACAATCATTGGTGGTATTGTTCTCTTTACTTCTTCTGATGACTCCCATTCATTCGTCGCCGGGCATGTAGTGACCGGAGTAGGGTTAATTACAATTTGTGTGGCAACTGCTGCCACCTCTTCTACCCGTTTTTCTTTGATTCCCACCAATGCTAAAGATACAGGACATAATATTCCTCAGAAAGCTTTTACAGCCGGACAAGAACGTATTTTAAAAGGAATAGCTATTATGGCATCTGGTGTTGCCTGGATATGGGCTTTCTTTCTGTTGGGGCAAAGTGAAATACATCCCGCTTACTTCGTGGTTGGACATGTAATGGTGGGGCTTGCTTGTATTTGTACCAGTCTGATTGCTTTGGTAGCAACCATTGCCCGTCAGGTAAGGAATGTATATTCGGCTACAGAGCGTAACCGATGGCCCAAACTGGTACTGTTAATGGGGACTATTTCTTTTGTTTGGGGAGTATTTGTTATTTTTGCTGATTCGAGTACTACAAACGGAGTAATTGGTTATATAATGATTGGATTAGGATTGGTTTGCTACAGCATTTCCAGCAAAGTAATTTTGTTGGCCAAAGTTTGGCGGCATGAGTTTGCTTTATCCAGTCGCATTCCAATTATCCCTGTCCTGACAGCATTATCATGTTTGTTTTTAGCAGCGTTTACCTTTGAATTAGGAACCATTCACGAAGATTATTTCATTCCTGCCCGTGTCTTGACAGGTTTGGGAGCTATTTGTTTTACTCTTTTTTCTATCGTCAGTATTCTGGAAAGTGGTACATCCTCCAAATAACGAAAAACATCATTTGTCTATTAATAATGCCGACAATCGAAGACTTTTCTTTGATTGCCGGCTTTTTATAGTAGTTGGCTATTGAGTTCAAAGCTACATGGATATGAGCAAAACTCACCACAGAGTAGCACAGAGTACTATTTATCTGATGAAACGCAGATTAACACATAAACACAGATTAAAAAATTGTATTTCTTTATCTTAGATTTGTTTCCCTTTGCGAAAATCTACGTTTCAATAAAGATTTAAACTCTGTGGAACTCCGTGTTACTCTGTGGTGAAATACACTCAAAACCGTACAGTGACGAAGATTATGATCCTATCTTTTCGATGGAGGAAGTATCCGTAGATGGCATTGTTACCGTTGTCCGGTGTTGTACTTTGTCTTTCTCAGAAAGGAACGTTCCTTTCCCCGGTGTGCAGTCTTGTTTTAGATGTACATGTAAAGCAGCATGAGATGCACATGTTGTGCTGTCCCACATGCACATGTCGTACTGCTTTACATGTACATCTAAAATAAGACTACACACCGAGGCTTCATACGTTACTCTACGAGATAGCGCTTTATCAATACCAGAGAAAGAGACTGATAGCAATGACAAACGCCATTAAGCTCAAAACAGAATAAAAATGAGCAAAACTCACCGCAGAGTACTATTTATCTGATAAAACGCGGATTAACACAGATAAACACCGATTAAAAGGCTGTATTTCTTTATCTTAGATTTCTTCCCCTTTGCGAAAATCTGCGTTCATCTACGTTTCAATAAAGATTTAAACTCTGTGGAACTCCGTGTTACTCTGTGGTGAAATACACTCAAAACCATACAAAACTAGCCCTTAATTGATTTCAACAACTGATTCGTATTATTTATAAATCCGGAACCGTTTTCTTTTGTATCTCTTTTGATTTACCTATTAAATTTAATCCATAATTGTACTTAATACAAATTAGTTTGTTGCTTTATACGTTTATATGCATAATTTTAATTAGCTTTGTGGCGTTAAACGAAAACCATCATGCACAAGCAATCATTATTAGCAACATTTTACTTTGCCTTGGCAGTATTGTTGCAAGCAACGATAGGTAATTTCCCGCTTTCTTTAGCATTTCCTTTTAATGTGATTTGGATTATGGCGTGGGGGTATTTGTTGCAGCATTTGTACAAAGAAGGCAGTAGGCCAATATTATCCCGTCTTTTTATTAGCATCACACACAAGAATACTTTCTATTTCAATATTAATTGGAGGCAGTCCGATAATAGGTTCATTTCCCCAGCTATCTGATGTAGATGTTGCTTTTATGTCCGGAGATTTATACAATCACAATAACTAACTAAAAAGAATGCACAATGAAAAAGAGCACAAAACTAATTATCGCATTATTGGTAACAGTCGGGTTTCTGGCTGTCACCTATTGCGTAGTAAACAGAGCTCCGTCGCAGGAGCTTACTGCTGATGTACAAATGCAGGAGATTATTACCTCCGGTGGTTGTTTACGCTGTCACTCTTCCAATCCCGACCTTCCTTTTTATGCGAACTGGCCTGTTGCCAATGGTATGATTATGAAAGATGTCACTGCCGGTTATCGCACTTTTGACATGACAGAAATGGCCGAAGCCTTAAAAGCTGGTAAATCTGTTGGTAAAGTAGCTTTAGCAAAGGTAGAGAAGGTAATGATGGATGGCAGAATGCCTTTGCATCAATATTATATGGTGCATTGGGGATCTACTACTACCGATGCGAAAAAAGAGATGGCACTTGCCTGGGTAAAACAACACCGTTTGGCATATTACGCTAATGGACTTGCTGCTGCTGAATTTGCCAATGAACCCATACGTCCCATTGCAGATTCACTGCCGGTAGATATGCACAAAGTTGTTTTAGGAGATATGCTGTATCATGATACCCGTCTTTCGGCAGACAATAGTATCTCCTGCGCTTCTTGTCATGGATTGAACACCGGCGGTGTAGATAACAAACGCTATTCTGAAGGGGTTGGCGGGCAATTTGGAGGTGTAAATGCACCTACTGTTTATAATGCAGCTTATAACTTCGTCCAGTTTTGGGATGGACGTGCTAATACACTGGCTGAACAAGCAGCCGGCCCTCCTTTAAATCCGGTAGAGATGGCTTGTCATTCTTTTGACGAAATTATAGCTAAGTTGCAGCAAGATGTTAACTTCACAAAAGCTTTTACAGAAGTATATCCGGAAGGTTATTCGGAAAAAAGTATAACCAATGCTATCGAAGAGTTTGAGAAGACACTGCTTACTCCCAACTCTCGTTTCGACCGTTATCTGAAGGGTGAGAAGAGTGCAATCAATGATACAGAACTGACTGGATATGAGCTTTTCAAAAAGTATGACTGTACAACATGCCATGTTGGTGAAACGCTTGGCGGACAATCTTATGAGCTAATGGGAGTGAAAAGAGATTATTTCGCTGATCGCGGTTCGGAAATGACTGAAGAGGACAACGGACGTTTCAAACAGACTAAAACAGATCGTGACAAACACCGCTTTAAAGTTCCCGGTTTGAGAAATATTGCCTTAACAGCTCCTTATTTCCACGATGGAAGTATAAAAACAATGAAAGATGCTGTTGATTATATGGCAAAATATCAAGTAGATGCTATCTTATCTAATGAAGAGTTAGGCGAGATTGTAGCCTTTCTGGAAACTCTTACAGGAGAATATAAGGGTAAACCTTTGACTAATGATAATAGTAAGGAACTATAGATTCCGGACTCTTAAAAATAAGTAAGGGGATGTATTGTCAACAATACATCCCCTTACTTATTACTTCTATATGAATGGATTAGTTACGAGGCAAAGCTTCTTTTACTACCATTGCACGACCTTCATATTCAGCACCGTTCAGTTCTGAAATTACATGCTTAGCTTCATCGTCGTTAGGCATTTCTACAAATGCGAATCCTTTAGATTTACGAGTGTCACGGTCGATGATCAGTTTTACTGAATCTACTGTTCCATACTCTTCCATTACCTGTCTCAGATCTGCTTCCTTAACACGATAGCTAAGGTTTCCAATGTACATGTTCATAAAATACAAAAAATAAAAATTGATAAATAAATTTAGAAACAAGAGAGGTTTGAAATTAAATCCGGATTCAACTGATTAGGTAGAAAATAGAGTATAATAAAACGATCCATTGTTTTCAGCGCAAATAACGTCATAATATTTGGAATATCAACTATAAAAGGGCATTTATTTTTTAATAAACACCCTTTTTCATATTTTAGTATCTCTTTTTATTAATGCTTGCTCAGGTAGTCAGCCACTCCGTTTTCGGTTGCACTCATAGCATCCTTGCCTTTAGACCAGTTAGCCGGACAAACTTCACCGTATTCTTCAAAATGCTGCAACGCATCTACCATACGTAATACTTCATCTACATTGCGTCCTAATGGGAGGTCATTGATAACACAATGACGAACAATACCTTCTTTGTCAATTAAAAACAATCCACGGAAAGCTACCGGAGCCCCATCACATACCCAATTGCCATTTTCATCGGGAGCATAACTTCCAGCCAGTACTCCATAGCTCTCAGAGATTGATTTAGAGAAATCGGATACAATAGGATATTTCACCCCCTGAATACCTCCTTCATTCTTCGGCATTTGCAGCCAGGAGTAATGTGAGTATTCGGAGTCCACTGAGCAACCTACCAAGGCAACATTCCGTTTTTCAAATTCGGCAAATTTTTCCTGGAAAGCATGCAGTTCGGTAGGACATACAAATGTAAAATCCATCGGATAGAAGAAAAATACTACATACTTTTTACCCTTATATCGGTCCAGTGAGAAATTCGGAACGATTTCATGCCCATTGATTACTGCCGTGGCATTGAATTTCGGCGCTTGTTTTCCAATTAATGATCTCATAATTATCTTCTGTTTTAGATGTTATTTAATGATTACCGGAAAAACAAAGTACACCGGTCTTTGTTCGTAAAACAAAGATTAACGATACATAATATTTCTCTATTTCGTATGAAAACACATTCGTAAACTATTGAATATCAACGATTATAAAAGTACGTACTTTATACATATAAACTATGCATTTTAAGTATGTGTTAATAACCTAATTAACGCATATTTAAAATGCATAGTCTATATATGAAAGAACCTATATATTAAATTCCTTTTTTTCTATCTTTCCAAAGTTTACTCATATCTTCCAGAGTTTTACCTTTCGTCTCCGGTACCCAGCGTCCTACAAAGATAGCGGCAATTACGCAAATAATTCCGTAAAGGCTGTATGCAAACATCGGACTGAAATCGTAGAGTGCAGGGAAGGTAGAGGATATAATATAGTTGAATATCCATTGGAATGCCACTGCAATGGCAACTGCTTTGCCACGGATCGTATTCGGAAAGATTTCTGAGATTAACACCCAGCAGATAGGTCCCCATGACATCATAAAGAAGGCAGCGTAAACGATAACGGATACTACCGGGAAAATACCTTTAATAGCCATACTATCACACAAAGCCACAGCAAAAGCCCCGAATGCCATACCGATGGAACCAATAATAAGCAGTGGTTTACGGCCAAACTTATCTACAGTAAAGATGGCAACCAATGTGAAGATGATATTTACAATACCCATGATGACCGTTTGCATCATACCCCCACCCTCAGCACCGGCATTTTCAAAAATACGCGGAGCATAGTATAGTACAGCATTAATACCGATAGCCTGTTGGAATACAGAAAGCAGGATACCTATTACGATTACTGCAACACCGTATGTAAATAGTTTTTCTGTCTTCTCCTGGGAAGTGGCTTTGATTTCTGCTAATATTTCTTTTGCTTTCGAAGCACCATTTACTTTCTCCAGAATAGAGTATGCTTTCTGATCCTGATCTATCATCACCAGATAACGCGGAGTTTTGGGAACGAAGAATAGCAGCAGGCCGAACATGGCTGCCGGGAATGCCTCAGAACCAAACATGTAACGCCATCCTTCATATACAGTCCACATATCAGACTCGCTACTGACAGAAAGAACACCTGTCATTCCGTCTTTATTGATGATCGGATTCTGATGATCGCCTATAATAAGATAGTTAACGAAATATACCACCAGCATACCGAAGATAATGGCAAACTGGTTACAGGAAACCAATGTTCCGCGAATATTGGATGGAGCTATTTCGGCAATGTACATCGGACATACGGCAGATGCCAGTCCTACTCCGATACCTCCTAAAATACGGTACAGATTGAATGCGATAAGCAGATTCATATCAGCCTTACCATATTCAAAAAACAAAAATTCGGGATAGTAAGAACCTAATGCAGAGAGGAAGAAAAGTACAGCTGCCAGCCGTAATGAGTTACGACGTCCCAGTCGGGAGGCAAAGACTCCGGATAATGCACCCCCCAGCACACAACCTATCAAAGCACTTGAAGAAGTGATGCCGTGCATAACCTTGTCATACTGAAAATCGGTGGCAGTAAGGAAGAAGGCTTCAAGTCCTTTTTCCGCCCCTGAGATCACTGCGGTGTCATAACCAAACAACAATCCGCCCAGAATGGCTACTGATGTTATGGAATATAGGTAGAGTTTGCTACCTTCATTTGTATTATTCATAATAAATAGTGATAAGTGAGTAGTGATTAGTGATAAGTAAGTAGTGATAAGTAAGTGGTGATAAGTGAGTAGCTGCTATGCGCTACATACCGCATGGCACTAATCACTTATCACTAAAAAACTCATCACTATTAACAATACATCGCTACGATTGCTTCATACAATTCTTGCTTGCCGCTGGTTTGTTTGGGTTCACCGTTTGTTTTAGCATATGAAACCAGATCTTCCAGAGACAGTTTACCATCTTCAAATTCTTTACCCTTACCGGCGTCAAATGAAGCATAACGATCAGCAAGCATCTTCTTGTATGGAGACTCATTCAGCAGATTGGCTGCACTTTCCAAAGCACGGGCCATGGCATCCATACCGGCAATGTGAGCTATAAAGATGTCTTCCAGGTCGGTAGAGTTGCGACGGGTTTTGGCGTCAAAGTTTGTACCCCCATTACCTAATCCGTCATTACGGATAATCTGCATCATAGCCTGTGTCAGTTCATAGTTGTCGATAGGGAACTGGTCTGTATCCCAACCATTCTGATAGTCACCACGGTTGGCGTCAATAGAACCTAACATATCATTGTCAACTGCTACTGCCAGTTCGTGTTCGAAAGTATGACCTGCCAATGTTGCATGGTTTACTTCGATATTTACTTTAAAGTCTTTATCCAACCCATGAGCTTTCAAGAAGCCGATCACAGTTTCGGTATCTACATCGTATTGATGTTTGGTAGGTTCCATTGGTTTGGGTTCAATCAGGAAAGTACCTTTAAAACCACGTGCACGGGCATAGTCACGGGCTATCATCAGCATCTGAGCGAGATGTTCTTTTTCACGTTTCTGATCCGTATTCAACAGTGACATATAGCCTTCGCGTCCACCCCAGAATACATAATTAGAACCACCTAATTCGATCGTTGCATCAATTGCATTCTTAATCTGAACAGCAGCACGAGCCACTACATCAAAATCCGGATTGGTAGCTGCACCATTCATATAACGTGCATGGCCAAATACGTTGGCGGTACCCCACAACAGTTTGATGCCTGTTTCTGCCTGTTTCTGTTTAGCGTAAGCGACAATTTCTTTCAGGTTAGCTTCATATTCTTCAATTGTGTCAGCTTCTGTCACCAAGTCTACATCGTGGAAACAGTAATATTCGATGCCCATTTTTTGCATGAATTCAAAGCCTGCATCCATTTTGTTTTTAGCAGCCTGAACGGGATTATTTTCGCCATTCCATGGAAACTGTTTTGTTCCACCACCAAACTGATCACCACCTTCCGCACAGAGTGTATGCCACCATGCCATGGCAAATTTCAGCCAGTCTTTCATTTTCTTACCATTGATCACCTTTTCAGCATCGTAGTAGCGGAATGCCATTGGGTTCTTATACTATCTTTACCTTCAAATTTAATTTTTTCAATTCCGGGGAAATACTCTTTTGTTGCCATAATTTAAATTAATTGATTATGTAACTGATATATACACTGATTATACATCGGCTACAAGGTTTATACTTTGTTTTTTTAGATTATTTATTCATTGATTGTTCCAGACAGAATTTCCATCTTTCATAAGCCTCTGCATACTCTTGTTGTTTGGCAGTATCAGGTTCAATCACTTCCAGTTTATCCAATGTGGCAAATGCTTCATTGTTATCCTTGTAAATACCTGCTCCGATACCGGCTCCTTTGGCTGCCCCTACAGATCCGTCCGTATCATAAAGTTCGATGGTAGCGCCTGTTACACCTGCCAGAGTAGTACGGAAGACGGGGCTTAAAAACATATTGGCCTGTCCTGCATGGATTTTTTGTACCGGGATACCCATTTGTCCCATAATATCAATACCATATTTGAAGGAGAATACTATCCCCTCCTGGGCTGCACGAATGATATGTTGTTTGCCATGTGCATTGAAGTCCAGACCGCGGATGCTGCAACCTATTTCTTTGTTACATAGCATACGTTCGGCACCATTGCCAAAGGGAAGTATACTAAGCCCGGCACTACCAATGGGAGCTGTTGCAGCTAATACATTCATATCATTATATGAAATACCTTCGGGAGCGACATTGCGTTTTACCCACGAATTGAGAATACCGGTTCCGTTGATACAGAGTAATACTCCGAGACGGATCTGGCTGACACTGTGATTAACGTGTGCAAAGGTATTGACACGTGATTGAGGATCATAGTTTACTTCACCATTTACTCCATATACCACGCCGGATGTTCCCGCTGTAGATGCAATTTCACCCGGATTGAATACATTCAGTGAAAGAGCATTGTTGGGTTGGTCACCTGCCCGATAAGTGATAGGTGTACCTTCTTTCAAGCCCAGTTCGTTCGCAGCAGCTGCACTTACACGTCCTTGTTCTGCAAAAGTCGGTTTAACATCAGCAATCAGCGATTCATCAAAACCGTAATATTTCATCAGGAAATCGGCTAACCGGTTGTTTTTGAAGTCCCAGAATATACCTTCGGAGAGCCCTTCTACGGTTGTACAGATGTCTCCGCTCAATTTCATTGCGATGTAATCACCCGGAAGCATTATTTTATAAATCTGCTCATAGACAGCCGGTTCATTTTCTTTGATCCACGCTAGTTTGGATGCTGTAAAGTTGCCCGGAGAGTTTAATAAGTGAGAAAGGCAAAGTTCTTCTCCGAGGGTTTCAAAGGCTTTCTGTCCATAGGGAACAGCACGCGAATCGCACCAGATAATAGCAGGACGAAGTACTTTCTGGTTCTTGTCTACACATACCAGTCCGTGCATTTGGTAAGAGATGCCAATCGCTTTAATATCAGCAGCGTCTATACCCGATTCTGCCAGGATGGCTTGTGTGGAAAGTTTTAAATTCTCCCACCAGTTCTCCGGATCTTGTTCTGCCCATCCGGAATGAACAGCAATAATAGCAGCTTCTGTTTTTGGAAAAAATGCCGAAGCTATGCACTTGCCTGTTTCAGCGTTTACAAGGCTCGCCTTCACTGACGAACTACCTATGTCATAACCTAATAGATACATGATGTTATTTACGATTTATTCCCTACGGTCATGACCATTATCTGATCTTTAACACATAGGAGCGTTAACGATTTACAATTTACGGTTGGAGAATCTTTTTAATTTATAATTTCCTCCTACCGTCTTATTTTGTTGTATACTTTTTTGTCGAATTTGTAGTAGCGGGCTGCACGGTGGGCAACGCCTTGCTGCTTTTCTTCGAGAGGAACGACATATTCCATTAGGGCTATTTTCTTATGGAAATTGCGCACATCTACCGGTTTGTCGTATACTAATTCAAAGAGTATACGTAGTTGAGAAGCTGTGAATTTTCGTGGTAACAGATCGAAAAGCATTGAGGGATTGAATTCTACCACCTGACGGATATAGGTCAACGCTTCATTAATGATAAGATTATGGTCAAAAGCCAATACCTTTATATCTTTTAAAGCTACCCAGCATGCCTGATGTTCATCTAAACTCTTATCCAGTGCCCGGTCTATTTTCACCATTGATAAATAGGCAATGGTCACAATGCGTTCTACCTCGACTGCATGGCACGTTCCAACCAGTGTACATCTTTAGGATTACTTGTTCTGTTTTTAGAGCCAAATGCTTTGAACTGCATCAGATTTACATTTTTGATACCTGTCAGTTCACATAATACACGTTGTGCAGCTTCGTCCAGATCTTCATCCATATAAATCAGACTTCCGGGGAGTTTCATATCATGGTATATTTCACCGTTCTCCTCTCCCATTCGTTTTACTAACAGTACTTTTAATTGTTCGCCGTCAAAACCAATCACCACACAGTCCACTGAGATGTGATTGTTTGCCAATGGGGCTTGTTGCTGTATATTTTGCATATCACTTGTTTTTTGAACGATGCAAATATAGAGGCTGTTTTTGTTTTTATAAATAGAAAATCGTATGTTCTAAAACATTGTTTCCCAAAGATATACATATCTTCTATTTTACAGTAACTGCAAATTGTCTTATCATACAATTTACAATATGTATTTTGGGCTTTACAGAAGATTAGTAATTGTATAAAGTACATAAACCACAGATGTCTTTATTTTCAGTTAGTTTCGTCGGTTTATTTCTGTATATGGAAAAAGAGACTTATTGTATTTTATACGATATATCAATTTGTATTTATGGAAAGGACATGAAAGGGATATTATTAGATTGTTAAAAAAAGATAAAAAGAGAAGGCCCCCTGTTTTAATTCCCATACGGGAAGTACTCAATATTAAAATACGGGCATTTCAACTCTTGTGACTTGTTCTGCTTCCGGTACATCCGGATTACTATAGTAATATTCTATGGATGAACCGGAAGCTTTATATCCATTCAATTTTATCCATTCCGTCATCTCATTATAAAGAGCAGCCAGTTCATTATATGATCCTCTATGCAGACAGGAGACTATTTTACGCGCAGGTACTATCACTGATTTTATATCTTCTTTACCTTGCAACCTTCCGGATGATTTAAAGCCAATGATCATTCTGATGTCCTGTTCAGTTAGGCTTTCATAGTGGGGATACTCAACAAAAGGAATATCTGTTGTAACTTCATTTTGCTCTTTAAATAGGGAATCTATTTTAATAAAGTTATCTCCGATCGCTTTAGTCATTCCATTCATATCTGTATGTACTTCGACTATCAATACCGGTTGCTCCGGTTGTTGTAACAACATTATTTCTGAAATCCTTGCCATAATAGTGAATCTTTATTTCTTTGTAATTGGTATATATATGTCTGTTATTAGCTCCGTTTTTGTTGTTGCAGAAGAATGATTCGTGTATATTTCGAAGCTTAAAGTATTCTGAGGACGATATCTGCTTGCGGGGAACCACTCTTCATAAATGATTCGGTAGAACTCATATAGCGAAGAATAGTCTCCGGTGTGTCTGAATATTGCATAACGCCCGCCGGGTATTTCCATTATTCCGGAATTTAAATCTGTTTTTTTATCATTACATAAGGTTATACCTAAATAGAAACGACATTTTTCTTCAGGAGTGATGGATGGATCATCCATGCTTATACTTACAAATTTGCGATCCTTTCCGACTATATTGTATCGTTTAGCATGATGTATAAGTTTATCCCAGATTAGCCTGTACCGAAACTTATCTTTGTAAGCTTCGCCCACTTCGATACAGAATATCTTAATGGGGTTGAGAGTCTTTATTTCAGGAAAGAGCACTGTGTTTTGTTCATAACCTGCCGGCTTATACTTTTCCCTGTATTGGGATGCAGATATACCAAAATGTTTTTTGAATGCCTTAGCAATGCTGAATTTGGTCTGATAAGTCGTATGTTCCAGTATTTGATTTATGGTATAGTCTGTTGATATTAACAGATGTGCTATGTGTTCTATACGTAGGCGTTGTATGTAACTTCCGATATTTTCTCCTGTCACTGTCAGAAAAACTCTTCTGAAATGGTATTTGGACAAGCCACTTATCGTACAAAGTGTATCCGCATCCATTCTGTCAAACAGATGATTGTTAATGTGAATGATAACATTCTGAATTGTTTGATGATGAACATTATTTGTTTCCTGCTTTTGCTTCCAGCGGCTCAATGCAGGCAAACGTTTGTTTAAGATTTCCCTTAGTTCTTCCGGAGAATATGCAGTATTTGCATAGCCATTGTACTTATCTGTGTATTTTATCCAGATATCAATCATCTCCTGCATGGATATATCAACGGTATATTTTCCGTCCTTCAGACAATAGTAACAAAACTGATCGCTTCTGGAATTATCAGAATTAGTACCTAACCACTCTTCTACATCAAAGCGGAGTGGCATTCCGCAACTTTGGCAATATCTTTTATTTATAACCATTTATTTTTATCTGTTTGTAGTTGCGCGATTGGGTTTTCGCTTAATCTGCAACAGCCGTTCCATATCACTGAATAAGTTTGTGTTTTTTAATTCAAACATAATCCATTTGCCGTCATGAAAAGTAGTTGCTTCATCATATTTCATTTGTACTTCCCTTGAGAAAAGCGCCCGCTGTGTTTCGAATTTAGCGCGTTCATCTTTACCCAGAATAATCATAAAGCCGAAAGTATATTCCTTAGCATATAGGGCACAAAGGGTTTTGCCTCCTCTACGATATTTGTATTCATACGTCCAGGTTTTACCACCATTGTTCCAAAGCCGTTCCATCTCATATTTTTGTTCGATGAGCTGACACAAAGAGGTCCATACATAATAAAGATCCTCTCCTATTAAGTTTTCTATCTTTTCAGAAGTTGGTATTTGAAAAGGGTGTTTCATGACATTCCATTTACGATTGATTCTAAATAGAGCTTATACAGCAAAAGTAGTACGTTTCTTCCATAATCAGTTGTCCTAAATAGGCATCTTTATATTAAAAATCAAAGAAACGAATTTTAAAAGGAAAATTAAAACAATTTCTGACAGGAGTATGAATTTATACTAACTTTGTTCCCTGAAAATATAAAAAACAAGTATGAAACATTATCCGGTGGTTCTTTCCATTGCTGGTTCCGATTGTTCGGGCGGAGCAGGTATACAGGCAGACATCAAGACCATATCTGCTTTAGGAGGGTATGCTGCATCCGCCATCACAGCTGTAACCGTACAAAATACAGTAGGAGTACGCGCTGTACATGTTGTTCCTGCTGAAATTGTCTGCGGACAGATAGAAGCCGTAATGGAAGATTTGCATCCCGATGCTGTTAAGATAGGGATGGTAAGCGAAGAAGAAACAGTAAGGGCTATAGCTGATTGTTTGCGTAAATTTCGTCCCGAACATGTGGTATATGATCCGGTGATGGTGTCTACCAGTGGGCGAAAGTTAATGAACGATGCTGCTATTGAAATCATAAAGAAAGAACTTTTTCCACTAACGACTCTCCTTACCCCAAATCTGGACGAAGTAGAAGTTTTAACGGGTAAAAAGATTGTTGTATTGGAAGATATGCAACAAGTTGCCCGGGAACTTTCGGCTATTTACCGGACTGCCGTATTAATAAAAGGGGGGCATTGGCCGGGAGATGAGATGCAAGATATCTTGTGTGCCGACGGAAACTTATTCATATATAAGGAGAAGAAGATAGTAAGTAAAAATCTACATGGTACGGGATGTACCCTCTCCTCTTCCATTGCTACATACCTGGCATTAGGGTATACCATGAATGAAGCGGTAGGTAAAGCTAAAAACTACTTGAGTAAAGCTATTGACGCAGGTAAAGAGATAGTTGCAGGAAAAGGGAATGGACCGTTGTGCCATTTTTGGAATCCTGAGAAAGCGCAGATAATTGATGATAAGGCAGATAGAATAGAAGGAAAATAGTATCTTCATTGCACAAAATTGCAGATTCTGTGCTGTTGTATGACAAAAATATATAACTTTGCACCCGCAAATTTAAATTTAGAACGAAAATATGAAAGCATTTGTATTTCCTGGTCAAGGTGCCCAGTTTGTGGGTATGGGTAAAGACTTGTATGACAACTCTGCGTTAGCAAAGGAATTGTTCGAAAAAGCAAATGATATCCTTGGATATCGCATTACAGATATTATGTTCAATGGTACTGACGAAGACCTTCGCCAGACAAAGGTGACTCAGCCTGCTGTTTTCCTTCATTCGGTAATCTCAGCTCTTTGCATGGGTGACGATTTTAAGCCGGAAATGACTGCCGGTCATTCATTGGGTGAATTTTCCGCATTGGTTGCTGCCGGTGCACTTTCATTCGAAGATGGTTTGAAACTGGTTTATGCACGTGCTATGGCTATGCAAAAAGCATGTGAAGCTACTCCTTCTACAATGGCTGCTATCATTGCATTGCCTGATGAAAAAGTAGAAGAAATCTGTGCTACAGTTACAGCTGAAGGCGAAGTTTGTGTTCCAGCTAACTATAACTGCCCAGGCCAGATTGTTATTTCAGGTTCCGTGCCGGGTATCGAGAAAGCCTGCGAACTAATGAAAGCTGCCGGAGCAAAACGTGCTCTTCCTTTAAAGGTAGGTGGTGCTTTCCATTCGCCATTGATGGATCCTGCAAAAATAGAATTGGAAGCTGCTATCAATGCAACAGAAGTTCATACCCCCAAATGCCCGGTTTATCAGAATGTAGATGCATTACCTCATACTGATCCTGCTGAGATCAAAAAGAATCTGGTTGCTCAGCTTACTGCTTCTGTACGTTGGACTCAGACTGTGAAAAATATGGTTGCCAATGGTGCTACCGACTTTACAGAGTGTGGTCCGGGTGCAGTGCTTCAAGGATTGATTAAAAAAATTGATTCTACGGTTTCTGCTCATGGGATAGCATAAGATATTTTCCTTTATACAATAAATGAAAAATGAAGAGGATTTCCGTCACAGGAAATTCTCTTTTTTTAGATATACCCGTTTGAAAACCTTTGTTTGAAATGCAATGCAACTCACTTCAAGTAATGTTATTCATTTGCAAAATCAGTGTTAATTTGCGTTTTATTCAATAAAACTCCGTATGCTTTATAGTGAATATGCTCTACTAATAAATGACAATGAACACTTTTAATTTTTAAATTAAGCAACAAAGTATGATTCTCTGATTTATTGTACTATCTTTGTACTCAGAGTTTGAGTTACGAAGTCGTTATCGCATAGTTCTCCTTTTTATGTATTATTAAGCAGGTCTCTCCTTTAATTATCTCCCTCACTCCAGAATTAGTATTTATTTTAATAAAAATTTTAAATGAACATTTACATTTCAGGTTTAAGCTTTAGCGCAAATGATGCTGACTTAAATAATTTGTTTGCAGAGTATGGAGAAGTATCTTCAGCTAAAGTAATCTTAGACAGAGAAACAGGAAAGTCAAGAGGATTTGCTTTTGTAGAAATGACAAACGATACAGAAGGTCAGAAAGCGATTGACGAACTTAACGGAGTAGAATACGATCAAAAAGTGATTGTAGTAAGCATTGCACGTCCACGTACAGAAAAAACATCAAACGGAGGAAGAAACTATAATAACTCCAGAAGATATTAATATCCAGATAATGCAAAAACAGAAGATCTTCTTTTGTTTTTGCATTAAAATTATCTCATTTTTACTTATTCACGGAATATTTATTAATTTTCCGTTCTTCTATATAATATCAGGAATTTCCAATCCTGTACCTTTTCATTGGGTCGATACATGCGTCAACTCTTTAGCATAAAGTATATTCAAGGTTGTTTATCCGGCTTATAGTATAGTACAAAATAAATTTATGGAATCATTTTTTATAGGAAATATTGAAATCAAAATACCTATTGTACAAGGTGGAATGGGTGTTGGAATCTCACTGTCCGGTTTAGCATCAGCAGTGGCAAATGAAGGAGGATTGGGTGTAATTTCGTGTGCCGGTTTAGGATTGCTATATCCTAAAAGAAAAGGAACTTATACTGAAAAATGTATTAGTGGATTGGAAGAGGAAATCAGAAAAGCACGTAAAAAGACGAACGGAATTATTGGAGTGAACGTTATGGTGGCACTTTCCAATTATGCTGACATGATTCGTACGGCAATCAATGAAAAAATTGATGTAATATTTTCGGGTGCAGGACTTCCTCTTGACTTACCTGCCTACTTAACACCGGATAATTCTACTAAACTGGTACCTATCGTATCTTCTTCAAGAGCTGCAAAAATTATTTGTGATAAATGGCTGGCCAATTATAACTATCTGCCCGATGCGATTGTGGTGGAAGGTCCCAAAGCCGGCGGGCATTTAGGATTTAAGAAGGAACAACTACAGGATCAAAGTTATGCTTTAGAATCATTGATTCCGGCAGTGGTAGCGATAGCCAATAGTTACAGTGAAAAGAAGAATATTCCGGTAATTGCTGCCGGTGGAATCTCTACAGGTGAAGATATTGCCCGCTTTATGGAATTGGGAGCTTCGGCTGTACAGATGGGAAGTATTTTTGTGACAACGCAGGAATGTGATGCTTCCCAAACTTTCAAAGAAGTGTACATTCATTCCAAACCAGAAGATGTACTTATCATTGAAAGCCTGTCGGGATGCCGGGACGAGCCATCAATGGAGAGTTCATCCATAATGTAGAAAGCGGTATGGAAAAACCTAAAAAATGCTCATTCCATTGTATTAAGACATGTGATTATCAAAAAAGTCCATATTGCATTATTAAAGCACTTTATAATGCTGCAAAAGGTAATATGAGAAGAGGATATGCATTTGCCGGCAGTAATGCTTTTCTGGCAGAAAAATAAGTAGTGTGAAAGAGGTAATGAATAAACTGGAAAGCGAATTCTTCTTAGCAACTCATAAGCTGGTATAATCAGAAAGCTGCAAACGTTGAGATATTTAAGTATTAATCAAAATATAATTTAGATGGCAAAATCCGTAACAGTTGACAAACGTGAGAACGAAAAGAAAAGACTCGCTCGCCGAGCGGAAAAACAAAAAAGAAAAGAAGAAAAAAAACTATCACCCAAAGCGAATAGCCTGGATGATATGATTGCCTATGTTGATGAAAATGGTATGATAACCTCTACACCACCAACAGAGAATATCAAAAAAGAAGAAATAAAGCAGGAGGAAATAGTTATATCTACTCCTAAAAAAGAAAAAGAAGTTCCAACCGTGATGAAAGGACGGGTAGAATTCTTCAACACTTCCAAAGGCTTTGGCTTTATCAAAGACCTTTCGGGAACCGAAAAATACTTCTTTCATGTGAACAATGTAATGGCTGATATTTCAGAGAATGACATTGTGACATTCGACCTCGAACGAGGGATAAAAGGTATGAATGCTGTGAATATTTGCTTCGAGAATGAACAAAAAACAGGAAATTGATAGTATGTCAGACTCTGATTAAAAGTAGATGGAACAAGAATCATTTCTAAAAAATATAAAAACTAAAATAATACAATTTGAATTATGAAAAAAGGTAATATGATACGATCTGAAATGAATTCGTCCAATCAGTTGACAGAGAATGTACTTAAAGAGTATAAAAAGAGCGTAGGTGATGTAGTGCTTGTGGCAATCAGCCCACGAACATCCATTGAACTTCCTGCACACTTATCCCAGGCAGAAAGAGATCTTCGTATAGAGATTTATAAAAAGCTGCATAGTTCAAAAGTATAAAATATTAGTGTAATAAAAGTTTTAAGTAATCAAACTTTTACTTTCGGCGGCTGTTATTTATATTGATAATTAATTTATATAATCATAAATAAATAAACGATATGGGTAGCGCAGCCAGTTGGAGCATCAGGTATCTGTTGCTCAGGAAAGGATTAAAAAGGCTCCTAAAGATACTCCCAAAGATATTATAAAGCTGTGGGAACAGGAGTTAGTCGATTTGGAAATTGAATTAAATAACCTGGTTGATGGTGAAGAAGATAACAATGACTGATCGGGATGTAAAATAAAGGGTTCGTCTGACAAATGCGTAATGGTCAAAAAAGCAATTACAGCATTTATTTAAGAAGAGTATGTGAGACAGGATATGAATGTTTGTCCTAGTGTAATCGGTTGATTTATAGCGACTATTGACCTTGTGTTTAAAGGAGGACAAGGGTGTACACTTATATAAGTATTAATTGTACACTTTTATCATGCAAGAATGTACGTTCTTGATAAACTAAAATGTACACTCTTGTAAAGTAAATCAGAAATGTTAAAAAAAACGCATTAACAATATTAATGAATTATATATTTGTCGGATGAATCCAATAAAAAAATAGAGTTTTTAGCTGCTATATTTAAAGAGGCTTTTCGGGGTACAGAAAGTAATACCCGAAAAGCTTCTTTTTTGTTTATAATCGTCATACAAATGTGTGGTTTTATTGACATACATCAAAAACCAGAGCTTTGAAATCTATTTTTTGCTTTAGATCAATTCAATCGTAACATTTCTGCATTACATTTGCAGTGTTTTCAAGGTATAATATTAAATGTTTAAATTATGAAATGGGTAAAAAGATTGTTAGATAGAATCGGAAATGCCGATTCTATGATTTGGGGGTATGTGATGCTCCATGAGTAAAAAAGTTGTTATCAGAATTTTATTGAAAGAAACGTTTGAAAAAGGAGCCCGGTAGTTGCCGGACTCCTTTTTGATTGTATAGAGATCAGATCTGTATCTTAGTTCTGTTTCTTTTTGAACAGTAAATCCGTAAAGAAATACCCTGCTTCTACTGCAACAATTCCAATTACTGCCCCTCCCACTACATCGCTTAACCAATGCCTGTTATTAAGCTGGCGGGTAATACCTGTAACTACGGCCGGTAAATAGGCCACTACACTTACCAGGATACTTTTCCTGCCATATTCCTTGTACAACAAACATGCTGATGTAAAAGCGGTTGCCGTGTGCCCCGAAGGAAAAGATAGCAAATCAGATCCGTCCGGTCTTAATACTCCAGCCAATGACTTGATTGAAGAAACAGTAATTACCATCAATGCAAATGAAAAAACAGTAGCAACCAACATTTGTGTCCAGTTACTTCGACTCTTTATTCCTGCTATTTTTAATCCGAACATAATTGTTAGCGGAAGATATGGCAGAAAATCATCATAACGGTAGGCAAAAGAAGGAATATGTGTATTACGAAGATTATATATGTACTGATTCGCGCTTTCTAAGACCCCATATCTTAAAGCACACAATGTCAATATACAAATTAATATCCAAAGAAATAGTTTACGGAAATTCGTCATACCCTCATCTGATTTTGTTGTAAATAATGCTCAAAGGTATTAAAAGATATCGGATATAAAGTCGATTGTTATTAAACAAAAACATATTTCTATATGATTTTAAGATTGACAAATGACCGGAATTGTATCACTCTACATCATTTTGCAATACAAATAAGAAGGAATTAGTTTCAGAAGCAATGCTATGTATCTCCAGCGTTTGGATATATAGTATATTTTCTTTTTCCGTGTAATAGCTTTGTATATCTGGCGTACTGCTTTATCAAGAGGTGTCACCCAAAATAAGCCTTCACCTTTTGCCATAGCTGTATCAACGAAACCGGGGCGTATATCTGTGAGATATAGAGGATAAGGTAATTTTGCAGCTTTCTGCCTTAGCCCTTCGGTGTAGTTCATTTGAAATGCTTTGGTTGCATTATATGCCGGGGCAACACCACTTCCGCGAATACCGCCAATGGAAGATATAGCAACAAGTTGTCCTGACTGCTGGTGTTGAAAGAATAGGAAAGCCCAATCCGCAATATTAGTAAATCCAATTACATTTGTCAGAAGAGTAGGTTTCTCCAGCCGATAGTCCAATTCTGGATTTACTTCCCCCACACCGGAACAAATCACCAGAATATCCATACCTCCCATTTCATTAGTGAGTGTATTGAGTTGATAAAGTGTATCATTGTCATTGGTAATGTCACATACTCTGTAATGGCAATCTTCACTTTGTGAACAGATCTCCTGTAACATTAATTCCCGGCGACCAACAATGCCGACAATACACCCTTCATTTATATAAGTCTCTGCCAATCCACGTCCAATGCCGGATGTAGCACCTATGATAATAACCTTTTTCATTTTCATTTTTTATCGTCCGGTACAAAAGTATCCCATCAGAATAAAAAAAGTCTTGATTGAAATCAAGATTTCAGAGTCTGTTCAAATTTTCTTCTCGTATGCTCTATTAAAACCAACTATTTATAAAAAAAGATATCTCTGACTTTATTTTCTGTTTTCATGACAATTAATAATTGTCTCCGTTTTTATGTTTATGCAAATTGTTATATCTTATGGATGGTTAGTTTTTTCCTCTACGAGAATCGACCCGTTCCTCGTAGAGTTTCGACCCGATCTCCGTAGAGAAACGAGGTGATTCTCGTAGAGGAAAAAATAGACTATATAACACGTTGATTATCAATATTCTTATAACATGTTGAAATGTTGTGCATTTTCAATGTTCAAATCATCCTTTATCTGTCTATTTAGTATTTATGTGCATCTGAAATTATAACACATCTTGGATTCCTTTATATAGTCCCTGTTAATAAGGTTATTGCTTGTGAATCGGACAATGATAGAGAAAACTGATTAAAGTTTAGACAGGCTCTTACTTTTGTACTAATTTTCTTCGGAGTCTGCTTAGTGTTTCAGGACAGATCATAAGATAAGATGCTAGTTCTTTGAGGGAGATAAGATTGAGTAACGCAGGACAACGGTCAAGGATTTCTATATAACGTTCTTCGGGTGTCATGCTATACATAGCAATCATACGGTCGTATACTTCCCACAGTAATGTTTCTGCAATACTTCTGCTCAACCGTTGATTTTCAATGTTCTGTTCGTAGAATTGAGTGATCTGCTTGTTTGAAACAACGTATACGGAGCAATCACATAGTGCCTGTATCTCAACATTTGAATGGTCTTCAAGACGACAAGCCGGATAATTGCCAACAAAGGAATTTTCGAATGTGTATCCTACTACTTTGCTTTCCCCCGAACTATTGATACAACAATAACGAAAAGAACCGGAAACAACATACCCCATTTTATAGCAAACTTCACCTTGACGGTTGAAGTATTCTCTTTTTTTATAATGCATCAGTTCTCCGTTCTGAAGTGCGAATTCTATTATTGCAGAATAATCAATTTTGGATGTATATTTATTGAAATCACTCACTGTTACTTTATTTATTTTACTGTACAAAGTTACAGAATATATTGAAAAGTAACAGGAGTGTATTCTATTAATCCGTCACATTCCTTTTTAATCCCCAGTTTCAGGAGCAGAGCATTCATAGGGAAAGCACAAATAAAACCGAAGAGCATAGCAATTTGCATCATGAACCAAAATTGCCATGAATCTTTTGCTAACGGGAAATTTACAAATAGTATGAAATAAACAATGGCCATCCAACCATACATGCCTACCTGCCAGGAGGTCAATGAGAGGAAATCTGCTTTAAAAGCACGGGTTATACCTTTTGATACCGAGATTTTTTCCATCTCCCGAATGGCATAGAATTGAAAATAAACTCCTATTATCAAAGCCAGAATGAAATCAAGTATCCAATTCCCTAAAATCATGCTACCACCAATGCTTATAGGAATATAATGTGTAATCCACTCTCCGATAATATCTGCTAATGTACATCCTGCCCCACAGTGTAAAGTGGAAAGAGCCACGGACTGCCATTGTGGATGAGCATTGCTCATATCCATTTCCATATTCATGTCCATTTTCATGCTTTCGCCGGTCATTTCCTGTTCAGGCATTACCATTTTAGAGGTTTTACTTTGCCCAAATTTATTGTAAGCCCATAGTGCAAGATAACTTCCCCATAATGCAGTTAATATCCACACTACATTCATTATTTTCATAGATTGTTTATGGCTGGTAAGATCATATGCGATATGAACGGCAATACCAATTCCGGAACATACAAAAAATACAGCAATCAGATTGAACATACTTTTATAGTTTTAAAATAATTGTAAGTACAACAGTCGCTTTTTTAAATGGTTCACTCTACCGGTAGTAAATAAACAGAGGGTCCCGGTATTTGCAGAAATATCGGGACCCTTTGTTTCTAAAATTTGGTAATGTGTTATCCGCAGTGGAAAAACTCTTCCACTAATTCCATCATCTCTATGGGTTTATCCTTTATATCACTACGCAATGTGCTGTCATTGTATGCACGCAGCTTAGTGATAATACCGTCAATCATAGCCGGACTGAATACATTGTACTTTTCAAAGAAAGCACGTTGTTTCTCGAGACAATCTGCAGATGCTGCACAACTATCCGGAAGTTGTTCCAGCGTTTTCAGCTTATCTGCATTCTCTTGTTTATGGATATTCACATTGACATAGGTCTTTTCGGCTATATCCAGCGCATTTTCCATTTCAAAACCATAACGGCAGGCTACTGCAAGTCCGGCTATCAATTGATAGATATCTGCCGAACCATCCGGAGAACGCATTTCTACAGTTTGCTTCTGAGTAGTGTCATAATTGGCTGGTTTCTCCAATGGATTGGCCAACATACACATATCAGTTTTAGCCGACCAGCCTAATGGTACACGTACTAATACCGAACGGTTACGATCTCCCCAACAAATATTGGTAGGTGCCTCCTGATGCGGTACCAGACGGAAGTAAGAAGTTGGATTCGTATTTCCAAAAGCAGTGATAGAAGGTGCAAGTACCATCATACCGGCAATTGCTTTACGGGCGGTTTCGGACAGTATACCCTCTTTTAGCATCTGGTTTTGTCCGTCTTTCATGATACGCATGTGGATATGCAGGCCTGATCCTGCTTTTCCAACAGTAATTTTGGGAGCGAATGTAATGTTGTATCCATAAGAAAAAGCCAGGTTACGAATTACCCATTTGGCGATCATCAACTGATCTGCTGCATCTTCTGCACGTACCGGAAGGAATTCTATCTCATTTTGTTCATATATCATGCCATCCAGTGCAAAGTTGCCAACTTCCGAATGGCCATATTTAATTTGTCCTCCCGTTTGTGCAATATATGCCATGCACTCTGTACGGAAATCATTAAACTTGGCATAAGGAGCTGACTCATGATAGCCACACTGATCTGTTGCCGGAAACATATCTTCATCTTCTGAAATCACATAGTACTCCAACTCTCCCATTGCCTGAAATTCCATACCGGTTACATCCTTAAAAGCCTTACAAGCTTTATGTAATGTATATTCGGGAGAACTCTCTAAAGGTTCACCATCTTTATTAAAGAAAGAACAAAGCATGGAAACTGTTGGCAATTCTGCAAAAGGATCAACAAAAGCTGTACGGAACCGGGGAATTACATATAAATCACTACTACCTGCTTCTATAAATGGGAACAGACTGGAGCCATCCACACGTTCGCCACATGTCAGGATTGCATCTAAATAGGCAGCATTGTTGATGACAAAATTCAAAGTCTTCAATCGTCCGTCTGCTGCAGGATACATGAAATTGATCATCCGGATGTCATTCTTCTGAATATAAGTGATGATGTCAGCTTTCGTAAATTCGGAAGCTGGTTTTTGAAGGAAGGCCACCAGCGAATGGGGGCTCATTGATAGTTCTTGGTTCATAATACGTCGGTTGTTTTTTATTGTTACATGGTTAACAGTTATATTTTGAACCAAAGATAACAAAAAGTTAGTTAGTCAAGTTATATATGTTGATAATAAAACACCTTTACTTAACAAATGTTAGCGATTCGGCTATTATCTTCTTTTTCCAGCTATTTAACGCTTGTTCATTGATAAATACCATTCTTTATCTTAAATTTGCGAATATTGCCCTTCTACTTAGTACGAACTTTTAAAAAAAATCAGAAAATGGAAATAAAGACATTTGTAGCAAACTATCGGGAAGCTTTTGGAGAGACGGCAGAATTACCAATTGTATTTTGGTACTCTGATACTCCTGAAAGCCAGACAGAAAAGATCAATGGTTGTTTTTTTAAGAACATGAAAAAGGTAAGAGACGGACATATTATCAGCTTAAATGCAGATGTCATCGGATGTGGTGGTGGAAAGTTTTATACCGGTTTTACCGATATGCCGGAACATGTGCCGACTTTTGTTTCCCTGAAAGAGAAGTACAAACAGACACCGGAAATGGTAACAGAGTTTATTGAACGTCTGGGAGTGCCAAGGGCTACAAAGAACTATCTCCACTTTGCGCCTATAGATAAGGTAGATACTTTTGATCTAATTGAAGGAATCTTATTTCTCGCAACACCCGACATGCTTTCCGGACTTACAACATGGGCTTGTTTCGATAATAACTCAGAGGATGCGGTGACATCACAGTTTGGCTCCGGTTGTAGCACTGTAGTGACTCAAACAATTCTTGAAAACCGGAAAGGTGGAAGAAGAACTTTTGTGGGCTTTTTTGATCCGTCCGTGCGCCCTTACTTTGAACCGGATGTATTAAGTTATACAATTCCTATGTCCCGTTTTAGGGAAATGTATCAAACCATGCGTAGTAGTTGCCTGTTCGACACTCATGCCTGGGGAAAAATCAGAGAGCGCATGCAACCTCAATAAAAAAATAAAACTAATATGGATTCTATCATAGTTAGAAAATTGGCAGAACATGAAAAAGTTACTGCAATGCAATTGTCATGGGATGTTTTTGTAGAGTTTGATAATACGGATTGTAGTGAAGAAGGATTGAGAAACTTCCGTAATTTCATTGATGATAAAGAAATGGTGGACAGTCTTGATGCTTATGGTGCTTTTGATGGTAACAAACTTGTGGGCATCATTGCAACAAGAAGTACAGGAAGTCACATCTCATTATTTTTTATAAACAAGGAGTTTCACTGCCGGGGAGTAGGTCGTAGTTTATTCAATTTAGTTTTAGAAAATAGTAATGCAAAAGAAATTACTGTCAATTCCTCTCGCTATGCTGTGGGATTCTATCACAAGTTGGGATTTACAGATGTTGAAAAAGAGCAGTTGACAGATGGAATCAGATATACTCCAATGAAATACATACGACAAAAATAAAAAAGATAATAACGTTATGCCCTATACGCATTTTGGAAAACAAGCAGATGTATTCAAACATGTCATCTTGTGTGAAGTACTAAAGAAAGAAAAACCGGACCTATATGTAGAGACGAATTCCGCTTGTGCAGAATATATGCTAAGTAATAGTTTGGAGCAACAATATGGTATCTGCCATTTTTTGAATAACGTATCAGAATATAATGAATTTACCGATTCAAATTATCTGAATCTGGAAAGAAAGGCATACCGGGATCATTTGTATTTAGGTTCTCCCGGATTGGCCATGAATATTCTGAATTCTCCTTCGGATGAATTGCTTTTCTTTGATATCGAAAAGGAACCTTTGAAAAACATTGAAGCATTTGCCCAACGAGACGGATTTAGAAACCGAATAAGAACATTCAATCAGGATTCCATCAGAGGAACGGTGGAGCTATTACCGTCTCTTCCTGTCTCTTCTTTTATACACATTGATCCGTATGAAATAGATAAATCCGGAGAACCGGGAGGTTTTACTTATTTTGATGTGTTTCTTGAAGCGGCACAGGCAGGTATAAAGTGCTATTTATGGTATGGCTTTATGACTTTGAGTGTGAAAGAACAATTGAATGCATATATTCTTAATGGCCTCCGAAAAAATAAAATAAAAGGATGTGCTTGTGTAGAGTTAATTCTTGAAATAATAGAACGAAATACCATTCCTTGTAATCCGGGAATACTTGGAAGCGGAATATTAACAGCCAATTTATCGAAGGATAGTAACACTATTTTACAGGATTATAGTAACCTGTTGGTCAATATGTATCAGGGAGCAATTTACAACGGAACTAACGGAACTTTATACAAAGAAGTCATTTTATAGCTTGAAAAAATAATTATTTAGTATTTCGTTTAGTGTAGACCTGCTGTGTTTTTGTACATTTGCAGCCAATTTCACGAATATATAGATAACAAAAGGTCATAAAATGATACAAAATCCACAACGTCCGGTCAGTTCAATTGCTTTTCCTATATTGATAGCACTAAGTATTTCTCATTGTTTGAATGACTTATTGCAATCTGTCATAACTGCAACCTATCCCCTGTTCAAAGATGATTTAGCTTTGAGTTTTGCTCAAATCGGGTTGATTACATTGGTTTATCAAATGTCGGCATCGGTATTCCAACCCGTATTTGGTCTTTTTTTTGATAAACGTCCGGTAGCATGGACGCTTCCCGCAGGGATGCTTTTCACAATGACAGGGATGTTGAATCTTGCTTTTGCTTCCAATCTGCATTGGGTGCTTCTTTCCGTATTTCTGATTGGTATCGGTTCTTCTGTTCTTCACCCGGAAGCATCACGCATCACTTCACTTGCTTCCGGAGGACGAAGGGGGCTTGCACAATCTTTGTTTCAGGTAGGTGGCAATCTGGGTGGTTCATTAGGTCCTCTGTTGGTGGCATTATTGGTTGCTCCTTATGGTCGTCATCACATAGCTTTGTTCGCTATTTTGGCATTCTTGGCCATTTTAGTAATGATTCCCGTTTGCAAATGGTATAAAAAGTATTTGAACCGGATAAAATGTGAATCTGTCACAATGAAGACACATCTTGCTATGCCATTGCCAATGAACAAGACTGTTTTTTCTATTACACTTCTGCTTATTCTGATTTTCTCCAAATATATCTATATGGCAAGTTTGAACAGTTACTATACGTTCTATCTGATTCATAAGTTTGGAGTCAGTGTGCAACAGTCACAGCTTTTCCTTTTTGTCTTTTTGATTGCTACGGCTATCGGAACACTGGTTGGAGGTCCTATTGGAGATCGTATCGGGCGGAAATACGTTATCTGGGTATCAATTCTTGGTACAGCCCCTTTCAGTATGTTAATGCCTCATGTAGGCCTTGCATGGACAGTAGTACTTAGTTTTTGTGTAGGTCTGATGCTCTCATCAGCATTCCCGGCTATTCTGTTATATGCACAGGAATTACTACCTAATAAACTTGGATTGATTTCCGGTTTGTTTTTCGGTTTTGCCTTCGGAGTTGCTGGTATCGCATCTGCAGTGCTGGGGAATATGGCAGACAGATTCGGCATTGAAGCTGTTTATAATGTTTGTGCTTTCATGCCTTTGCTTGGGTTGGTTACCTGGTTTCTGCCAGATTTGAAAAAAGTGAAACAATGATGCGTAATATGAAAATAAAGAAAACTGGCAGGTGGAGAAGAAGAATCAAATGGGCTATTCCAATCGGAATACTTTTGATTGTTGCAATGACAATGGCCGCTAATTACACTGTTGAATATGCTACTGACTCATTGGTCTATAAGGAGCCGGCCTCCATTCCTTATAACAAAGTCGGACTATTATTGGGAACTTCCAAAACATTGCGTTCCGGTAATCCTAATCAGTATTTCCGGAACAGGATACAGGCTACTGTTGCTCTCTTTAAAGCACGGAAAATAGATGCGATTGTTATTAGCGGTGACAACAGTCGTGAGGGATATAATGAACCCGAAGACATGCAAGCTGAATTGCTGAAAGAAGGTATTCCTGAAAATAAAATCTATCTGGACTATGCCGGTTTCAGGACACTTGATTCTGTAGTGCGTATGGAAAAGATCTTCGGCCAATCCAGTTTTACCGTCATATCTCAGGAATTTCATAACCGCCGTGCCATTTATATAGCCCAAGCCAGAGCTTTGCAGGTAGTAGGTTTTAATGCAGAAGATGTGAATGCTTACAGTGGTTTTAAAACACAGCTCCGCGAAAAATTTGCAAGAGTTAAATTATTCCTGGACTTATATACAAATAAGAGCCCTAAATATCTGGGAGAAAAAATTATTATTAAATAACATATATATCTATTTTTCCATCTATGGTTTAAATGAGTGAGCGGTTTATATAAAATAATACCTCTAAAAACTTTTCAATCAATAATTTGTTGTTCTTTTAATGTAAAAAGAAAAGGACTTTGGCAGCCTACTATATTGAAACAGATAAGATTGATACAAAACCAGAGAAAAAAATGATGGATAATATAATTTTTACAGGAGCACATGAACATACTATAGAAACTGTGCCAGATATGATATTTGTGTATAATGAACAAGCTACACTTTTGAATATTATTAATCCCAGCTGTAACTTACCATTTAATCCGGAGGGAATGATTGGAAAAAAAATAGAGACTTTTTTAGATTGGGAAACGGGACGAATTTGTATGAAACATTTTCGGAAAGCTATTGCTTCCGGAAAGTCTGAGTTTTTTGAACTTGATCTGGAAGAAAACGGGAATAAGCATTGTTATGAAATCCAAATCTCCCCGATTGACAGAGATAGAGTAATAATGACCGCACATGATATTCCTCAGGCATATATCTCACAACTGGAGTTAGAACGCACACAACTCTCTCTTAACCGGGCTAAAGAAGAACTTGAGACCAGTAATTCAATACTTTCATCTGCTTTGAGCATTGCCGAAGTATTGCCATGGAGTGCTGATCTGGTGACGCATACTTTCTCTACCGATTATAATCTTTATCACCATGAGAGTGCTTCGGGACCTGATGATAATGGGAAATACAACATTTCTATTGATGAATATCTGAAAAAAGTTCATCCGGACTTCCGTGAACATATTTCGACTGTATTCAGAGAATTACGTGAAGGAAAACGAACCGAATTTCATGAAGTGTATCAGATACATTGGTATAATGACCGTGAATATGAATGGGTAAATAAGCAAGGAACTGTTTTCAGGTATGATGTAAAGGGACGTCCCATTAGTGTGATCGGTTCAGGTATGGTCATTACGAAACAAAAAAATATGGAAGAGTCTCTAAGGCTTGCCAAAGAACAGGCAGAACAAAGTAATACACTGAAATCTGCTTTTTTAGCAAATATGAGCCATGAAATCAGAACCCCACTAAATGCAATTGTTGGGTTCTCAGAGTTATTGACGGAAACAGATAACCCGGAAGAGAAAGAAGAGTATGCAGATATTATTTTGAACAATAATGCTCTTCTTTTGCAGTTGATCAGTGATATTCTGGATTTGTCTAAGATCGAAGCAGGTACTTTAGAATTTATTTATTCTGATATTGATTTGAATAATCTATTGGTCGAGGTAGCACAAACCGCTCAAATGAAAGCAAACAATCCTGAACTGGAGATTGCCTTTACTGACCATCTGCCGGAATGTGTGGTAAATAGTGATCGAAACCGTTTGTTACAAGTGATACACAATTTTGTAAACAATGCTATTAAATTTACTCCCCAAGGACATATTCACATAGGTTACAAGCTAAATCCATCAGGTGAACTCTATTTTTATGTAGAGGATACAGGATATGGTATACAAGCTGAAAAGGTGAACGAGGTATTTGAACGTTTTGTTAAATTAAACAGTTTTATACAGGGAACAGGTTTGGGACTTTCTATTAGTAAAACCATTGTTTCTCATTTGGGTGGCAATATAGGAGTTTTCTCACAGGAAGGTGAAGGTTCTACTTTCTGGTTTACTTTGCCGGCAAAAAGTATCGTTTCCATGAGCGAAAAGTAAATATCTGTTCTTCTAAGAAAAAAGAACTCTTCTGTAATAGAGAAAAAGAGTGGGCAACAAATCATTTGTTTACCCACTTTTTTTTTGTAACCTCAGAATTACTAATTTTCAGGAATTATCTCATTGATACATGATAGTGCATTCAATGTACAGAGAAAACTAATATACGGTATGTACTTTGTAATATATTTCTTTATTAATCATTTTTTCAATACTGCACAGGCTATCTACAGTGTAAAATTATTCCGATTTTACCAATAGATTGTTATACCGATTGCTGATATATATACCTTTATTACTGATTTATGAAATTCGATAGGGTAAGCAAAGAAAAAACTGTTATTTTTGCATCAACATTAAAGATTGTTGAACTATGGGTATCAGCATAATAACATGATTTTTCCAATGAATAATCAAAAAAACACACAAGAATGGAAACATTGGCACTGAGAGATGGGGATATACTTCCAACACAAGAAGTCTTAGAAGCTGTTTTGGGTAGTAGTTATCCGGCGTTTGAAGAATTGAACGCTTTGTTGATTGCTATGGAGATACGGCCGGAATGGAATTATTACAGAGATGGTAAAGCCTGGTTGTGTAAAATGATGTTCAAGAAGAAGAATATGGGTTGGTTGCATGTTTACGATGGATTCTTCAGAGTATCATCTTTTTTCATGGAAAGACACTTATCTGCTATTGCAGATCTGAATATATCAGATTATATAAAAGAAGATTTTTATGAGATGAAACCCGTTGGCAAATTACTGCCAATGTCAATAGTAGTTGGTGATAAAGAAAAGCTGGAAGATGTTTTAACTGTTTTACGCTTTAAAAGGAGTTTGAAATAAAAGAGGGAGGCTCTTTATTAATATTCTCTCAATCTTTATAGAAAATGTATCAATAACTATTCAGTATATTTTTTATAGAACAATAAATAAAGAACAAATGATATATTTGCAATGTGCTATTGAAATATCTTTTTTAATTTACCTTTGATGGCATATGCGCTACATGAATTAAAATTATGAACACTTCAAAAGTTTATTTTACGAATTTACGGACTACACCTACCTCCAATCTACTTGACAAAATGGAGCGGCTGGTAAAGAAAGCTGGTATTGGAACCATACCTCTTAAAGATAATTTTGTGGCTATTAAAATCCATTTTGGGGAGCCGGGAAACCTGGCATATATACGTCCGAATTATGCAGCACGAATGGCCAACCTATTACGTAGTTTTGGCGCAAAACCTTTTTTGACAGATTGTAATACACTGTATTCCGGGCAGCGTGCCAATGCCGTTGACCATTTACAGAGTGCAATGGAAAACGGTTTTAACCCGATATCGGCACAATGTCAGGTCATTATAGCTGATGGGCTGAAAGGTACTGACTGCAAGGAAATTCCACTAAAAAACGGAGAGTATTGTAAAGCTCCCAAAATAGGAACGGCTATTGCCGATGCTGATGTTATTATTAGCATGAATCATTTCAAAGGGCATGAGCAAACAGGATTTGGCGGTGCTTTGAAGAATCTCGGAATGGGATGTGCCAGCGTAGGTGGAAAGTTGGAGTTGCATAGTGCTTCTCAACCCCGAATCAATATCGATAATTGCAAAAGCTGTAATATCTGTGTAAAACATTGTGCACATGATGCCGTACATTTGAATGTAAATCGTAAAGCAGAAATCGATTACGAAAAATGCATCGGATGCGGTCAATGTGTTGCTCTGTGTCAGTATGATGCAGCTGTAATGGGTGACGAAGATACCTCTGAACGCCTGAATTACAAAATAGCCGAATACTCACTTGCTGTAGTTAAAGGTAAACCGCACTTCCATGTGAGTTTTATTATGAATGTATCTCCGGAATGCGATTGCTGGAATCATAATGATGCTGCTATTGTCCCCGATTTAGATCTTAGCATCTTTTGATCCGGTAGCTCTGGATAAAGCATGTGCCGACTTAGTGATACAAGCACCTATCCTGCATAGTGGAAACCGCTTATCTGACAAACATGAACAGGATGATTTATGCGGTTGTGATAAATTCCATCTGATGCATCCCGATACTGACTGGTTGGCTGGATTAAAACATGCAGAGAAAATAGGATTAGGAACAATGGATTATGAATTAATTCGTGTGTGAAATTAAACCATTCTTTAAATATACAATCTAATTTTAAATACAATGTTATCAATCAAAAACAGAATAGAAATGGAAACAACAGTTAAACTTTATTCTTTGAATTACAGTAATGTGAAAACGTATTTGTTCGCTTTGCTATTTGTAGCAGGCAATATTGCATTACCTCAATTGTGTCATTTGGTGCCTGCCGGTGGTCCTACCCTATTGCCTATTTATTTTTTCACACTGATTGCATCGTATAAATATGGTTTTCGTGTAGGCTTACTGACTGCTATTTTATCACCAGTTATCAATCATTTACTATTTGCAATGCCTGCAGCTGCTGCACTGCCTGTTATCCTTACTAAATCTGCTTTACTTGCGGGAGCTTCTGCATTGGCTGCCCGTTATGCAAAAAAAGTTTCGTTATTAGCCATCCTGCTTGCAGTACTGTCTTATCAGGTTGTAGGTACAGCCCTTGAATGGGCCTATTTAGGAGACTTCTTTGCTGCTGTACAAGATTTCCGTATAGGTGTTCCGGGAATGCTTATTCAATGGTTTGGTGGTTATGCATTGCTCAAAGCTATTGCAGGAATCTGACAATATGGCAAAAACGTTTGATGAGGTGATGGAACGTTTTCGTTCTATCGCCTTCGAGGATGAATTTGATATGATTGTAGCCATTGCCAATGGTGGAATTGTTCCGGCGGGTATCATTAATCAGCGTTTACAAAAAGAGATTCATTTGCTGAAAATCAATTTGAGAGACGAATATCAACATCCAAAGTATGATCAGCCCAAACTTCTGGCACCAATTGACTTCGATTTCAGAGATAAACGTATTCTCTTGGTGGATGACCGTATAAAAACCGGTTCTACTATAAAATTAGCCAAGGAATTGATGCAAGAAGCCAGAATGATAAAAACTTTCGCCGTTAACGGAAATGCGGACTATGCTCTTTTTGATGAAGCTTGTTTTAAATTTCCGTGGATTGTCTGAATAGTAGATTGTAAATAGATAACGTACCTATGTGATACAGATCGGATCATGGTCATGACTGTAGGGAATAAATTAAAAATAAAAGATGGACAGAAGAGATTTTCTGAAAACAGTAGCGATAGCGGGTGCGGCAATGACTATACAGCGCTCAGAAGCAATGGAAGTACTGACACAAGCCGTAAATAATACTGGTAAACCTGATCTCGTAGCTGTAATGGGTGGCGAACCGGAAGTGATGTTCCAGCGTGCAATTACTGAATTGGGAGGTATGAAACAGTTTGTGAAACCGGGACAGAAAGTTGTGGTAAAACCCAATATAGGATGGGACAAAGTTCCGGAATTGGCAGGCAATACCAATCCTAAGTTGGTTGCTGAAATTGTAAAACAGTGTTTTGCCGCCGGAGCCAAAGAAGTTACTGTATTTGACCATACTTGTGACGATTGGCAAAAATGCTATAAGAACAGCGGAATTGAAGCTGCTGCTAAAGCTGCCGGAGCCAAAGTAATGCCTGCCCATCTGGAATCATATTACCGTTCTGTGGATTTGCCAAAAGGAAAAAATCTGAAGAAAGCCAAAATACACGAAGCTATATTGAATAGTGATGTATGGATCAATGTGCCTGTCTTAAAAAATCATGGTGGTGCAAACCTTACTATTTCGATGAAAAATCATATGGGAATAGTATGGGATAGAGGTTATTTTCATAAGAATGATTTGCAACAATGCATAGCTGATATCTGTACTATGCAAAAAAAGGCAGTATTGAATGTGGTAGATGCTTACCGTATTATGAAAACCAATGGTCCGCGTGGACGTTCTGCCTCAGATGTTGTACTGGCTAAAGGTCTTTTTATCTCACCTGATATAGTAGCCGTAGATACAGCTGCCGCTAAATTTTTCAATCAAGTACGCGAAATGCCTTTGGATACCGTAGGGCATCTTGCCAAAGGGGAAGCCTTGAAAATAGGTACAATGAATCTGGACAAACTGAACGTGAAGCGAATTAAGTTATAAACACATGTTGAGAAAAATACGTATAGGTATATCAGTGGCTCTATTTACACTGATTACATTTTATTTTTTGGATTTTGCGGGTATATTGCCCAATAGTTTTCATAGACTGGCACACATACAGTTTATTCCGGCGCTTTTGTCCTTTAGTATTGGTGTACTGATTTTTCTAATTGTATTGACATTATTGTTTGGTCGGATTTACTGTTCTACTATTTGTCCTATGGGTATTTTTCAGGATGTAGTGGCACGGGGCTCAAAGTTTGTTGGAAAGAAAAAGAAAAGATATAGTTATAGTCCGGCAAAGAATATTCTACGTTGGATTGTTGTAGGGATCACAGCTATTTCCTTTTTCTGTGGTTTTACTGCGATACTTGGGCTGCTTGATCCTTATAGTGCATACGGCCGGATAGTAGTCAATGTATTTAAACCGGTGTATATGTTGGGCAATAATTTATTGGAGTCTGTATTTTCTCAATTTAAAAATTATACCTTCTATCAGGTAGATGCTTCTGTCTTGAGTGTGGCTTCACTTGTGATAGCATTACTCACTTTTATCATCATCCTGTTTCTTGCTTGGAAACATGGGCGTACATGGTGTAATACAATTTGCCCGGTAGGAACTGTCTTAGGATTCTTAAGCCGTTTTTCCCTATTTAAAGTTCGGATTGATCAGAATAAGTGTAATGGTTGTGGTCTGTGTGCGACTAAGTGTAAAGCTGCTTGCATAGACAGTAAAAACCATGCTGTTGATTATAGTCGCTGCGTAGACTGTTTTGACTGTTTGGAAGTATGCAATAAGCATGCGTTGGTTTATGCTCCGTCTTCAGAATCTATAAAAAAAGAGAGCGCAGATAGTTCTAAACGTCGTTTTTTAATGGCAGGGGCAATAACAGCAGCTACTGCGCCCAAAGTATTGGCACAAGTTAAAGAAACGGCGGCAACCCTGTTGGGAGGTCAAAAAGCATATCAAAAAAAGAACCCAATAACGCCTCCGGGATCTGTTAGTCGTGAGTACTTCCAGAATCACTGTACATCTTGCCATCTTTGTGTCAGTAAATGTCCTTCGCATGTGCTGAAACCTGCATTCACAGAATATGGATTAGGAGGAATCATGCAACCTACGGTGAATTTCGAAAAAGGGTTTTGTAACTTTGACTGTACTGTTTGTGGAGATGTATGTCCCAATGGAGCCATAAAACCATTGACTGTGGAAGAGAAACATCTGACTCAAATGGGGTATGTAGTCTTTATTGAAGAAAACTGTATTGTGTATACAGATGGTACCAGTTGTGGTGCCTGTTCAGAACACTGCCCGACACAAGCTATAGCGATGGTGCCGTACAAAGGTGGACTGACGATTCCGCATGTGAATACAGATATCTGTGTAGGATGTGGCGGTTGTGAATATGTATGCCCCTCTCGTCCGTTCCGTGCAGTTTATATAGAAGGTAATCCGATACAGAAAGCAGCTAAACCATTTAAAGAAACAGAAAAGGAAGAGGTCGAGATAGACGGATTCGGATTCTGATTATATTCACCACTGAGACACAGATTAGTACTGACTTTTTCTTTTCGAAGAGACAATCAGTACTAATCTGTGTTATCAGTGGTGAACTTTTTTCTCTATATCAAGTTCTTCTTTGCAGAATTTTACTAATTTCGTGGCGAACAATATAAAAAGAAGCAAATGGAGGATGTAGTAACTACCGATTGGGAACACAGAAAATTTCAGATAGGATATGCACTTAGTGGTGGGTTTATTAAAGGCTTTGCCCACTTAGGAGTGATGCAGGCCCTTTTGGAGCATGATATCAGGCCGGATATAATTTCGGGTGTAAGTGCAGGTGCGTTGGCTGGTGTATTTTATGCTGATGGTAACGAACCTCACAAAGTCCTGGATTACTTTTCCGGACATAAATTTCAAGATCTTACAAAAATGGTGATTCCCAAAGTAGGACTCTTCGAACTGGGAGAATTTATAGATTTCCTCAAAAGTAATCTGAAAGCTCAGAAGTTGGAAGAGTTACAAATCCCCCTTATTATAACTGCTACAGACCTGGATCACGGACGAAGCATGCATTTCCGGAAAGGCAGCATCGCTGAGCGGGTTGCTGCTTCATGTTGTATGCCGGTAATGTTTACGCCAGTCAGAATAAACGGTACACATTACGTGGATGGTGGGCTGTTGATGAATCTGCCGGTATCTACCCTCCGCAAAGAATGTGAAAAAGTAGTTGCCATCAATGTTAGCCCTTTAGAAGCAGAGAAATATAAAATGAATATTGTCAGCATTGCGATGCGATCCTATCATTTCATGTTTCGTGCCAATACATTTCCGGAACGCGAACTTTGCGATCTGTTAATAGAACCGTACAACTTGAATGGATATAGCAACCGGGAGTTGGAAAAGGCAGAAGAGATATTTGATCAGGGATATAAAACGGCCAATGAAATATTGGAAAATCTGTTTCAGGAGAAAGGAAGAATATGGAGATAATAAAAGTAGGTTTGGCTGCTTACGGAATGTCAGGACAAGTTTTTCATGCTCCGTTTATTAGTACCAATCCTCATTTTGAACTTTGCAAAATAGTAGAGCGTAGTAAGGAGCTTTCAAAGGAACGCTATCCTGATGCTACAATTGTACGCAGTTTCGAAGAGTTGATAAAAGATCCTGCAATAGAGTTGATTGTAGTTAATACTCCGGATAGTACGCATTATGAATATGCCCGTTTGGCTCTTGAAGCGGGAAAGCATGTCATTGTTGAGAAACCTTTTACTTCAACTACGGAAGAGGGAGAAGAATTGATAGCATTGGCTGCCGAAAAAGGCCTCATGCTTAGTGTATATCAAAATCGGAGATGGGATGCGGATTTCCAGACTGTACAGGAGATCATTTCCAAAGGGCTGCTGGGACGACTGGTAGAATATGAATCTACTTTTGCACGCTATCGTAACTTTATCAAACCTAACACTTGGAAAGAGACAGGAGAATCAGGTGGTGGATTAACTTATAATCTAGGCTCCCATCTCATAGACCAAGCCATCCGATTGTTTGGTATGCCGGAGGCAGTTTTTGCCGATATAGCTACCATGCGTACCCATGGAAAAGTTGACGATTATTTTATGATTCGTTTTCTTCGTCCTTCATTGGCGCCGGATGTAAGAGTTACGCTAAAAGCCAGTTATTTAATGCGGGAAGCTGAGCCCCGGTTTGTTCTTCATGGAACCTTAGGTTCATATGTAAAACATGGAGTCGACAAACAAGAAGCTGCTTTACTGCGTGGCGAAATGCCCGATCAACCTCATTGGGGAGAAGAAACAGAAGAAGAATGGGGATTAATACATACAGAGATTGATGGAGAAGAGATCTGTCGGAAATATCCGGGTATTTCTGGAAATTACGGTGGGTTTTATCAAAACATATATGAACACCTTCGCCTTGGAGAAGCATTGCAGACAGGAGCGCGTGATATCCTGAATGTGATTCGTGTTATTGAAGCAGCTTATCGAAGCCAGCAGGAAGGTAAAGTTATCAGCTTAAAATAAATCTTATACAACATGAGTGACGAAAAGAAAATAATTATCTATCAGGTGCTTACCCGCCTGTTTGGAAACAATAATAATCATTGCATCAATAACGGTGACATTGTTCAAAATGGCTGTGGAAAGATGGCAGACTTCACAGTAAAAGCATTGGGTGAGATACAAAAGTTAGGTGCAACACATATCTGGTATACAGGCATTATTGAACATGCTACACAAACAGATTATCGTCGGTATAATATCCGTCCGGACCACCCCGCTATTGTGAAAGGTAAAGCAGGCTCCCCCTACGCTATTAAAGATTATTATGATGTAGACCCGGATATTGCAACAGACGTTTCCGGCAGGATGAAAGAGTTTGAGAATCTTGTGAACCGTACACATCGTGCCGGACTAAAAGTGATCATTGATTTTGTTCCTAATCATGTGGCCCGTCAGTATCACTCCGATGCACAGCCCGACGGGACAGTAGAACTGGGTGCAAACGATGACCCGACGTATGCTTTCAGTCCGTACAACAACTTTTATTATATTCCGCAAGCAGAACTTCACGGACAGTTTGATATGAAAGGAAGCGCTGCGGAACCTTATCGGGAATACCCCGCCAAAGCAACCGGTAACAATCGTTTTGATGCATATCCCAATATCAACGACTGGTATGAGACAGTGAAATTAAATTATGGCGTAGATTATCCTAACGGAGGTACCTGTAATTTCTCCCCTATTCCGGATACATGGATAAAGATGCTTGATATCCTTCTTTTCTGGGCTTCAAAGAACATAGATGGATTCCGCTGTGATATGGCGGAAATGGTGCCGGTAGAGTTTTGGGAATGGGTAATCCCTCAGGTAAAAGAGAAACATCCCAAACTGTTGTTCATTGCAGAAGTTTATAATCCGGCAGAATACCAGAATTATCTGTTCCGTGGTAAATTTGATTATTTGTATGATAAAGTGGGATTGTATGATACACTACGTAATGTAGCATGCGGCTATGATTCTGCTACAGCTATAACCCGCAGTTGGCAAAGCTTGGGAGGAATTGAGAAGCGTATGCTCAACTTTCTTGAAAATCACGATGAACAGCGTATTGCTTCGGATTTTTTTGCAAGTGATCCTCGCAAAGGAATTCCGGCTCTGATTGTATCAGCCTGTATGAATACAAACCCGATGATGATTTATTTCGGACAGGAATTTGGTGAATTAGGGATGGATAGTGAAGGCTTTAGCGGACGTGACGGACGCACTACAATTTTTGACTATTGGAGTGTAGATACCATACGCCGTTGGCGGAATGAAGGTAAATTTGATGGCAAGATGCTAACGGAAGAACAGAAATCCCTGTACGCTGTCTACCAGAAGATTCTGACTCTTTGCAACGAAGAGCAGGCTATTGTGCAAGGAGCTTTCTTCGACTTGATGTACGCCAACCAAAACGGATGGAGATTCAATGAACACAAGCAGTATACTTTTTTGCGTAAGTATAAAAATGAATTGCTTTTCATTATTGTCAATTTTGATGGTCAGCCGGTAGACATTGCTATAAATGTACCGTCTCATGCTTTTGACTTCCTGCAAATCCCTCAGATGGACTCTTACGAGGCTACGGATTTACTGACTGGAAAGAAAGAAAATATTTGTCTGCTCCCTTATAAGGCAACAGAGGTTTCACTGAGTAGACATAGCGGAAAGATATTGAAAATAACCATCTAATCAGGCTTTTAAAAAGTACGTACTTTTATACATGTAAAGTACGTATTTAATAGTGACTTAAATACGTATTTAACAGGGCGTTAAATACGTACTTTTGTGTTACAGGTTATAGTATATTGTTTTTCCATATCTCATCAATGTTCTAATCTGGAAATTATATGTTACAATCATACAATAAAGAACAAGCTGTTCGGAGGATTAACTACCTGTCAGAACAAGGCAAGCCCTTTATTTTTATCATTAATTATCTGCAAAGTTGTTCGTATATAGAAGAAGCAGACAAGCTTGACCCTTCATTCGTATTGTATAATTTTAATGGTTTTACTAATCAATCACCGACCTGCTTTGTAATAAAGTGATACGGTGGCAAATCACTCCTCAGCCACTAAGCCAATACAAGCAATCTTTTGACTACGTTATGCAGAATATCCATAATGGTAACAGTTTTCTTACGAATCTGACATGTAGTACTCCAATTACCACCAACTTAAGTTTAAAAGAAATTTTTCTTCATTCCAAAGCAATGTATAAGCTATGGGTAAAAGATGCTTTTGTGGTATTTTCTCCTGAAATATTTGTCCGGATCAATGGAACGTTAATCAGTTCATACCCCATGAAAGGAACAATAGATGCTACCCTCCCATCTGCCTGCCAACAACTAATGGATGACCCGAAGGAAGCGGCAGAACACGCTACAATTGTAGACCTGATACGTAATGATTTGAGTCTGGTTGCAGAAAAAGTGTTTGTGAACCGTTATCGTTATGCTGATACACTGCAGACAAATTCCGGTCCTATTTTACAGACAAGTTCGGAAATTAGCGGTGTTTTGCCTGATGATTATCGTTCACGGTTGGGAGACATTCTTTTTAAACTATTACCTGCAGGTTCTATTACAGGTGCTCCCAAACAAAAGACAATGGATATTATAGCTCGTGCGGAAACATATGAAAGAGGTTTCTATACTGGTATTACCGGATATTTTGATGGTGAGAACCTCGACAGTGCCGTAATGATACGCTTTATTGAACAGCGGGGAGATAAACTTTATTTCAAAAGCGGAGGAGGAATTACCTGTAAAAGTGATCTGAAAAGTGAATACAATGAAATGAAACAAAAAGTCTATGTACCAATTTATTGAAACCATACGAATAGAGAATGGGGCAATACACAATTTAGTCTATCACAATAAGAGGTTAAATCGGACTAGAAATTGGTTCTGGAAAAATTGTACCACTTTGGACCTCACTGATTACATCCGACCTATACAAAGTGAAGGGGTAATAAAGTGCAGAGTGGTATACGATAAAGAAATCAGAGAAATCACGTATGCCCCCTATTCTATTCGCAGCATTGATACACTCCGTGTGGTCCGCTCCGACGAAATAGATTATACTTATAAAAGTCTTGACCGTGAATACTTAAATCAACTCTATGCTTTACGGGAAACAGCCGATGATATACTCATTGTTAAAAATGAGCTGGTCACCGATACTTCCATTGCTAACATAGCTCTCTATAATGGTTCTGAATGGCATACTCCCAAATCTCCTTTACTGAAAGGTACACAAAGAGCATTTCTGTTGGATCAACAAATTATAAAAGAAGAAGAAATAACTTTGAAACAACTTTTTACTTACTCCCGGATCACTTTATTTAATGCAATGATTACTTTTAGAAAAATAGAATTTCCGGTTGGCGATCATATTATTGTATAACTATTATTAACAGCAAAAAAGATTATGTCTACGAACAAAAGCCTTTTGGGGTGTGTTATATAGATGTGTTTTTCATAGTATTAGATATAAGATTAATTAAAAGAGATTGTACCAGCTTGTGATAAGTAAGTACGTCAGAAACAGAAGCGTCTGTTTTTTTGATAAATGTGTTAAAGCATCGGCTTTCTTTAAGTCGATGCTTTTTTATTGCATTTTTTAGTTTGTTACAAATAAAATTCGTACGTTTGTAGAATAAAGATATAGAAAAGAATGACAATGAACATGCCTGTTATCTTTCAATTTTTAAAAAATCTCGCTGCAAATAATAACCGTGAGTGGTTTAACGAGCACCGTGATGAGTATGAAACCGCCCGTACAGAGTTCGAAAATCTTTTGGCAGCTGTAATTTCCCGTATCGGCCTCTTTGATGAGAGCATCAGAGGTGTACAAGTTAAAGATTGTACCTATCGTATCTATCGGGATACCCGTTTTTCATCAGATAAAACGCCATACAAAATTCATTTTGGCGGATATATCAATGCTAAAGGAAAAAAATCCGATCATTGTGGCTACTATGTGCATATTCAGAATGGTTCCTGCATGTTGGCAGGAGGAAGCCTTTGTTTACCTCCTAATATTCTGAAAGCAGTTCGTCAGTCTATTTATGACAATATAGATGAATATATTGCCATAGTAGAAGATCCTGAATTTAAAAAATATTTTCCGGTGATAGGAGAAGATTTCCTGAAAACCGCCCCCAAAGGTTTTCCGAAAGATTTTAAATACATTGATTATCTGAAATGTAAGGAGTATACCTGCGCTTACAATGTACCTGACGAATTCTTCCTTGCCCCCGACTTCCTGGATAAAACAGAAGACGCCTTTCGACAGTTTAAACGATTTGCTGATTTTATTAACTACACAATTGATGATTTCGAATAATAATACCTAATAATAACTTAAAATTTTTTATAACTATGGTAGTAGATACATTAGAAAACCTGGAAAAATACGCGTCACTGAATCCTTTGTTCGCACAAGCTATTGAGTTCTTAAAGTCTCATGACCTTCATGCTATGGAAGTAGGCAAGACCGAATTGAAAGGTGCGGATCTGGTAGTAAACATTGCCCAGACTACTCCAAAGGCCAAAGAGCAAGCCAAACTTGAAACTCATAACGAATTTATCGATATTCAAATTCCTCTTTCAGGAACAGAAGTAATGGGATACACTCCCGGTAAAGATTGTGTACCTGCCGATGCTCCCTATAATGCCGAAAAAGACATTACTTTCTTTGAAGGTTTAGCAGAGACATATGTGGCTGTTAAGCCAGGTATGTTCGCTATTTTCTTTCCGCAAGACGGACATGCTCCGGGCATTAGTCCGGATGGTGTGAAGAAAGTTATTGTAAAAGTGAAAGCATAATCAAACTCATCCTGATATGGAGAAAACATTGAATCTTATTAAAAGTGACCCCTGGTTGGAACCGTATGCTGCAGCTATTACCGGACGGCATCAATATGCCATGGATAAGGAAACCGAACTGACAAACGGAGGGAAACAGACCTTGTCGGACTTTGCTTCGGGATACTTATATTTCGGTTTGCATCGTACAGACAAAGGATGGACTTTCCGTGAATGGGCGCCCAATGCGACCCATATTTACATGGTAGGTACATTCAACAATTGGGAAGAGAAAGAAGAATATAGCCTGAAACGTTTGCAGAATGGTAATTGGGAAATCAATCTGCCCGCGAATGCAATGCAACATGGCGATCTTTACAAACTAATCGTTTATTGGGACGGAGGACAAGGAGAACGTATTCCGGCCTGGGCTACGCGAGTGGTACAGGATGAGAATACAAAAATTTTCAGTGCACAAGTTTGGAATCCGGAGAAACCCTTCAAATTTCGCAAAAAAACATTTAAACCTTCTACTGATCCATTACTTATTTATGAATGCCATATCGGTATGGCTCAGCAAGAAGAAAAAGTTGGAACTTACAGTGAGTTCCGTGAAAAGATTCTTCCTCGTATAGCAAAAGCTGGTTACAACTGTATTCAGATTATGGCCATTCAGGAACATCCGTATTACGGTAGCTTTGGCTACCATGTATCGAGTTTCTTTGCGGCTTCTTCGCGTTTCGGTACTCCTGAAGAGCTCAAAGAACTGATTGATACTGCTCACGGATTGGGGATTGCTGTAATAATGGATATTGTTCACTCTCATGCTGTGAAGAACGAGGTAGAAGGTCTAGGCAATTTTGCCGGTGATCCTAATCAATATTTCTATCCGGGAGCACGTCGTGAACATCCGGCATGGGATTCTCTCTGTTTTGATTATGGCAAAAATGAAGTGATACATTTCTTATTGTCTAATTGCAAATATTGGTTGGAAGAGTATCAATTTGACGGTTTCCGTTTTGACGGTGTAACCTCAATGTTGTATTATAGCCACGGATTGGGAGAAAGTTTCTCTAATTATGGTGATTATTTTAATGGACACGAAGATGACAATGCAATGTGTTATCTGACGCTTGCCAACGAATTAATTCATATGGTGAATCCTAAAGCAATTACTATTGCAGAAGAAGTTTCGGGTATGCCGGGATTGGCAGCCAAAGTAGAAGATGGTGGTTATGGATTTAACTATCGTATGGCTATGAATATTCCGGACTACTGGATAAAAACTATCAAAGAGAAAATCGATGAAGATTGGAAACCTTCCAGTATGTTTTGGGAAGTTATCAATCGCCGTCAGGATGAAAAGACAATATCCTATGCTGAAAGCCATGATCAGGCATTAGTAGGTGATAAGACTATTATCTTCCGTCTGATTGATGCCGATATGTACTGGCATATGCAGAAAGGAGATGAAAATTATACTGTAAATCGTGGTATTGCTCTTCATAAGATGATTCGTCTGCTTACTGCTACCACGATTAATGGTGGTTATCTGAATTTCATGGGAAATGAATTCGGACATCCCGAATGGATTGATTTCCCACGCGAGGGAAATGGCTGGTCGTGCAAGTACGCCCGTCGTCAATGGGATCTGGTAGACAATAAGAATCTGACCTATCACTATATGGCAGATTTTGACGAAAATATGCTGAAGGTCATTAAAAGCGTGAAAGATTTCCAGGCTACGCCAATACAGGAAATCTGGCATAATGACGGCGATCAGGTACTTGTATATCAGCGTAAAGATTTCATATTTGTATTCAACTTCAATCCGAAACAGTCGTTTACAGATTATGGTTTCCTGGTTGCTCCGGGTGCATACGAAGTAATTTTGAACACGGATAGTGTACAGTTTGGGGGCAATGGGTTCTCTGACGATACCATTACACATTTCACGATATCCGATCCTTTATACAAAAAGGAAAAGAAAGAATGGTTGAAACTTTATATTCCTGCTCGTACAGCAATGGTATTGCGTAAAAAGTAAAATAACTACTGTCATAATAAAGAAAAGAGCCATTTTCATATAGAAAATGGCTCTTTTCTTTATTATGATAAGCTTTTACTATTTCAGGCTCTCTTCTACCTGTCCCAACATTTTCTTAATTTCAGCTCTATCCGGAGACAAAGCTACAGCTTCTTTCAAGTAATCTGAAGCTTTCTTGAAATCGGCATCAGCAGCAGCTTTTTCCGTTGCATATTTGTCTGCATCAGAAGTAGCCAGTGGAGCGGCTTTTTTCAACACATTAGCTCCATTATTGTAGAACAACACTCCCAGACTGTAAAGAGCATCTGTTTTCCATTTTTTGTTGCTCAGCGTAGTTACTTGTTTGTAACTTTCTTCTGCCTTATTAATATCATTTGCTTTCTGGAATTTTTGTCCTTCTTTCAAATAATGGATAGCATATAGTTTTTCCATTGTTTTATTACCCGGAGCAATTTTAAGTCCGGCTTCCAATGTTTCCACCATTTCCGCATCCTTTTTCAAATCTTTTAATGCACCAGCTTTACGGGCATATGCATTGGCTACATTATAATTCTTTTGGATGGCCACATCGAAGTATTTCACCGCATCAGCATATTTTTTTATCTGATCAGCACATACACCACAATTATAAGCCATTACGGAATCAGAATTATTTGTTTGCTTCAAATACGCATCGTATTTAGTAAAAGCAACCTGGTAATTCTTAGCATTTAAAGCGTCATTTCCTTCTTTTTTTAATTGATTAGGGTCTGTTTGACCAAAGATACTACCTGTGGCACAGCACAAAGCAGCAAGCAAAATAAATTTTCTCATGGTTCTTAAAATGTGTCTTTTTAATTGTTTATCGTTCAAATGTAACAAGAAATGAATAGAATAACAAAGCTATTTTGTTTTTTATAGGCTCTTTCACACTACGAAACATACATTTTATTCACATATGATGGCGATAAACATACTTCTTTCTGATTGTTTAGAAAGTACATAAGCCTGTTATCAGTTGATTTATATTAATAAATAGATATAAAATAAAAAGATGGATTCTTCTCACGCTTGAGAAGAATCCATCACACACAAACAAAACAAACAATACTCTACATTTTTCTTCTCAGATATCTGTAGAACAGTGATACAAATGTATATTGAAAAAATAAAAGTTGCTATTATGTCTGGAAATTCAGTATCTACATTCGGAAATTTAGTACAAATATTTATTATTTTTAAAACTTGATTATTGCTGATAAGTGGAGAAATAGGCTATCGATATATTAATACAAACTATTATTGAAATGTATGAATTATCAGCCGAATTTATTTCTACAAAGAATTCATACGAAAGCCTGATATGACTTCTAATGATTATTATAAAGCTGACTAAAAAGTAGAATTCAGTTGTATTTCATTGCCACTGCATATGCTCTATTTGTTGATAATCAACCTGTTGTGTAATAATTGAATATTACTAAATTTAGGAAAGATATTTTAGTTTGACAGAGTTTGTGCACAACTGAATCTTGTTAATTACTTTTTATTTATTAGTTTTGCAGTATCAATATAACCAGATAAAATATAGACAAAATGAAGAAATTAAAAAATGTACTACTATTGTTATTACTATTAGCTTCAACAAATAGCATAGCTAGAAGTAGTTTCTCTCAGGACAGCCCGCGAATTGTTAATATCATTAATTTTATTCGTCAAATAGAACCTAGAGATAAAAATATAACAGAACAGGTTTTATATGAGACTGTACACGAACAAGTGAAACTGCTCATGAAATACAATTTGCAAGGAACCTTTCTGTTACAGTACGATGCTCTCATTAATCCTCGTTACCAAGCTCTACTTAAAAAAGAAATAGAACGTGGTTCTGAGGTCGGTGGATGGTGGGAAATTACCCAGCCACACGTTGAAGCTGCAGGATTAACATGGAGAGGACGTTATCCTTGGGATTGGCATGCAAATGTGGGGTTTGCCACTGGATATACTACTGAAGAAAGAGAGAAACTGATAGACGTCTATATGGAAAAATTCAAATCTATATTTGGTAGATATCCGTCTTCCATCGGTTCATGGTTTATAGACGCTCATTCGTTAGAATACATGTATGACAAATATGGTATTATAGCTTCCTGTAATTGTAAAGATCAATATGGAACGGATGGTTACACTTTATGGGGAGGTTATTGGAATCAGGCATATTATCCCAGCCGTCTTAATGGATATATGCCTGCGCAAACAGCCAAAGGACAGATACCGGTACCTGTTTTCCGAATGTTGGGAAGTGACCCTATCTATCAATATGACACAGGTGTAGGACATACAATACAAGGAGTTATTACTTTGGAGCCTGTGTACAAAAATGCAGGTGAAAGCGAGAAATGGGTGAGAAAATTCTTCAAATCTATCTTTGAAGATCCATGTCTTGGGTTCAATTACACACAAGTCGGACAAGAGAATTCATTCACATGGAATACTATGAGAAAGGGACTTGAAATGCAAATGCCAATTCTTGCATCTTTGCAACAGGAAGGTAAAATCAGAATAGAAACATTAGAGACTTCGGGTAAATGGTTTAAGAAGAAATATCCTTTGAATCCACCGACATCTGTTACAACACTAACAGATACATATGATAATGGACAAAAAACAGTATGGTTTAATAGCCGCTATTATAGGGCAAATCTTCTTTGGGAAAATAATACAATCCGTTTTAGAGACATTCATCTTTTTGATGAAAATCTGGAATCTGATTATTTGAAACAAGCTGGTATTTCCAATCAATGTATTTATATGACTTGTCCTATCATTGACGGTTTTCTTTGGAGTACCCCTAATGATTTGGCAGCTATCCGTATATACACGATGGATAATAGTAATCATCCTAAGGAAATTATTATGGACAAAATGTTTGTTAAAGTAATAGGAAAAAAAGCGACTGAGATAATTTGTTGTACTGCTTCAGGGAAAGAGTATACTTTTACTATGAATGAAAAACAGATTGAAATAAAGAGTAATGATCAGAATCAGTGGATGATGAGATTGAATGTAGCCAAAGGTAAAATATTCCCTTTAAATATTGCCAATAACCAACGAATTATGAAAGCGCAAATGAAAAATATCAATTATGGAATCATTTGTGAAAAAGGTATAATGAAACAAGTTAAAGACGGGGTTTTGTTTGTTCCTGAAAAAAACAAGATTGTAATTGATTGTTCAAATCAAAAAATTTGAGATTAGGATAATAAGTAGGTCTTTTGTATGTTAAAAGAATACCTGTTATGTGCTTTTTAAGATTTGAATAAATTGGACTTTTCAAAAACATTTCTCTATAATATAAAACAATCATAATCAGTATCACTCAGAGCCTATAAGAAAAATTTATTTATAGTATAATAATTATTTCGACTTTGGGTTCAAGTGATTATTTGTAGTTATGCATTACAATTAAATAATTCATTAATATGAAATTTACGATGAGAACAATAACAACTTCCTTTGTTTTTTTGACATTTATTGTTATCTGTAACCCGATTTTTGCTCAATTCACAGAAAAAGAATTTGATGTGGATTTATGGGCAAATGGACTCCCTAACACAAATGGTATAGATCATACTCCTTTTGATGATAACATCCAAAATTATAAACCTTCATTACGGATATTCCTGCCTTCGAAAGAAAGAGCGACCGGGCGTGTTATTATTGCTTGCCCGGGTGGTGCATACGGTGGATTGGCTTATAGACATGAGGGGTACGATTGGGCTCCGTTCTTCAACCAATTGGGCATTGCTTATGCTGTCCTGAAATATCGTATGCCAAGGGGAAATCGAGAGGTTCCATTCTCTGATGCGGAAGAGGCCATACGACTCGTAAAAGAAAAAGCAAAAGAGTGGAATATAAATCCGGCAGATATCGGAATTATGGGGTCTTCTGCTGGTGGTCATCTGGCTTCAACAATAGCGACACATACAAAGGCAGATTTGCGTCCGGCATTTCAAGTATTATTTTATCCGGTAATAACTATGGATAAAGCCTTTACTCACATAGGATCGCATGATAATTTATTAAAAAAAGATGCCTCTAAAGAACTGGAAGATATGTATTCTAATGAAAAACATGTGACAGACAAAACTCCCAGAGCCTTTATTGTTTTTTCTGACGATGATAACGTTGTGCCTACACCTAATGGAGTATATTATTATCTGGCATTAAAGAAGAATAGAGTTCCTGCTTCTATCTTCATTTATCCATCAGGAAGACATGGATGGGGATATAAAGGGGATTTTAGGTATCATAAAGAAATGTTGCAAGACTTGAGGGCTTGGCTTGACAGTTTCTAAGAAATATGTGGGAGGAGTAGATTTTTTTCAATAGCGGATATTGCATAAGTTTATTCCAATAATTATAAAAATAGTTTTTAGGGTTCATTTTATACATATGTTTTAAATCTCCCATAAATGACGGCTGAGCCCAAAACATTAGCTCAGCCGTAGTAACTTATTGATAACCACCCAAACAACGAAAGGCAAGCAGTCTTTTTATTGACTACTTGCCTTATCGTTGTGATTCCGAAGCGATTCGAACGCTTGACCCACGCCTTAGAAGGGCGTTGCTCTATCCAGCTGAGCTACGGAACCATCCTTAATTGCGGTGCAAAGGTAATGCTTTTTCTGAAACTTCAAAAATATTTCTGTATTTTTTTGTGTCTTTCTCTGTGCAGAAAAGGCTATAATCCTAAAGGTAAGCCTGTTAAATACCACAAAATAAATAACAAAGTCCAGGCTATTAAAATGTAAACAGAATAACGCCATGTATATCTTAATAGGGAAAGATAAGAGGAGTTCTTGTCATATTGCTGCATATAGGTCAATACTAAAGGCATATAAAAAAGAAAAGGAGTAATGGCATTGGTTGCACTGTCTCCTATACGAAAAGCACACTGCACTACATCCGGAGAGACACCTATTTTATCGAATATCGGAATGAAAATGAATGCCATAAATGTCCATTTGGAGGTTGCAGATACCATGATGAGATTGATCAGCGCACTGAATATGATAAAAAGGATAAGAGTCGACAAGTTGCCAAACTCAATAGAAGAGAGTAGATTTGCTCCCATTATAGCCAGGCACTTGTCAAGGTGTGAGTACTCAAAACAGGCAAACATCTGTGCCGCAAAAAAGGCGATAACAAAATATACTCCCAGTAACTTCATCGGTTGTGCCAAACCTTCTATCACATCTGCATCCGTACGATACCGCCCTGAACTGAATCCGTAGATCATTCCCATAAGTCCGGCTCCCAAGGAAATGAGAAACAATATTCCCATAATAAAAGGAGAACGCATCAAATTGCCACTTACACCACGCAAAATACCATAGGAAGAGAAAGTTAGCCAAAGTACTAAAGCAACATAGGCCACGCCTACAATGATGGCCATTGTTAAAGCACGGCGTTCCTTACGAGAAAGCGGTTTATAACCTTCAAAGAGTGTACTTCCACCATAATTGCCCATAGCCGGAAGTAATTTACGACGCGTTACCCAATAAACTACGGCAGCAATGAGAAAAGTAGAAACAAACATGAAAAAATAATTGCATAACGGCCCCGTATCACCGTGTTCTATACCACCTGCCACTGCGGCTTCTTCTGTGGTGCGGGCCAGCAAAGGATCCATCGTACTTAATACAACATTAGCACTATAACCGCAAGCTACAGATGCATAAGCTGTGATAATTCCAGCTACCGGATGTAACCCCACGGAATGAAACAAAGTAGCAGCAATAGGCAGCAATATAATATAACCAGCATCACCTACTACGTTTGATAGCAATCCCAGGAAAATAACCCAAAGAATAATTTTCTCTTTCTCCTGCTTTCCACGAATTCCCTGCCGGATACAAGCATCTATAAAGCCGGAGTGTTGCGCTACTCCTATACCAAACATAGCTACAATTACCATTCCCAAAGGAGCAAATCCTGTGAAATTGGTGACTATATGACGAAGCAACCAGCGAATACCTTCCGGACTTAACAAGCTTTGCACACGAATTTCCTCACCTGTTTGTGGCAATGTAACGCTTAGTCCGTAGATGTCAAATATCCACGAAAGAAGCACAACGAACATTGTCAGCACAAGGAACATTGTGGCCGGATGTGGCATGCGCCATTTGCTATTCTTCATCGGCTTCCAGATTATCAAGATCGAGGATACGAAGTTCAAATGCACGTACTACCAGACGGGTAGCATTCACCCCTACCCGTTCTCCATTAGGAAAGAGTCGTCCGACAAGATCGTTCTGCCGTTTTTCGAGCGACTTCACTCCAAAAGGCATACCCTTGAGATTGGCTATCATCTCTTTGGTATATCCCAAGGCGAGATGGCGTAAAAAACGTTCGTCATATTCATCGATATCGTAATTGATAACAGCTTCTTGGCGTTTGGCATCGTTACCTACAGAGGCTTTAAAACGATCTACTATCTTCTCAAGTATGGGATAGTTGAATACAAGTTTCTTGCCGTCCATCACTGCTTGTACATCGGTCTTAGTCAACAGTTCACCTGTCTTCAGGATAATGCCGTCTGCTCCTGCATTCAGTACATCTACCCATAGTTTTTCATTCAATATTTCACCTGTGAAGATAAGCACCCGTACTCCTTTGTAACGTTTGAATATATTGCGGCAGATATCTACTCCAATAGTGGTAGAACCACCCAAACCAAGATCGAGCAGTACCAGATCGGGTAATTGGGCTTCCATTAACGGCCAGAATTCTGCTTCAGTCATAGCTGTCCCAATAACTTCTGCATTGGGTATTTCATGCCGGAAAATCTCTTCTGTACCTTTTAATTCCAGCTTTACATCTTCTACGATAATTACTTTAAATTTTCTGTCTTCCATACGTTTCGTTACATATATTGTTATGACTCGTTACACATATTATTATACTGCTTTACATCTATTGTTATCATCGCCTGGGTATGGTAAAGTAAACAGTAAACCCTCCCCCACAGCAGGCTCGGCATTGATACGGCATCCACGTCGTCCGGCAAATTCATCATGATCGCGAATAATTTGCTTACATATCAGATATTCCGTACCGCGGAGTTCTCCTTTTTCACCTGCAGTCATACGTGCCAGATTGGGATAAAACAATTGGTTCAGCTCTTCTACGCTCTTTTCGCGACGGGTGTCGGTAAAAAGAAAGCGTACATATTCATCCTCTTCTCTGGCTCTTAATTTCAATATTCCGTTTTTAGACCCATCGAGCGCTTCGTCTATCAGATTTTCAAGAAGAAAACGAAGTTGATTGATATCTCCGATAACCCGGCCCTCCGTTGGTTCGAGCATTAACTCAACTCCGGTTCTTTTTCCCTTACTAACCTCCGGAAATACTTAGCTGCATATTCAAAAAGATCGGAAACCTGAATCGTACTCCGCCGGAATGTAACCTCTTCCAATTGCCGGGAAGCACAGGAACTAAGGATGGTAAAGATGCCTTTGTAGTACTCTATCAATTCACTGATAGCTTCCACATTCTCCCGTTCTTCTGCTTCTGAAAGATTTTGTGTATTCAACTTACCAACGATCTGTTTTATTTTATTGGGATAATAAACAGTCTCGTGTTTGATGGTAGAAAGGCAATTATCGAGTACCATATTCTGAACATGCAGCATACTGTCTTCCCAGGAAGCACGTTGTGCCTCTTCATGTGCAGATTCAATATCCCGGTATTTCATTGCCAGTTTCACTACAGCATTGAACACTACGATTGCTACGTAACGGGCCACCAATTCAAACAGCAAACGATCTGTTTCTAATTCAGTTCCTTCACGGCGTTCCAGGTAAAGCACACCTACACACTGATGCTCTCCTCCGGCATCCACCATCAATGGAATGGCCTGTGCAAGCCCGTCAGACTGATAAGCTTGCTCATTAAAACAACGTTGCATCAACTCAGGCATCGCATCAAGCCGAGGATTGGAAGCAAACTCTAAATGATGGGTAGTCTCATTGTACACGGCAAGGCTGAGTCTATCAATTGTGAGTAATTCGTTGATAGAATCAAATGCTTCGTCAACGAGTCGTTGAGGAATCTCCTTCAATGTATCCTCTTCGCGCTGTAAGGCTTCGGCCGACTCCTGTGAACGTATCAGTGAAGAAGCGAAAACTTTTTTGTTTATCTCAAGCACCTGTTCTAAATTCAGACGGTTGAGCAGGCGTTTGCGTATATAGATTAGATAATAACCTGCCAGAGAGATTACCAACAAAAGGATGCAAAGGATAATACCTACTATCTTGTTCGTTGTAGAACGTTCCAATTGGCGGCAGTATCCCTCCAACGACTGATCTTCACTTTGCAGCTTATAAAGGGCTGTAAATGCTGCATTATTATAATTATATCCGTCCAACTGTTTTAGTGCAAGAAAAGCGACCGCTGCTTCATTCCTTATATCCAGTATGGCATGGAAGTCTGAATCGAACATTTCATTCCACCAGGTCAGTTCGGCCGGAGTACCTTCACCAACCAGTTTCATGTATCGATAGGGCCGGCGGGCATATTTCTTATAATGCTTGTTCAACACCTTAATAGCGGAGTCTGCATATTGCAGGGCCGCTTCATAATAACCGTCTACATTAGCAAAATAGGCTGCATTGGCATAGTCTGATGCTTCGTCAAGCAATTGTTCATAATTGGAATCTACAGCCAGGCCTACGGAGTCTATTGCAGATGGAGCAAATGCCTGTTTAGCTTCTTTTACACAAGAAGAGCACAGGTATGAAGGCAATAGCAAACATAACAGCATTCCTATTATCTTTCGTACTCCCGGCGGAAGACGGAAATAAAAACGGCTTCCCCTACCCGGTTCACTTTCAACGCTGAACAGGCATACCCGGAACAAATCATTTGTTTTACGATACTTTTCAATGATACCTTTACAGTTCATCAGTCCGAAGCCACTTCCTTTATTCTGTCTCAGTATTTCCGTATCCTCAGTATCTTTCATTCCGATAGCACGTGAATCGTATACCTTCTCGCCAATAATACGCGCCACATCTTCGGCAGAAAGTCCACGTCCGTTATCTTCTACCGATATTTCAACGTATTCTTCAGTCTGGCGGGCATAAATATGTATTTTCCCTCCTTCAGGAGTATATTTACGGGCGTTTTCGGCCAATGTATTTATCATAAACAAAGTCAATGCCTTGTCTGCCTTTACCAATACCTGTGTAGATTCTATTTCGAGTGTCTGATTCTTCATTTCAAAGGCTCTGCGTCCTTTCCCTAAAAGTTCGAAAAGCTCGTTCAGGCTGAAAATTTCTATATTTAGGCTCAATGTACCCTGTTTCATCTTAATCCACAAGGCAAGAATATCATTGTATTCATTGATCGTAGTCACTAACTCGTCAATGTATTGATATTTTTCTTTTTTGATCCGCAGATCTTTCATGAAACCTTTTTCCGTCAGTTTGTGCACCTCGTTGAGTATGCGGTCTATATAAGGATTGATACCATTCACAATGGCAAGACACGACTTCTTTATCAGATTCTGGCGTTTGTTGGCAGCAATATGTTGTTCATAGACATAACGTTGCTTTTCCAGTTGATTACGCTCGTCACTGAGGGTGGCAATGGCCTGCTCATTATCCATAGCCCACTCCACATAGGGTATCAATATATGTACCAATGCCTGTTCATCGCGGCTCAGCCGATGATTGTGAACGAAATTTGCCTTTCCTTCTTCGGTAACCTCCAATGTAATCCGGTCCGGTCCGAACAAGCGGTCAATACCTTGCTGAATAAGAGGTATATTCATCGGAATAAAAGCTGTAATATCCCGGCAGAGAATCAGCGTCTGTTGCAACCGTTCGGTGTAAATACGATTTTTTATTTTAGAACGTTTATTGAAAATCCAGAATAAAACGATTACCAGGAACAAACCTACCGTAACAAAGAAAAGTACGATATTTAACTGTTTGGACTCTGCTTCCAGATAGGCGTAACGACTTTCCAGTTCCTTGTCCTGACGGGTATCATTTAATATATCCAGGTAGATATTGCGGTTGTAGTCGGACTCCGGCTTCATACCTAAACCTGCATAAGAGACACTCAACTGTTCGCGAATACGGGATATCCATTCAGGTACAGTTTTGACTCTCTCCTGCCCTATCCATGTCATTTCGGTGAAAATGGTGTCAGCACCGACAAAAGGCTGCAGTTTGTCCAACGTATCGGCATCATGGTGATAATACAAAAGATGATGATGATTTACGCATTCCAGTGCTTTACCCAGAGAATCGAGTGCTTCGGAATACAGACCATGAGCATTGAAGTACTTTCCGATAGAGACATAAGCACCGGCAATCTGATACAGGTCATCGTATTCCTTGAAAGTCTGTAAGGCCTTTTCTCCCAATCTTAAAGGTAATAAAGAGTCAATTGGTATGCCCAGCTGCTTCAATGAATGTGAACGTCTTGACACAATCAGATCAAAATCTCCTTCAGGTATCAGCAGGTTAGCCAATCCCTGCATACTGTTTCCGACAAAATAAAGATAACCTTCACGGGAAGCCAGTCGCCAGGTAGTATAGAGTTCGTCATATTCATGTAATTTCCGTTCGTCCGGTGTATCACCTTCACACAAAGAAGCCGATCCTTTGATATAATGAAAATAAAGGTATTGATTGGTATCTTCATTCAAAGCTTCGTCTTGCGGAATCTTATCCAGTGCTGCCATTGCTTCGGGACGTTGCTGAAGATAATAATAGTAAACGGCAGATACTATAAAAAACTCAGTAAAGGCATAATTCAACCGTAGCGTCTCATGCTTGTCTGCAAAAACATTACTGTCTTCACGAATACGTTTCATTCGCCGCATAGCGCTGTTGCGATAATCGTAATATTCTTTGTTCATGCCCGCCCGCTGGTAGATTTTCATCAGTCCCACATCCGCAATAAGCAATTCCAGTTCATTTTTAGTGAGTCCGTATACTTCTTTGTGCAAACCTTCAGCGCGTTCAAAATCCATTTTCATAAATGCACAAAATCCCAGATTATTGCAAGCCTCTGCTTTTCCCTGGTTGTAAAGGCGGGATTTGTTATAGGCTTCCAATGCAGGATGATAGGACGAATCCAGATTTTTGTAACGATAAGCATACGCTCTTCGATTCAAAGAGTCGATAAAACGTACCTCTTTGGTAGGTGCTGTACCGACACACGAAAAGAGTGCTGTGAGCAACAGCATGCACAGTATATACAAAGGTAGGTGACGGTTCATCGTTTTAATAATTATTCGATGTGCCAATTACCATGCGGTATGTTAAAATAGTGTAGCCAATTAGCATATTGGCACATTATCCTATTGGCGCATTATTTAATCTCGCAAATCTACAAATATTTCCCGTGAATAGGAATGAAAAAATATTTTTTCTACAATAAGTCTTTTAGATTGTCGGGAGATTTCATACCTTTGCGGGCAAATTAACAAATAGGTAACAACTATTATAAAATGAGCGAAAAAGCACCCTTTATGGTATTCTCGGGAACCAATTCGAGATACCTGGCAGAGAAAATCTGCGCCAGCCTCAATTGTCCTTTGGGAAACATGAATATCACCCATTTTGCAGATGGTGAATTTGCTGTTTCTTACGAGGAGTCAATCCGTGGTTCACATGTATTCCTGGTTCAATCCACTTTCCCAAACTCTGACAATTTAATGGAACTTCTGCTGATGATTGATGCAGCAAAAAGAGCATCTGCAAAGAGCGTAGTTGCTGTTGTTCCATATTTTGGTTGGGCTCGTCAGGACAGAAAAGACAAGCCTCGTGTTTCTATCGGCGCAAAATTGGTAGCCGATTTACTTGCAGTAGCAGGTATTGACCGTCTGATCACAATGGACCTTCATGCTGACCAGATTCAGGGATTCTTTAACATTCCGGTTGACCATTTGTATGCTTCGGCAGTGTTCCTTCCCTACATTCAGTCACTGCATCTGGAAAATTTAGTTATCGCTACTCCTGACGTAGGCGGTTCAAAACGTGCAAGTACATTCTCAAAATACCTCGGTGTACCTTTGGTACTTTGTAATAAATCGCGTGAGAAAGCTAACGAAGTTGCCTCTATGCAGATTATTGGTGATGTAAAAGATAAAAATGTTGTTTTAATTGATGATATCGTAGATACAGCAGGTACGATTACTAAGGCCGCCAATATTATGGTAGAAGCCGGTGCAAAATCTGTACGTGCTATTGCAAGTCATTGTGTTATGTCAGACCCTGCTTCTTTCCGTGTACAAGAATCAAGTCTTACTGAAATGGTATTCACCGATAGCATCCCCTATTCTAAAAAATGTGCTAAAGTAAAACAGTTAAGTATTGCAGATATGTTTGCCGAAACGATCAGACGTGTCGTGAGCAACGAATCAATCAGTTCACAATACATTATCTAAGACAAACGATCCTGATAAATAAAAAAGTGGCGGCACAAATAATAAAGATTGTGTCGCCACTTTTTGTAAAGCCCATTTTAAAGTGCAAATTAACGTCGATTTTTGTAGATCAAGAGTTCTACCATTTGAATTAATTCTTTGCGAAAATTTGCGTTAATCTGCGTTTCAACTAAAAAGTATCTTTTCCGTACGGGAGCTCCCTACTCCAATCTTCCAAATTTATAGTTCCCTTTACGAATAACTTTGCCATTACTATCTGTTTCAACAAACGGCCCGTGCTTCTTTCCCTGCTTGAAGAATCCTTCGTAACGATGTCCGTCTTTATCTTCCTGGATACCTTTACCTTCTTCAAGGCCATTTACAAATCCGCCTTTATACTTTGTGCCATTGGTCAGAATTAATATTCCTTCTCCATTGGGCTGATTATTTTTCCATTCTCCATCGTATGTATCACCGTTACTCCAGGTGTACTTACCACGCCCGTTTCTTTTGTTCTCTTTCCAGTGTCCTTTATATACAGCTCCGTTTGCCCAGGTAAATGTACCCTCACCATCCTGCATACCGTTCTTGAAATTTCCTACATATTTATCGCCATTCGCATGATAATAGATACCTGCTCCGGTGCGTTCACCCTGTACATATGAACCTTCATAGCGATCTTCTCCCAAATAGAAAATACCTTGTCCATGTTGCAGATCGTCCATCCAGTCACCTACATATTTTTCTCCGTTGGTATATTCGAAAGTTCCTTTACCTTCACGGACATCGTTCTTCCATTCGCCATCATATTTGCAGCCGTTGTTCCATGCCAACACACCTTTGCCGTCTTTCTTATCATTTTTCCAGGTACCTACATATTTCGAACCGTCTCTCCAGGTATATGTGCCCTGACCTTCTCGTTTATCATTAGCCCAATTCCCTTCATAGATATCTCCGTTATGGTAATACATCGTACCTTGTCCATGTTGATAGTCCTGGAACCACATACCATCATAGCGGTTATTATTCATAAAGTAGAAAATTCCTTTTCCATGCTGCTGATCCTGAAACCATTGCCCTTCATACTTTTCTCCATCAGGGAAGGTATATATTCCGAAGCCTTCACGTTTTCCCTTTACATACTCCCCTTCGTATACGTCTCCATTCTTAAAAACAGTCTTTCCTTTACCATTTGGTTTACGGCCTTTCATCTCTCCGGTATACACGGAGCCGTCTTTAAATGTATAGTTTCCTATCTTGATTTCAGTGGAGAAAGTGTCTTTTATTTTTCCGAAAAAACCACCTTTGTTTTGTGCTATAGCGCCTTCCTGAGAAAGAAAAACCAATATGAGTGCAGTATATAGATATTTCATTAATTTACAGATTACAAGTTACGAATTACGATTAGCGATGTGACAAAGATACAATTTCTCAGGCAAAACACACAGCTATCATCCCCTTTTTATGACAACTTTTTACCTGCGATGACCTCTTTTAATGTCTCTTTGCACAAATAGCGATTGGCCAATTCTTTCATTTCTTCGGGTGTAACTTCCTTTACAGCCTGCAATGAGCGGGCAAAATAAGTATCATCAAGCTTTGAAGTGTAGATGAACATCCACGCATCTGCCAATGAGAAAGGGGATTCATAATTACGACACATTTCTCCTAACATATAGTTGCGTACCATTGTCAGTTCACTCACAGGTACGGGTTCAACCTGTAATTTATCAATCTCATGATAGACCTCCCTGATTAAAAGCTCTACATATTCATTATCTGCTTCCGTACTAATCAGAATCATGCCGCTTCCGGGATAAAACAGGGTACCTGCTGAAATGCCATAAGTATATCCCTTATTTTCCCGGATATTAGACATCAGCCTACTGCCAAAATAACCTCCGAAAAGGGTCATCAATACACGTAGTTTAAGATAATCCGGATGCGTACGTTCAATAGTTGTAGCGCCTAACTTTATGGCACTCTGTAACGCATCATCCCGTTCTACAAATATTCTTTTATCAGGCGTAGTGGTAAAAGTATATTCTTTTTTCACCAAAGGATACCGATAGTTACCAAAAGGAGTATTACCGAAAGCAGACTCTACCTTGTGGATAACATCATCTGTTACGTTACCGGACAAGAAAATTGCGCAATTACCGGAATGATAATATTCATCATAAAATTCACGAAGCACGTCGGGAGTTATCAAACGGTAATCTTTCTCTTCTGTTAAACGCCCACATGGGTGTTCGTTTCCATAAAGTGCAGTGAGCAAACTTCGTTGAGCAAGAAAATCAACTTTGGAGGAATTAACAAGATATTGCTGTATGTTTACATCAAGTACTGTGTTCAGCTCTTTTTCGGGGAAAAGAGGCTCTTTTATTATAGACTCTAATATTTCGAGTGTTTCAGCGAAATACTTATTTAAAGAATATAGCGTGATATATGCGTATTCCGACGAACTGGAAAGTTCCAACCATGCACCATAATAATCCAGTTTCTCTGCAATCTCCGAAGCAGTGTACTTAAGAGAGCCTTCACGAAGCATCCGATTCGTGAAAAGAGCCTGTAATTTCTGAGTTTGCTGCCATCGCCCTCCGGCAAAAAGAATGTCCATACGTACTACGTCCTGTTCTCCTGCCTTGATTACCGCCAAAGGAATGCCATTGGGCAACGTAGTCCGCATTGGAAGGGTAACAATCAAATTTTCCAGGTCCTGGATCTCGGGTTGTATCGTTCTATCCATGGTTGCGATATAAAATCATTTTTTATTTTTCAGAAACTCCTCTGCTCGTGCGAGATCCTGGGGGGTATCAATACCAATCGTCTCTACTTCACTGACTCCTACTTTGATTGTATAACCATTCTCTAGCCAACGGAGTTGTTCCAACGATTCGGCCAGTTCCAAAGAAGACTGTGGAAGCGAAGTTATCTCTTTCAATATTTCGGTACGATAGGCGTAAAGTCCAATATGTTTATAGTAGGTATGATTCTGAAGCCATTCGGACTTTTCCACACCGCGCAGATATGGAATCACAGAGCGACTGAAATACAATGCATTCCAGTTCTTGTTTACTACTACTTTAGGTGAGTTTGCATTTTCCAGGGTTTCAAAAGCATCATTAGTATCAAAAGGTTTAACTAATGTAGCTATTTGAGTCGTTGCATCTTCAAAACAGGCTTTTATTGCCTGCAATTGTGATGGCTGGATAAAAGGTTCGTCCCCTTGTATATTAACCACAACATCAAAATTACCACCAATTTTAGTCGCAGCTTCATAACAGCGGTCCGTGCCGCTCTTATGTTCTACGGACGTCATGACTACTTTACCACCAAAAGCTTTTACCGCAGCCTCAATACGCACATCGTCCGTTGCCACATAGGCGTCATCAAGTATCCCTGCCACTTGTTCGTATACACGCTGTATTACGGTTTTTCCTCCTAATATAGCCAGCGGCTTTGCAGGAAAACGTGTAGAAGCATAACGGGCAGGTATTATTCCTATAAATTTCATATTATTTTAAATCTAAGTAATCTAACTCTTTTAATCCTTTCCGGACATATTCTTGCTTCATATCCTTTGGTCTCAATATCTTGCCGTCGTACATCAACAGGTCTATATCCAGACAGATTTTTTCTTTCACTTTATCACCAGGTCGACGACCGGCTTCACGTTCTATGGCTTTCAGCTCATCTACTACGCACTCTTCATCCAATTCGGTAACAAACTCTGCCACCTGATTGGAAAACAATGCGAAACTCCTCAAATACAGTGGCTCTGTTTCCTCCTCCGTTGCAAAACGAACAGTAGGAAACAGAGCCTGTAGCCTTTGGCGTGCCAGAAGGAGGTTCTTCTTCCGGTTGTAGTTACTTCCAATACAGATAAGACAACGCTTCAATGGTAGAATTTTTAATTAAACAGATCGTCTAGTCCAAGTTCTCCAGAGTCTTCTGAGCCAATCTCCGATCCGGCACAAGGATCAAATCCTTCGGGTAACTGGAAATGCTCTGTCGGATCGTATCCTAATGTCTTGTCGTCAAATACCTTTTTCATATATTTTCCCCAGATAGGTAATGCCAAAGAAGCTCCTTGTCCGTAGGTCATCGTATCAAAATGAATATCACGTTCCTCGCCTCCTACCCAGCAACCGGATACAAGTGAAGGAACAAAACCCATAAACCAACCATCGGAATTAGCATTCGTAGTACCTGTTTTACCACCCATATCGGCTGTAATACCATATCGGCTGCGAACACGTCCACCAGTACCTTCGTTGATTACTGCACGGAGCATCACCAACATTTTATAAGCACTCGACGCACTGATAACTTCATCCATTTGCGGAGCAAACGTTGAGAGTACATTACCTTCATTATCCTCGATACGGGTAACAAACAATGGTGCCACACGAATACCCTTATTGGCAAATGCCGTATAAGCGCTCACCATCTCTCCTACCGAAATTTCACATGGACCGAGACAAAGCGATACAGTTGGCATTATGTCTTTGTTGCGAACCCCAAAACTATGTATCAACCGTACCAATGCATACGGATTCAATTTCCCCATCAAATATGCCGATACCCAGTTACTGGAATTAGCCAATCCCCATTTCAGGGTTACAAGTTCTCCGTAACGTTTTTTAGTACTGTTACGCGGAGTCCAGGGTATACCGTTTTCATCCATTAGCGTCTGCTCTACGTGGCGGGTTTCGTCACAAGGAGAATACCCGTTTTCCATAGCCAGCGCATAAAGGTAGGGTTTTATTGTAGAACCCACTTGACGGCGTCCCACCATAGCCATATCATACTTGAAATAGTTATAGTTGGGGCCTCCCACGTAGGCTTTTACATGTCCATTGAACGGATTCATTGACATAAACCCGGTACGTAGAAAATGCTTATAGTATTTAATAGAGTCCATTGGTGTCATGATGGTATCTTTTTCACCTGCCCAACTGAACACAGACATCTCCTCCGGTGTATTGAATGCCTTCTTGATTTCAGCTTCCGAAGCCCCGTCTTTTTTCATTGCCCGATAACGATCTGTTTGCTTTACAGCTCTTTCAAGGATTTCGTCAATCTGCTGTTGAGTCAGCATATTGCTGTATGGTGCTTTTTTACGGCCTTTTTTCTCTTTGAAGAATTGTGCTTGCAAATCTTTCATATGTTCTTCTACAGCTTCTTCGGCATAACGTTGCATGCGCGAATCGATGGTCGTATAAATTTTCAAACCATCGGTGTAGACATTGTAATTTGAACCATCCTTCTTTTTATTCTTTGCACACCACCCATAAAGAGGATCGGTTTCCCATGAAAGTGAATCCTCATAAAACTTCTGCATTTGCCAACCACGATAATCGCTTTTATCCGGTTTTTTAGCAGTCAGTACTCCACGTAGATATTCACGGAAATAAGTTGCAAGACCTTCATTATGCCCTACGCGATTGTAAGTCAGCGTTAACGGAAGCGCCTGCAAGGAATCGCGTTCTGCTTCGGTAATATATCCTGCTTTCTCCATTTGGCTAAGAACAACATTGCGACGTCCCAAAGCATTCGCCCGTATCTTCGAATTGCGGGATACCGGATTGTAGAGTGAAGGATTCTGGCACATGCCTACCAGCATGGCGGCTTCTTCCGTTTTCAGATCTTTGGGTTCGCAACCGAAATAAGTGTGAGCTGCCGTTTTTATACCTACTGCATTATTCAGAAAGTCAAATTTATTAAGATACATCGTCAGAATTTCTTCTTTTGTATAGTAGCGCTCCAGCTTCACAGCAATTACCCATTCAATCGGTTTCTGAAGAAGGCGCTGAAGCGTATTGCTTGCAACATTTTCGGTAAATAGCTGTTTGGCAAGTTGCTGAGAGAGTGTGCTACCTCCACCGGCACTTTTCTGCATCAAGATACCACGTTTCACTATGGCTCTGGAAAGAGCTTTCACATCAATACCCGAATGTTGGGCAAAGCGGACATCTTCGGTGGCAATCAAAGCGTTAATGATGTTGGGAGATAAATCAGCATAACTGCTGTAAACACGATTGTTCTGCTTTAATGAGAAAGTTCCGAGTACTTTTCCATCTTCGGAAAATATTTCGGCTGCAAATTTATATTCCGGATTTTCGAGTTCTTCTACCGGAGGCATATAACCTATCCAGCCATACGATATAGAAGCAAAAACAACCACACAAAGCAGTACTACTGCAGCAAAAAATATCCAAAGGGCTTTTATTATTTTTTTTATCATTGCGTTCTGTTACGAAATTATCAGTTTATTAAGTTGCAAAGATAGCTATTATTCAGAGAACGTACAAATTTCAATTCAAATCAAAGTTATTGAAAAGCAAAAAATAACTAAGAGCCAGTATGGATTCTCCTGTGGAATGCAATTTTCAACTTTCAACTTTTAATTTTCAACTTCATTCGTTGCAGATACCGCATTTTCTCTCTACCTTTACAGTCTGAAAACAAGTTCTATCAATATTAAAGATAACAGAATGGAAAACAGAAGTTTAGTAACCATTGCCGAGCATTCGAAAGAAAAGATACTTTATATGCTTGAAATGGCGAAGCAGTTTGAACAAAATCCCAATCGTCGGCTACTTGAAAATAAAGTGGTAGCCACTTTGTTCTTTGAGCCATCTACCCGTACCCGACTTAGTTTTGAAACAGCTGCCAATCGTCTTGGAGCACGTGTAATTGGGTTTAGTGATCCCAAAGCTACCAGTTCATCTAAAGGCGAAACGCTGAAAGATACGATTAAAATGGTAAGTAACTATGCTGATATTATCGTCATGCGTCACTACCTGGAAGGAGCTGCCCGCTATGCAAGCGAGATAACAACAGTACCTATTGTAAATGCCGGAGACGGAGCCAACCAACATCCATCGCAGACAATGCTCGATCTTTACTCGATCTACAAAACACAAGGTACACTCGAAAATCTGAATATCTATCTCGTTGGCGATCTTAAATACGGACGTACCGTTCACTCCTTGCTAATGGCCATGCGCCACTTCAACCCTACTTTTCATTTTATAGCTCCCGATGAGCTGAAGATGCCGGAGGAATATAAAATATATTGTAAAGATCATAATATAAGATACGTAGAACATACTGATTTTACCGAAGAGACGATTGCCGAAGCCGATATTCTTTATATGACCCGGGTACAACGCGAACGCTTCACCGATCTGATGGAATACGAACGAGTGAAAAATGTATATATCCTACGCGCTCAGATGTTGGAGAATACACGACCTAATCTGCGCATTCTTCATCCGCTGCCTCGTGTCAATGAAATAGCTTATGATGTGGATGAAAGCCCGAAAGCTTATTACTTTCAACAGGCGCAAAACGGATTGTATGCCCGTGAAGCCATTTTGTGTGATGTATTAGGAATTACATTGGAAGATATAAAATAGAGTTAATGACCAAAGATATGAACGAAAATAAACAAGCCCTGCAAGTGGCTGCCCTCCGAAACGGGACTGTCATCGACCATATACCCAGCGAAAAACTGTTTACCATCGTACGGTTACTCGGACTGGAACACATGAAGAACAATATCACTATTGGCTTCAATCTTGAAAGTAAGAAACTGGGACGAAAGGGTATTATCAAAATAGCCGATAAGTTTTTTTGCGATGAAGAAATTAACCGCATTTCAGTAGTGGCTCCACATGTGAAGCTGAACATTATCCGTGATTATGAAGTTGTAGAGAAGAAGGAAGTGCGCATGCCGGACGATCTGAAAGGGATTATAAAATGTGCCAACCCAAAATGTATCACAAATAATGAGCCAATGGCCACCCTGTTCCATGTAGTGGACAAAGACAACTGTGTGGTGAAATGTCATTATTGTGAAAAGGAACAGCGGAGAGAAGAATTTACAATAACCAAGTAATTGACGATTGGACGATTTACTATTGAAGAATACTATTTATTGTCAATCTATACATAAGAGTAATTTCAATCGTAAATAGTAAATCGTCTAATTGTAAATATTTAATTTATGCGTGTTGACTGGAAACCTGGAACAATGATTTATCCGTTGCCGGCCGTCATGGTGAGTTGCGGAAATAAAGAAAGTGAATACAATATAATTACAGTGGCATGGACGGGAACGATTTGTACGAACCCGCCCATGTGTTATATATCCATACGTCCGGAGCGCCACTCCTACTCCATAATAAAGAGAAACATGGAATTTGTGATTAATCTCACAACAGCAGAGATGGCATTCCCTACAGACTGGTGCGGAGTACGTTCAGGGAAAGAATATCATAAGTTTGAGGAGATGAAGTTAACGCCGGGTAAATGTACCGTAGTTAATGCCCCACTCATTGAAGAATCACCACTCTGTATAGAGTGTAGAGTAAAAGAAATCGTATCGTTAGGATCACACGATATGTTTATCGCCGATGTAGTAAATGTACGTGCTGACGAAAGCCACCTGAACCCGGAAACCGGAAAGTTAGAACTGGCAGAAGCCAATCCACTGGTGTATGTTCACGGTGGATACTACGAATTGGGTAGTAAAATAGGAAAGTTCGGATGGAGCGTCGAGAAGAAGAAATAACATGTTAACTGAATAATATGCCAATAATGCCGGTAGAAATAAAACAGATGCGTTCAGTCAATGACATACACACAAAATGTATGTCTCTTTCGTATGTCTGCAAAATAGCAGGTATAATGGCATATTGCCTTTTTGTATCACTATCAGTTGCCTCTGCACAAAGTGGTAAAAGCCCGGATAAAATAGACCGTCCCAATCACAGAAGATTCAATATCGGGATAAAGGCTGGCTTTAATGCTTCCATGTTTTTGGTATCGGATTTTAAGATTAAAGATGTGACCATTGATGAGATTCAGAACAACTATAAACTGGGTTACTTTGGTGCACTTTTTATGCGTATCAACATGAAAAGGCATTTCATTCAACCGGAAATATCCTATAACGTCAGTAAGTGTGAAATAACTTTCGATAAACTTGGATCACATCACCCGGACATTGAGCCGGATTATGCTTCGGTCACTTCCATGATCCATAGTATTGATTTTCCGATGCTCTATGGATATAATGTGGTGAAAGAGGGGCCTTATGGTATGTCTATTTTCTTTGGACCGAAACTTCGCTATATCTGGGGAAAGAAAAACGAAATCACTTTTGAGAATTTTGACCAGAAAGGAATACATGAACGTCTGTACCCTTTCAATCTGAGTGCCGTTATTGGCGTAGGTGTAAACATCTCCCGTATATTCTTCGATTTCCGATATGAGCAGGGAGTACACAACATTTCCAAATCGGTAACGTACGATAATATAAATTCTGACGGGAGTACCGGAGTAAGCAATATCACCTTCCATCGGCGCGATCAGGTACTCAGTTTCTCATTAGGAGTGATATTTTAATAGATAAATCTGCTTTTTTTTGTCGGATTATCATTCTTTTTCCATAAATTTGTGCGCTTAATAAAGAATCTCCAATAAGAAACTTATTTTTATATAATACAGAATGAAAAGAGACGATTTAATTTTCGATATTATCGAAAAAAGAGCATCAACGTCAGCTTAAAGGTATCGAGCTGATAGCATCAGAAAACTTCGTGAGTGACCAGGTGATGGAAGCAATGGGTTCCTGCCTTACCAATAAATACGCCGAAGGATATCCCGGTAAACGTTATTATGGGGGATGTGAAGTGGTAGATCAAAGCGAACAAATCGCTATTGACCGTCTGAAAGAAATCTTTGGTGCCGAATGGGCTAATGTACAACCCCACTCAGGAGCTCAGGCCAATGCGGCTGTATTCCTTGCCGTATTAAATCCGGGAGATAAATTCATGGGATTAAATTTGGCACATGGCGGACACCTATCTCATGGTTCATTGGTCAATACTTCCGGCCTTATCTATACTCCATGTGAGTACAATCTTAATAAAGAGACAGGTCGCGTTGATTACGATCAGATGGAAGAAGTTGCTCTGCGCGAACATCCCAAAATGATTATCGGTGGTGGTTCGGCATACTCTCGTGAATGGGATTACAAACGTATGCGTGAAATAGCAGATAAAGTAGGCGCTATCCTTATGATAGACATGGCACACCCTGCCGGACTTATTGCTGCCGGTCTGCTGGATAACCCTTTGAAATATGCACACATCGTCACTTCAACAACACATAAAACATTGCGTGGCCCACGTGGAGGCGTTATCATGATGGGTAAAGACTTCCCTAACCCATGGGGTAAGACTACTCCGAAGGGAGAAATCAAAATGATGTCTCAGTTACTGGATTCAGCTGTATTCCCTGGAATTCAGGGTGGTCCGCTGGAGCATGTTATTGCAGCCAAAGCCGTTGCTTTTGGTGAATGCTTGCAACCGGAATATATAGAGTATCAGAAGCAAGTACAAAAAAATGCCTCTGTATTGGCTCAGGCACTGATTGATCGCGGTTTTACAATCGTATCCGGTGGTACGGACAATCATTCAATGTTAGTAGACCTGCGTTCAAAATACCCTGATCTGACAGGTAAGGTAGCAGAGAAAGCATTGGTAGCCGCTGATATTACAGTAAACAAAAACATGGTACCGTTTGATAGTCGTTCTGCATTCCAGACTTCTGGTATACGTTTAGGTACTCCTGCCATCACTACCCGCGGTGCAAAGGAAGATCTAATGTTAGAAATTGCTGAAATGATTGAAACAGTACTCTCTAATGTTGATAATGAAGAAGTAATAGCACAAATTCGTGCACGTGTCAACAAAACGATGGAGAAATATCCGATCTTTGCCTATTAAAAGCCGGAATACATAAATTAATAATTTACAACTTAGAGCCCGTGTATCATCTGTGAAGAAGATACACGGGATTTTTTTTCTTCATTGTGAACTTTTTGTTTTAAATGATGTTCTTACTACATAAAAACGAGAAAAGATAATAAACCTATACTTAATTATGAAGCTGAAAAATCTATTATTAATGGGCGTTATGCTAATTGCAACCAGCGCCGTAGCTCAGGAGAACTGTACCTTCTTCTTCCCTAACCAAGAGGGACAACAAGTAACCCGCAATTGCTATACAGCTAACGGAAAGCTCTCCAGTATCCTCGTTTATCGTGTAGACCAGGTCTATGATTATCCATCCGGTACAGAAGCAATAGCCAGTTACACCTTCTCCAATGCTGCCGGTAAGCTTATAAACTCCGGGCAAATGGTAGCACGCTGTAACGATGGAGATTTCTCTATGAGTATGAACGGTGCTACCACTTTCCCTGCTGCAATGGATATGATGAATACAGATGTATACATGATCGGTGATTTGATGAATTATCCGGATGCGATGTCTGATCCGACAGATCCGGACGATGACAATGAATTTGACGACGCTACCATACGCCTGTATCAGAAAGGAAACAAAAACAATCGCGCAGAAATTACTCTCTCTGACCGACGCTTTGTTGCTACAGAAAGTGTAGATACTCCTGCAGGTCCTTTTTACTGTACGAAAATTAAATATGACATAGACATCTGGACACCGAAAGGAAAGATAGAGGGGTACGGATACGAATGGTATGCTCCCAACATTGGTATTGTCCGCTCCGAACAATATAACAAGAAAAACGAATTGCAATCTTACAGTGTGTTAGAGAAAATCAAGAAATGACACACTGGACTCTATATATACCCAAGAGTGTGGTGCTTTCTGTACGGAGAAGTCACATTTGACAATGATTCCTTTATGAGAGAGAAATCTCCACATTCTTTCCAAAAAAACAGAAATTGAGTAGTTGCTAAATCCATAGTAGCTACTCAGTTTTTAATAATAATGCGAAAAGTGGTTGAAATCAGTTGAGGATTAGTCTTTTATAGCACACAAGACGAGACGGATCGAACGGATGACAACGGATCAGATTTCCTTTTTCCTTGATTATCAATAAATAAAATAAAAAGTTCCGTTGTCATCCGTGTGCATATATTATCATATTACCACATTATTCATCAGCTTAACCCGTCTATTTGGCCATCAACAATGTCAATATGTTTAGCTTGTGGCTCTTTGGGAAGTCCCGGCATACGCATGATCTCACCAGCAATAGCAACAATCATTTCTGCTCCGTTATTTATTACAATATCTTTAATATGAAACTCAAAATTATTGACTGCACCATATATCTTCGGATCGGCAGAAAATGAATATTGCGTTTTAGCAATACACACCGGATAATGAGTGATCCCCATCGTTTCGGCAAGCTTGATTTTCTTACGAGCTATCGTACTGTATGTAATCACACTTGCGCCATAGATACCGGTAGCAACTTTTTCTATCTTCTGTTCGATGCTATCATCATCTTTATAAGTGAATTGTAAGGGGGCGGATGGTTTTTTCTCAATAGTTTCCACAACGAGATTAGCCAGATCGACAGCTCCCTCTCCTCCTTCACTAAACGCATTATTAATGGCAAATCCTACTCCTAATTCTTCACAATGACGACGAAGTAACTCCATTTCCTCATCCGTATCACTGGCAAACTTATTGAATGCAACAATTACCGTCTGGCCAAAAGCACGAAGATTACGAACATGTTTATCGAGGTTACGAAGTCCTTCTTTCAGGCCCTCCATATTGGGATCTTTAATGCGATCAAGACTAATGCCGCCATGCATTTTCAATCCCTGTGCTGTGGCAACAATAACAGTCAGTCGAGCTGTACGCCACTCTTTCGACACTTTATATTGTAGAATTTCTCTGCACCAAGATCAGCTCCAAAACCAGCCTCTGTGATTACATAGTCACCAAAAGTCATAGCCATCTTAGTTGCCAGGATAGAGTTACATCCATGCGCAATATTGGCAAACGGACCACCGTGTACAAAAGCCGCTGTATTCTCTGTCGTCTGCACCAAATTGGGGTGAATGGCATCTTTTAATAAAACGGTGATTGCACCAGCCACTCCAAGATCTTTCACTGTGAACGGCTTATCATCATAAGTAAACCCAAGAAGTATATTTTCAATGCGGCGGCGAAGGTCTTCCATATCACTTGCCAGACAGAGAATAGCCATAATCTCTGAAGCAGGAGTAATGTCGAAGCCGGATTGCATAGTGATGCCGTCTGTTTTGGCACCCAGTCCGGTAACAATGTTACGCAAAGAGCGATCATTTACATCGAGTACCCGACGCCAAAGGATTTCTTTTAGTCCAAAGCCATTGGACTGGTTCTGATACAGAAAGTTATCCAATAAAGCAGAGATCATATTATGCGCCGAAGTGATGGCATGGAAATCACCTGTGAAATGCAGGTTTATCTTATCCATAGGAAGTACCTGGGCATATCCACCTCCTGCTGCACCGCCTTTCATGCCAAAACAAGGTCCTAAAGACGGTTCACGCAAAGCTACAATCGCTTTCTTGCCTATTTTATTAAGTCCCAGAGCCAGACCGATAGAAACAGTAGTCTTACCAATTCCGGCTTTTGTAGCAGTGATAGCAGTTACCAGTATCAGATTGCTCTGTTTTACTTTCTCTTCGTCTATCAATTGCTCGGGGATTTTTGCAATGTAGCGACCATAGTTTTCCACTTCGTCACGCGGGATACCAATACTTTCAGCAACCTGCTTTATTTTTTTCAGTTCCGTACCACGGGCTATTTCTATATCTGATTTCATATCGGGTAATTATTAGTTTCGCTTTTGAGGTTGCAAAATTAACAATTAACTCCATACAAAAGTTGGAATAAGCAGAGAAAAATCACTTAAATCGTGAAGTATCTACTGCTTCCCGCTGTTTCTCCTTATAGCCACCAAACTTATAGGTAAATGAAACACCGAATTCACGGAAGCAAGAATAGTTATTCGTTACATTCTGTGTTGCAAAATGGATACGTGGCGAAATTTGTCCGGTTTCGAAGATATCATTACAGCGTAAAGTGAGCAAAGCTTTTCCTTTTGCAAACGTATATCTTATAGCCGCGTTCACGTTGCCGGATGCCGGTAAATCATAAATACCTTGCTGGGCTTTACTACGAACCATACCACTAATGATTATTTTAATATCCGGCTTACCGGAAAGTGTAAACGTATTGTTCATATGAGCCATACCATAACAAATCTTACGGTCAAAAGGAATATCCCAAAAATCACTGTCTTTCTGCCGGTCATACACTCCGATCAGAGTAATGCGAGAGCTTAACCACTCTTTCACTTTAAAAGGAATAACCGTCTGTAGCCCTATCTGTTGCTTCTTATCGAAATTTAAATATTTATAGATTTCCAACAAGCGATCAGGAGATTGATACAGTGTTTGGGTAGAGTAATCTTTCGTTTGGCTATACCAGGCAGTAAACATATACTTACTTTTCAAAACATATGTGAGTTGTGCCTGGTAATCAATATTCGGCTTCAAGAACGGATTGCCATGAATCTCAGAATATCCGCCTCCTAAATAAGATATAGCATCTTGTGTAGCCCAATAATCCGGATAATTTTTATCACTGCTAAAAGAAAGTTGCCAGATATTTCCGGCAGATGGAACATAGCTGAGATTCAGAGTCGGATAAAGATTCCATTCATTCCAGACAGGTGTATGAAACTGTTCGGTAGCCAGCGAAACATCCAACGATAATTTATCACCGAAGCTTTTATTAAATCCGGCATAAAAGTTTAAGGTCTGCTCACGCCGACGTGATTTCATGTTATTATTCCCAGACAATAATTCACCACTTTCGGGATGATAGTAGTATTGATGACTATGATCTATACTGGTAGTATAAGCCGCTCCGTAATTGATTCCCCAACCTTTACCCAGATTTTGTTCCTCAGAAAGGAAAAACTTCCAACGATTAATACGCTGACAATCATCACTCAGAAAATCAAGTTCGTCATCATTTAAACGACTGTGCAACAATTGGGTAGAAGGAGACTCATAGAATGTAAATTCCGCACCTGCCTTCAAGCCAAACGGAGTACGATAATCCACGCGTCCATTATGAAGTTGATCCGTACTACGTGTTTGCGTATTAGAGGTTTGTGCTCCTTCTACTGTAGTCCGGTTATGCCCATTGGTGAACGTACCATTATAAACAAAGCTCAATTGCTGTTCTTCTGCAATTAGGTAATCCGCACCAAGACGAACACTGTGTGTGTTGTGTCGGCTGCGCTGCATCTCATGTGTATTCATTGGATATACATGACTATCCGACAGCGTATGCAAAGCCTCTTTGTCCGTAAAAAATAGTTGCGTCCGTGTCCGTAAGAGTAAAGAAAGTCAGCAGAGAATTTATTTCCGGAATAAAGGAGGCTTGCACGCTCGGTCAATGCTTCATAATGTTTCTGTCTGTAATCGCTAAAAAGTTCTCCCTGAAAAGAAGGAGCATTTCCTCCCCCTTGTTTCAGACAAATATTTATCATGGCTCCACGAACCTGGTAGCGTGCCGGGGCGGAGTACATCACTTCAGCTTTCTCAATACGGCTTGAAGGAATACTCTTTAGCAACGTATTCAGCTGTTCGGTACTCATAGTAGTCACTTTACCATCTATGACTACGGTAACACCCTGTCCGGCAAGTGTGATACTACCGTTCATTTCTGCAACTCCCGGAAGTTCCTTGATTGCATCATAGGCATTATCGACAGGCAAATCATTTATGAGCCGTGGTATGTCATATACCAACTTGCCCTGTGTGGCTTTTACAATGGGACGTTCGCCTTTTATCATCACTTCAGGCAATTCGTGATAAATACTATCAATATAAATATCCAAGCTATCTTGAGATTGTGCACATAAGTGTGTTAACCCTATGCCAATCATAGTAAACAGTAAATAAATTCGTTTCATATTGTATCTGGTTTTAGTGATAATGCAAAATACGCCAAAAATCAGTTTAGTCTGCGTTATCCGAAACTTATGTAGTGTTATTTAGTCTTATCGTCCACTACCATACAAAACAAAGAAGAATTAGATAATAACACTGACAACAGACTGAATAACAATGAATCTATAATTAAAGTATTCTCTGCTTTCTTTTAAAAGAAGGCTATTTATGGTAACCTTTAGTACAATCTATTGATTAACTTTGCATCCAAATAACAGGATATTTATGAAAATCAATGCTGAAACAAAATATTGCCAGACGTGTGGAATACCTTTAGATATAGATTATACAAATCTTGAGGCAAACCAAAATGTGGAATATTGCGACTATTGTTTGCACAATGGAGTTAAACTCTATGATTTTTCAATGGATTATCTCATTTATCTTTGGGGGCTTTTCCCCGAAGAATATTATAAAGAGACAGGAGTTAATCTCACTTCGGAAGAGTTGAGAACGGAAATGTCCAAACGACTTCCGAATATCAAGAGGTGGAAACAAAAGATCAATACGGCTCATGTGCAATATGATTTGATTATAAGAGTTCAGGAATATATCAACCGCCATTTGTTTGACGACCTTGATTCTGACAAGCTATCTCATGTTGCAGGTATCTCCAAATATTATTTTCGCAGGCTTTTCAAAGCTGTCTGTGGAGAAAATATTGGAACTTACATTCAACGACTGAGATTAGAGTACATTGCATTTAAGGTAATAACAACTGACGTAAGTGTCCCGAAGCTTCTCGGTCAAATCAATTATCAGAACAAGCATACACTTTCGAGGGCATTCAAAAGTTATTTCAATTGTTCCATTCCGGAATTTCGCAAAAAGCATTCAAACGTCAATCCCGAGAGGAAGAATCCGATACGAATTGAACCAAGCATTGAAAAAATATCTGATATCCGAATCGCATACTTGAAATTGGAAAGAACAAATAATGTCATCCATAGCTTCTCTGTTTTGTGGAAGCAGTTGCTACAATTTTCCGAAAAATATGAATTGTCTTCAAAAGGATGTAAATATGTGAGCTTGACTCTCGATTATCCGTATATTACGTCTGAAAAGCAAAGCCGTTTTATGATTGGGGTGACATTGCCGCAGTCATTTGAAACGCCGAAAGGCTTTGGCATTTATGAAATTCATGCGGGAGAATATGCAATCTTTCGTTTCAAAGGGTTTTACCATGAACTGAATAAGGTGTACCGCCATATTTACCTTGACTGGTTGCCGGCAAACGATTATACTGCGAGAACAGTTCACCTTTGAGACTTACATCAACACTCCCGAAAAAACTCCGGCTTCGGAGCTTATAACAGATATTTATATCCCTATTACAAAAAAAGAAACATGAAATACTTAAACCAAGAGATAGAAAACGAATTAAAAAATCAAGGAGCAGAACTGATACGCTTTGTCGGCATATCACATTTAGACGAAAAGCAAAACAGACAACTCCCGAACGCCATTGTTTTTGCGCTTCCGCTAACTGCAGAATATGCTAAAATGGTATTTAATATTCCCGACTACGTACAAGTACGGATAGCGGATAATTACAATTTCGACGATGATGAATATTCGCAAACCGAACATAAGGCGGGAGAAATAGCAGACGAATTGGCCAAATTCATCACCGGGAAGGGCTATAAAGCCATTTCACAATCCGATACGGGATTATTGGCCGACGGCGTATTCAATTTTGAAACAAAAGAATCTGTATTGCCCCATAAGACCGTTGCATTACTTGGCGGATTAGGATGGATTGGAAAAAATAACCTGTTAATTACTCCTGAATATGGTTCAGCACAATGTCTCGGTACGGTTTTGACTGATGCTCCACTGGAAACGGTATTGCATGAACCTCTATCTCCAAAATGCGGTAATTGCATTACTTGCGTCAATATCTGCGAGAGAAAAGTCCTTAAAGGTAAAATTTGGAGTAGATCTGTTTCAAGAGATGAAATCGTTGACATACATGGATGCAGTACCTGTTTGAAATGCCTTGTGCATTGTCCCAGAACACAAATATATATAAAGAGGAATATTGTCTGAATCTCCACAAGTAACGAACAAAGAATAACAAATAGAAGAAGCCCAATCGAGGGTTCACAAGAATAAAAACGGAAGAGAAATCAATCCCTTCCGTTTTTTCTTATATTTTTCCACAACCAATAATTGAAAAATCTAAATCTTTCGAATTACCTTAGCGGGGTTACCTGCTACAATCGTATTCGGTTCTACATCGCTGGTCACAACACTGCCTGCTCCTACAACACTATTCTCACCGATTGTAACTCCCGGAAGAATCGTAGCCCCTGCTCCTATCCATGCCCTGCGGCAAATATGTACCGGCTTACAAGTAATAATCGAGCGATTGTCGAGATCATGATTATTCGATATCAGTTGTACGTTGGCGGCTATCTGAACATCATCGTCAATCGTGATGCCACCAGCAGACATCATCAGGCAACCGTTCATTATAGTGACATGGCGGCCAATCTTCACCTCATGGGGACGAACAACTGTAAGCGGGGTATTCACATGACTGCCTTCCCCCATATTCGGAAAAAGACGATGAAGCAGTTCATCATATTCATCCGTCATCGGCATAGTATGGTTCAGGCGGAATACCAATTGTGTCTGTTCTTTCGCTAAAGCTAGTTCCGCCTCACTCTGGTGTGCGCAATCTATTCTTATTTCTTTCATATATAATGCTACTCCTTATTTCAATCTTTTTCCATCCGAAAAGGCATTACCTACCTTTTTACCCACTTCCAGGTAATCGTTATTGAACGGATCGAATATAACAGGAGACACTTTGGATACATCCACCTTACCGTTTTCGTCAAGAACACGTTCGTCTACACTCACATTTATTATTTCACCACGTAAAATACAGGTTTCAGGATCATAATCTTTCAACTTACATTCCAGTACTACGGATAATTCGTCGATCAACGGTGCATCCACAAACTCCGAACGAGTCGCATGGAAACCTGCACGAGCAAATTTATCCGAAACCTTATTACCGGAAACAATGCCTACGTAATCACAGGCAACCACCTGTCCGACCTCTGCCATACTTACAGTAAAAGCCTTACGTTTCAGTATATTGGCAGTCGTTTTATGTCCCTCACTAATACAAATACTGATTTCATGCATTTCGCTGATACCACCCCAAGCTGCATTCATAGCATTGGGAGTACCATTTTCATCATAAGCAGCGATAATGAACACCGGCTGCGGATAAGTAAAGGGCTTTGCCCCAAAATTCTTTCTCATAACAATTTATTTTTTAGTCCATTTCTTAATATCTTCCTTCGTCGCACCATTCAGAAGTTGACCCTTCTGCCATTTCATATCAGGATAGGTTTCCCGCAACTCTTTTTCTGCATTAGAAATACTGCTTCCACCCGATGTGGCAAAGGGAATAATCACCTTGCCGGCAAAATTATCGCTCTCAATAAAAGTATTGATGATTCTCGGAGCTGAATTCCACCAAATGGGGAAACCTATATAAATGATATCGTAATCTGCAAGATTCTCTGGTTTAGATTTTAGTGTAGGGCGTAATTTAGCATTTGACATTTCCACACTGCTACGTGAGGACTTGTTATGCCAATCCAAATCAGCAGTGACATATTCCTTTTCAGGTTGTATTTCGTAGAGTGTACCACCTGTAACTTCTACAATCAACTTCGCTGCTTTTTCCGTCGTTCCTGTTGCCGAGAAATAAGCCACCAATGTCTTATTACTCTGTTCCTGTGCATTTATAGTGATACATAACATCATGATCACTACCATAATCATACTTTTAATCTTCATAGCCCTTTATAGTTTTAGTTTCTATTATCATGGTACAAAATTACAGGATAATATCTATCATAAAGGTATATAAATTACTGATTATCTAACCCAAATTACTGATAAAAGAAAAAATGAAGGTCAACCTTAAACCTCAATCAGGATTTATGATGACACGATATAGTACTCATTCGGGTTATCTACTGTTATCAGAAATACTATTTAAAGTTAATCTGAAGGATATTTCTTTATACCATTAATAATTTATCTCATATAATATCTACCAGTACGAGATGGATTTATTAATGAAATGCGCCAATCAAGGCACACGGGTCATAGTTACCTTGCCAATAGTCTGAAAAACGGAAGAAAGTGTTATTTAGTCTTACCGTTAGGTGCGATTAATCCACTTTCCTCTTATCTTTGCCTATACAAAGAACATGTGTATCGGGCATGAAACTACCTTTTAAACATATTGCTATTCTTGTACTCGTTTCGCTGATAGGTATCTTTGCATATCAGGCATATTGGCTTACGGGACTTTACCATACTATGAAAGACGATCTCGAACATAGTATCGTGGAATCTATGCGTATGAGTGATTATAATGAGATGATGCTTCGCGTAGAGAATCTGAGAAACTATGGAGATGCACACGGTGAGGTATCTGTTGCTGCCGGATATAATGATGAGGGAAAATCTTTTGTTCGTAGTAGTACCACTACTTATCAGAATGCAAGCCAGTTGGATAGTGCAAAACTCGAGAAACTTACTTCCCAAAGCGATAGCAACATTACCTATTTGAAAGATTCTACAAAAGTAGTAGAGATATACGTACATAATGACAGTGCCCGTTCCCCTAAAGATTCTAATAAAAAAGCAGAAATGCTATTCAATGGTGAGATTGTAGATACTCCCGATGATTCAATAAAAGAGTATAAGAATGCTCAGATGGCAGATCAGAAAGAAGGAGAAGCTGCTTTAACCTCCAACAGCGGACTGGATATAATATTAAAGGATAAAAACAGTATGTTGGAACTCGCCACTCACTTCCAACGCGGACTACACTCTGGCCTTGATCTTCTTATGGATCCCGATTTGCATGTATATGATAGTTTATTAACTCTTTCTCTCAGAGCAAATAATATTTTTCTGCCGCACCGGACGGAGTTTCTTCATTCCGGAAGTAATATAGATTCTACACTGACCTTTACCGACACACTCGGTATTGCCGGAGACAGCAGTTATATTCCGGGACCGAAAGCACAATGTTACAATTATGCATTCGATCTTCATTCCTCATTTATGTATCGCCTTTGGATAGAGCCTGTAACTCTGCTCGTGTTAAAGCAAATGATCGGTATACTTATTACTTCATTCATTATTTTTATCATACTTTCTTTCTCTTTCTGGTATCTCATTCGTACTATCCTGCGCCAGAAATCATTGGAAGAGATAACAAGCGATTTTACCAATAATATCACTCATGAGTTGAAGACTCCTATCTCTGTAGCTTATGCTGCCAATGATGCCTTACTCAACTTTAACCAGGCCGAAGAGAAAGTGAAGCGCGACAAATATCTCCGTATCTGCCAGGAACAACTACAACGGCTCAGCGGACTGGTTGAACAGATATTAAGTATGAGCATGGAGCGTCGGAAAACTTTCCGCCTGCATACCGAACGTTTGGAGTTAAAACCAATGTTAGATACTCTGATCGAACTTCATAAGCTGAAAGCTGAAAAAGAGATAACCATCACTTATGAAATAGAACCTGCCAATCTTTCTGTGATGGCAGATCGTACTCATTTCAGTAATATTATCAGCAATCTAATAGATAATGCCGTGAAGTATTCTCCGGGGCAGGTTCTGATTAAATTGCATTGCCATCGTAATGCGAACGGACAGGTTGAAATATCAGTTACCGACCAGGGTATCGGCATAGCTTCCGAGAAGCAAAAACATATATTTGATAAATTCTATCGTGTGCCTACCGGTAATCTTCATGACGTTAAAGGCTACGGGTTAGGGCTCTATTATGTCCGTACGATGATAGAGAAACATGGCGGCACTGTTAGTGTTGAGAGTGAACCGGGACACGGAAGTACATTCACATTGGTAATTAATGAGTAGTTTTATTATGAGTAAGGACAAAATCAAAGTACTGCTGGTGGAGGATGAACTCACCCTCGCCATGATCATTAAAGACACGCTTGAAGAGAGTGACTTCATTATCCATACAGCCGCCAATGGTGAAGAAGGATTACGCCTGTTTTTTGATTTACGCCCGGATGTACTGGTAGCCGATGTGATGATGCCGCACATGGATGGATTTGAAATGGTACGCCGTATCCGTCAGACAGACAGGCAAACACCGATACTCTTTCTCACAGCCCGGTCGGCAATCAATGACGTAGTAGAAGGTTTTGAACTTGGTGCAAATGATTACCTGAAGAAGCCTTTTGGCATGCAGGAACTCATTATACGTATCAAATCATTAGCCGGGAAAGCATTTTCTTTTACCGAGACGCACAAGGAAACGTGTTTTGAGATTGGACGGTATATTTTTAACTCTGTAGCACAAACACTTATCTATGCCGGTACAAAGCAGGAGCTCTCTCATCGTGAGTCGGAGATACTAAAACGATTGTGCGAGAATCGTAATCAGGTTGTGAATACGCAAAACGTTTTGCTGGAGTTATGGGGAGATGACAGTTTCTTTAACTCCCGCAGTCTGCATGTGTTTATCACCAAGTTAAGACATAAATTAGCACAGGATGAACGGATACGTATCGTTAATGTGCGTGGTATTGGTTATAAAATGATCGTTAACTAACGGAGGACGAAATTATGGACAAAAGGATCTGCATCGGCTTTCTATTCTCTCTTTTCGCAATCGCGGTTTTTTCACAGACCGAGGCGCCCAATGATAGTATAAAGCTATTGGTTCCCGCCGTCCCGGAAAGCCGTTCACCTGTACATACAGACGACAGTGGTTTCATTTTGCCGGATGCTACTCCTGACTCACATCATGCCTCTCCTGTGGCAGCAGACAGCATGACGATGCGTATCACTATCCCCGAATTTGTCCGGACTCCCTGGCCCAAACCACGTCTTGGTCAGGATTCTAACCCCTGGGCACGCGACTATAACAGATATGACAATTTCATACTCACTCCCAACAGTTACATCAGCACCTATAGTACATACAATACGTATCCTACTATGGGTACTCACATAGATGTCGGTGCCGCCTATACCTATCAGTTCAATGAGCGATGGGATGTTACCGGAGGGATTTATACAACAAAATATACAATGCCTTCCTTCGTTCACGGGTCTCAGTTTGATGCCGGTTTCAACGGCTCATTCGGATATCGTATTAATGATTGGCTCAAAATAAGAGCAGTCGGGCAATACTCCATCAACGGGCAACGCAATGCGGCACACGGTTATCTCACTCCTATGGCTCCACAGAGTTACTACGGAGTAATCATGGAGTTGAAGGTAACCAATTGGCTTGAGCTTCACGGAGGCATGGAACGGGTGTACGATCCGATGAAGATGAAATGGAAAACAGTTCCAATCGCTTATCCTGTTTTTAAAATCGGAGGGAAATAAAACAGAGCGATTGTAAGAGAAGCACTCAATGATTAACCGCCCATTATTCAAGTTAAGTTTATACAACAGATTATTCCCTGATATAGATAATCAGCAAATATTTTCTATCTTTGCCTCAATAATAACCTACGGATATGAAAAAGCTGATATTATTTCTTTCTTTGCTACTGGCAACGGCTGTAGTGTCCGCACAATCGGAACTACCGTCAGATGATCGTACCCCTCGTGCTCCGGAAGAGAACTATAAGGAGTTTGGCGGATTTCTGCTGGATATGGGTTTGATGAGTGTTATGCCTCCCCATTTGCCCAAAGTAGATCTTTCTCTGTCCGATACCGGCAAAGATTTTAATCAATTGTTCCGTCTCAATCCGGATGTAACTTATTCACAGGGATTATCAAACGTTTTTACCCCTTCTTTCTCCGGATTCGGCGGATTTGGTTTCGGCTCTGCACAAAACCTGCAAATGGGATCATTCAAGCTGAAAAACGGTATGCGAATCAATACATACGGTGAATATAATGCCGATGGATACAGGGTGCCTAACCGTAGTGCACTACCTTGGGAAAGAAATGCTTTCAAAGGAGCTTTCGAATTGAAATCGGCCGATGGTTCATTTGGAATACGCATAGAAGTACAGCAAGGAAGAAACCCCTATTACCCTTAATAATAAAGCATGAATATTCTAATTATTGGTGCCAACGGCTTTACCGGCCGATGGATACTGAACGATCTCGTGGCACGCGAAATATACAACATTACTGCTTGTTCGTTACGCAATGACATCCAAAGTAGCGACGGCTATCAGTTTATCCGTGCAGACATACGTAATGCATCAGAAGTACGGGCACTCTTCAAGGAAGTTTGTCCGGATGTGGTTATTAATACCTCTGCACTGTCAGTACCAGACTTCTGCGAAACACATCATAATGAGGCGCGTGCTACCAATATCACTGCGGTAGAACATCTGGCGCGTGCCTGCGAACAGTATGGAAGTCGTTTTATACACCTTTCCACCGATTTTGTGTTTGATGGCAGAACTGACCGGTTGTATACAGAAGAAGATGAGCCTAATCCGGTCAATTACTACGGGATTACCAAACTTGAAGGGGAAGAGCGTGTTGCAGAATGCTGTGGTAACTATGCCATTGTCCGCGTAGTCGTGGTCTATGGGAAAGCATTGCCCGGTCAACATGGTAATATTGTACAACTGGTAGCCAACAAACTACGTAGCGGTGAAACAATTCGTGTTGTTTCCGATCAATGGCGTACTCCTACTTTTGTAGGTGATATCTCATATGCCGTAGAACAATTAATGCATCATCCCCGTAATGGAATTTACCATATCTGCGGAAGCGATTGCGTTTCTATAGCTGATATAGCCTATCGCGTAGCTGAGGTATTGAAGTTGGACCGTTCCCTTATTTTGCCTGCACTACGGAAGAAATGCAGGAAGCCACCCCTCGTCCCCGTTTTAGCGGCCTGAGTATTGCAAAAGCAAAACGAGAAATCAATTATACTCCACATACCTTGAAGAAGGGATAAAAGAGATGTTTACATGAATAACGATACCCTTATACTACAATCGAAACCTTATACAGATAAAGTAATCGGTTTCGCCGGTCCTACCCCATTGGAGATCATATTGGATGCTTCCGGAAAGATATCAGAAGTGAAGCTTCTACCCAATAAAGACACTCCGAAATACGTACAGATAGCCATAGATGATGGCTTACTGAAAGCCTGGAACGGACTTACGCCCCAGGAAGCACTGGCAAAGAAAGTAGATGCAGTATCCGGAGCTACTTTTACATCAAGGGGGATTATTAATACGGTGCATAAGCGTCTCGAAGTTTATGAAGCCGAACAAAGCCGTTCCGATGTCTCACTCCTTGCTATAACAGGTACAGGATTGCTAATTATTATTGCATTGGGATACTTCCTGATACGTAGAAAAAAACGACGAAAGAAAGGTTATGAATAATTGGAAGAAGAAGTTTATTATTATATGGTCAGGGCAATTATTTTCTATTCTCAGCAGTTCAATTGCTCAGTTTGCTATCGTACTGTGGATCAGTCTTGAAACGGGTTCTGCCGAAGTACTTTCGTTTGCTACTATTGCTGCATTATTACCCCAAGTAGTATTAGGTCCTTTTGCCGGTGTATTTGTAGACCGCTGGAACCGTAAGTGGACTATGATATTGGCAGACAGCTTTGTTGCTCTCTGTTCCGGGGTTATTGCACTGTTGTTCTATCTTGATATTATCGAAATATGGCAAATTTACCTGTTACTGATGCTCCGTTCCATGGGTAGTGCTTTCCATGCACCTGCCATGAAATCATCCATACCGTTGCTTGCTCCGGAGAAAGAGCTAACGCGTATTGCCAGTATTAACCAGGCGATACAAGCTGTGTGTAATATCTGTGGTCCGGTGCTGGGTGCTGCATTGATTGTTGCTACGGACATGAGCATAGTGATGCTTCTCGATGTTGCAGGAGCTGTTATAGCTTGTACGGCTTTGCTGTTTGTATTTATCCCTAACCCGGAAAAAACAGAAACAGATACTGCCGATAATGTGTTGCGGGATATGAAGGCAGGCTTCAACGTTATTAGCAGGAATCGTGGATTGAGTTGGGTAATGGTAATCGAAGTGCTTATCACTTTCTTTGTAATGCCTATCGTAGCGCTATTACCTCTGATGACATTAAAAAACTTTTCGGGAACAGCTTATCAGGTCAGCCTGATCGAACTTCTTTTCGGTTTAGGTATGCTGTTGGGTGGTATTCTGTTAGGAATATGGAATCCCCGTATCCGGAAGGTAGTGATGATGAATGTATCTTATGTTATCATCGGAATAAGCATTTTTATTTCAGGCATTCTCCCGCCTTCGGCATTCATTGCCTACGCTATATTTTCCGTAGTACAAGGTCTTGCTATTCCATTTAATTCGGGCCCTTTCACAGCGTTACTTCAAACTAAAATCGAGGCTTCTTTCCTGGGACGTGTATTCTCGTTGTTTGACAGTATCAGTTTACTGCCTTCTATTTTGGGATTGATGGCTACCGGATTTATAGCAGATGCTATCGGTGTTGCCAATGTATTTGCAATATGCGGTATTGCCATTGTATTGACTGGGACACTGGCGTTCTTTATTCCTTCAATAATGAAATTGGAAAGGGAAGAATAATTTGCCAATGTGCCAATTGGCTGCGCAATGAGTGCTTCCCGCACGGGGAGGAACGACAAGCGATGATTCATTGAAACGCAGATAAACGCAGATTTTCGCAAAGGGAAACAAATATAAATAAAGATCCACAGTCTTTTAATCTGCGTTTATCTGCGATCATCCGCGTTTCATCAAAGATTTAATTCTTAACTGATGTACAACAATAGGTAGCGCAGCCAATTGGCACATTGGCATATTAGCATATTGTCGTATTATTCAGAATCTTTTCCAGCAATTCCTCTATAGTATCTGCCTTTGAAACTTCTCCTTGCTGAGAATAAACAGTAAAACTTCCCTCCTTTTTCAAGTCACCGACTTCAATAAAAAACTCTGATTCCACCTCTTTATCAGCAAGAATGCCGTTACGTTGTAAAGCCTTGCGTACCATAGCATACCCCTCCCCTTCTCCTATAAGACGAAGTTTGGTAATATATTCATTATCTACCCGGAAAAGACCGGTTTCAATATCAAAAATAATCCCCTTATGAGCAAAAAAGGTACTTAAACTACCATTGAGTGAAAGATCTTCAGGAGTGCCAATTATGACTCCGTTCATTTTATCCATCAGCCATATTTTGTCGGCAATCTGCAATGCCAATTCCAAGTCATGTGTAGAAAGGAAAATCGTTTTATTCGTCTGACGGCTCAACCGATGAAGCAGTTGCATCATCTCTACCTTACTGGGAAAATCAAGAAAAGCAGTCGGTTCATCCAGAAAAATGATAGGTGTTTCCTGTGCCAATGCTTTTGCAATCATCACTTTCTGTCGTTCACCATCGCTTAACGTATGCACCATTCTATCGGCAAGCTTCTCTATCTTCACTAAAGAGATAGAACGTTCTACGATTTGTTTATCATCCTCGTCAAGTGTTCCCCAAAAACCGGTATAAGGAGTACGTCCAAGTCCCACCAGCTCCGTTACAGTCATATTGCGCACTTCACATTTTTCGGTCAGCACTACACTGATGGCCATTGACAGCTCTTTGTCTTTGTATTGTTCAATCTCTTGGCCCTGAATGAAAATTTCTCCGCTAAGCTTAGGCTGAAAAGCAGAAAGAGTACGCAACAAAGTAGATTTGCCGATACCATTAGCTCCCAACAAACAAGTTAGTTCACCACTATTGATGCCGGCATTGATGTGCCCGGCAACCACCTTCACCTCTCCTTTACCAGGATAACCGATGGAAAGATCTTTTATATGAATGGTATTTTGCTTCATGATTATTGATGTATGGCTACAATTCCGGGGAACAAAGATACTTATTTATGCAGTGATAGCCCAGACGATAACGGTTTTTGTTTTCCATCCTTACCGTTCTTCTTTAGTTTACTTACCGGGGAATGTTCCTTCTCTCACCGGGGGACGATGTTTTAGATGTACATGTCGTACCGCTCCACATGCACATGTCGTACTGCTTTACATGTACATCTAAAACATCATTCCCCTACGACCTTTGGTACGTTGGGTTATAATAAACTTATCGATGTCCTTACTGCAAGACAAACTACCCAACCCGTTTGTGTACAAAAGGAGCGCAGAGAAAACAAAAGATAAAAGTCTGTATATCAGCCGATGATAAAGTACGTACTTTATAGGTATAAAAGTACGTATTTAAATGTAAGTTAAAATCCATTTTAACACACCCTTAAATACGTACTCTTGTTTGAATGATATTCAATCTTTAAAACAGCGAAAACTGATCATTGCGCAGGCTTTTAACCAAACGCTCTTTCACGATATCATCTTCTTGCAATTCTCCGACAAGCATAGGAGAATTTTTATCATGCTTGTTCAAATTATACTTCACCGTGTTATAGTTTCCTTTGATGGCATAACAATAAATACAGCCATTCAGACAACTTTCATAAGTACCGATGTCAATACTTTCCGCACACCGGCAAATATCACGCTGATTTTTATCTTTCCGGACGGATATAGGATAACCTGTAATTCTTTCCACCAATTGATTATCAATGCACAATCCATCCGGAATGCCCAAGTGAGTCAAATCGACCTTGACTGTACATGTATCCAATTGAATAGAACAGGTGTCCACCGTTTTTTTAAAGGATACCGCCATCTCCTCAATATCCGCTTTCAGTAGAGATTGTATGTTAAATTGACTGACAGCAGTGCGGATATGCTGATAATGATCTATAAAACCAAGCATACACTTCTCTGTATGTTCCTTTAACTCATAGGCGATTTCAGCAAATTTCTTTTTGTGAAAACCAGGGGTATATGTCTCATTGGTAAGAACCGGATCATAACGCCAGATTACTTTCTCCTTACCTATCCGGTCCGAAAGACGCTTAAAAGTATCAATACGTTTGCTTATTGCAGGGAGATGATTCTCAATATCCGGTCCATAAGGGTTGAGAGTAAACTGAAAATAGTAATTGTAATCTTTCAGTTGGTCCAGCTTTTCAAGCATCGGAGCCGGATTCTTTGACCAGAAAACAATACAGTCTACTACGGCAGGATCCAGACTAATCCTACTTATCATTTTTGAGTTATAAGGATTGGGAACAAGCACATACCTTTCTTTTATCCGGTTAAAAAACCAGTCTGAATAAAAGGCGGGTATATCAGTTCTGCGACTTGCACTAATTATCATCTTGTAAAGTTAGCAAAAAGAGAATAAGGGAAGAAAAAGGGAACGTAAAAAAAAGACAAAAGACTCTAAAGCTATCCAGGCAAAAGGTAAATAGTATAAAGTCTTTTGTCTTTATCTGCAAATCAGTAATCTACCGTTCCTTGGTCATCAGGCCCTGAAACCGATAACAGAACGTGGAGATAGCCGCATTTCATTGATCTTCATCCGATTTACAGCAAAACGCACATCTTCTTCTTCAATCGTCTGATAAAGCCTCTTATCTTCTGAAGGCGTACTTCTGAATATTCTTTCTGCCATTGCAGGAAGTACCCCATTCGTTATTAATTGCCCCATCCAGCGGGCGTTACTGAAATACGAATCTTTATGCTCACAAACGTGGATCACTGTTTCTTTCAGAACACTCCGTGCACCATTCGTCAGCACATACCCTTTCTTATCCAACAGATCATATCCTATCCGTAATAACTCGTCAACAGAGTAATCTTCAAAATGAAATTGATGCGGAAAACGTCCCCACAGTCCCAGATTGGCATCCATCATCGCCTTCATCTCTTTTTCATAACCGGCAAATATAACCAGTATATCAGCATGCTCCAATGCAAGTACGGCTAATAAGGACTCCAATACCCGAAATCCAAAGTCCTTATGATCACTTGCTCCGTCATAAAGCGTATATGCTTCGTCTATGAATAGTACATTGCCACGTGCACGTTCCAGAATCTCCTGCATATTCTTTTCCGTCTCTCCGATAAAACGCCCCACCAACTGTGAACGTCCGGTCACTATAACCTCTCCTTTAGACAGTTGCCCCAATGCATGATATATCTTCCCTACCATCTTGGCTACTGTTGTTTTTCCCGTTCCCGGATTACCGGTGAAAATCATATGATGTGCCCCCGGACCCTGAACAGGTAACCCCAACTGTTTACGTTTTTCATTGAAACGTACAAATTTGAAAGCCTGTTCCATATTCTGCTTTACTTTACTTAAACCAACCAAAGCATTCAGCTGCTTCATGCTTTCATCAAACAAGTTGGCCTGAGCTTCAAAAAAAGTTATATCGATATCTTGTGCTTCAATACGTATAAGCGCTTCGGGCAAATCTTCGGTTGGCTGATTATCTTCGAGAAGAATGCGCTCTTGCATACGGGGATAGATGGCCTTATGGATAAACTTACTGACGGTATCTTCTTTCCAATATAACAATGTTCCGTTATCAGATTCTGTCTTCATGCTCCGGTACAAAACCTGTTGTGCATCCGACGAAAGATAAAAGGATTCGCTTTCCAGCTGCTGCTCTACTAAATTAAGTATATCATGCATGGAGAAGCTTTCTGTCTTAAAATGGTTCTCTTCCGGAAAATACGCAGCAAGTTCGGGGACTAACTCAAACAATTGATTAATCTCGGCGTCCATGCCGGACAGTATAAACATCCCTTCTTGTTTTTGCAATGCATTAATCATCTTGCCAATCACGTTCGAAGCACCCGGAGAGGTTAATGCTAATAAATGATCCAGATAAATAACTCTTCCGTAACACTGGGTGAAAAGTTCAGTTGCCGTTTCATAAGGATCCACCGCATTATGTGTTTCGGTCAGCGTATACGCGTTCACCTGTTTGAAGTAAATCTCCGAGCCGGCAAGTAGAAAAGCTGCATTCTTTGCGAAAATCTCTTTATTCCTTCCACCCGCTCCGGTAATGACAAAATTAGAATAATGCCGGAGAACATTCAGCTTTCGACGCTTACGCAACCGGTCGAATTCACTCTGTTTATATAAGTTCAATAGTTGACGACGCGCAGCTGTCATGCCCGGAAGATTATGTAACTCATTATACCACAATGGATTCTTTCCCAAATAACGGGCAAGCATATAGTCAACTGAATTTTTATGGACAGGTTCATAGCTGCAATCGATCATTCCTTTTTCTCCTAAAGAGAAAGAAACCTTGTAAAGAGGTTCATCATTGTGTAATAATAGTACAAAATAATGCCCTTCCGTCCATATCCTTTTAGGATGGAAAGTCAATTTCAGGACGTTCTCACCTGACTCTGTATCTCCCGGCCTGCCTTCGGATTCACCTACCAGATTTAGCAAACTATTATAACAGAATGCTGTAAAATGATGGAAGGAAGTAATTGCTTCCCTAAAAAGGATATTCAGATACATACGTCCGGAAGTTCCGCAGATCTCTTTAGAATCCCCATGATGCTCAATATGTACTGATTGTATAGTATACTTATTACTTTTATCCGTAAATGTTTTGTTTGATTTATTCTTATTCATAGTAGTATAATAATTAAGAGTAAAGAATATAAGACTTTTAAATGTATAGAAACACGAAATCCCGCACAAGTTAATATACGGGCATGAGAAAGACCGCCTCAGTAAAGAGACAGTTATGCGCAAATCATAAAATGAATGAGAAAAAAGGTTCAATTATGAAAAGTACAGGCCTGCATAGCTTTTTTCGTTCCCGATCTGCACGAATTTTATACCGGACAGATCTTGAACGTTGTTCAAAATGTCAAAGATCAAAATGCATCAATCGACAAAATCCCGACCGGGACTCTGTTAATCGAATCACATTGTTCATCTTTGAATTCTGAATTTCAAAACTGTGTTGCCTCATTTTGAGAAAAAGTTTTGTGCAAATATACAGGAACTTCCGGGCGTTTCCAAATAATGCCGAGGAAAATTGAAACAGACTCTAAAGATGATAACCGTAATTAAGGTATAACTATCCGTAATTTGTATACAAAAGTTTTTGTAGATTCTGTGCAATTTTGCAACGTGAAATAATAGATAAGAATATGAAGTTATTAAAACAAACCCGAATGCATATGTTTATAGGGGAAGATACTGACGGTGCACCACTCTAAATTTGCTTTAGCAAAACATCGGTGGGACGAACCGATCATGAATGTACGAAAAATGATAGAGACGGATTCGCTAAATGTTCTCAACCCTATGATTGGTGAAATTGTCAACATAGACAAATAGATACTGCATTCATACTCATTGGGAGTATAAATATTGTATTCCAACTATTTTGAAACACAGATTATCGCAAAGTCATGTAAATATCATTAATGTAGTCTTATTATAATCTGCGAAAATCTGCGCTTGTTTGCGTTTTAACAATCTTTCTACACACATGGTAGTAGAGGTGAGCTGAATTGTTTCAAAGATATTGTAGATATTACAAGGAACCGAAAACTACATTTTACAGGTGAAATAAACATAAATTCCCGGCAACATTAATTTTGTGAAATTCTGTATTCATTCGGTGCCACTCCGGTTATCTTTTTAAACAGGCTGCTAAAATACTGTACATTAGAGAAACCTAACTTATCTGCAACCAGGGCAGTCGTATTGTTCTTATCGGACAACATTCTTTTAGATGTCTCAAAACGTTTTTGCTGGAAATACTCATATATATTTTTCCCTGTCTCAAACTTTAACAGATCACTAAAGTAATGAGGAGATAATTGAAGGTTCCTTGCACAATACTCAGCTGATGGTAATATGCCATTCATGAGTTTGCCAGACTGAACATATTCATCCCATAACAAGTCGGTTTTATTGATTATGAGTTTATTGGGTTCGTTGCGTGTGATGAACTGCCGTTCATAGTAACGAGTACAATAGTCTAAAAACAACTCGATATATCTCGAAATAATTGTTTTAGTATGACAATCGATGGCATGTTGCAATTCTTCTCCGATATTGCATAAACATTCTATTATCTTTGTCTTTTCACGCAAAGAAAGATGTAAAGCTTCTTCCGGTTTATAATAAAAGAATGAGTAATTCTTTATATTTGCTTCCAATGAAGTGTGATAAAGTAAATCCGGGTGAAATGCCAGCAACCAACCTTTTTGAGAAAGTATCTTGTTTTTATCCGCCTTAAAGGATTCTCCCGGAGTAAGAAATATCAATGATGCATTGGAATAATCGTAATATTTACGCCCGTACAGGAAATCTTCAGCATGACCTTCTATCAATATGACTGTATAGAAGCCAAATTTAAGGGTACGTTGTTCCAAATTAGCTTTCGACAAATCAATGACACTTATCAATGGATGAAGCGTTTTACATCCTAAACAGCAATTACATTGATGTACAGTTTCTATATTCAATATGTTTTTTTTCATAAAAACAGCCTATTTTTAGCAAAGACTACACTAAGTAGTTTATCAAAGAACTATATCGTTTTGTGCCCTGTATTCATTAGGTGAACATCCGACGTTCTTTTTAAACAGACGTGAAAAATGTTGCGTATACTGAAATCCTAACTTATATGCAATCTGAGAAATTGGCTGATTGGTATTGAGTATCTGGTCTTTTGCATGATTGATTATTTTGAACACAATGTGCTGCTGGGCACTCTTCCCTGTCTCTTTTTTTATTAAATCACCAAAATAATTAGGCGAAAGAAAAACCTTATCTGCAAAGTATTTCACGGTGGGGAAACCATTTTTTTCTGCATTTTGTTCCAGGAAATAATCATCCAGAAGATGTTCAAACTGTACAATAATGTCTTTATTAACTCCGCTGCGAGTGTTAAATTGCCGTTCATAAAAACGCATACAATAGTCAAGCAATAACTCTATGTTTTTAGCTATCAAAGTTTTGCTATGCTTATCTATTGCACGCTCTAACTCCATCGTGATATTTTTAAGGCAGTCCGTTATTATTTGCTGTTCAGCATGAGACACATGAAGCGCTTCACTTACCTCATAAGAAAAGAAAGAGTACGTATTGATGTTCTGCCCCAAAGATGTACCACGAATTAAGTCAGGATGAAACACAATACCTATGGAAGACGGTTGGACGTTTTCTTTCAATTCAATACCTATAACCTGTCCCGGCGCAAAACTAACAATTGTTCCTTCCTGATAATCATATTGTTTTTTACCGTATTTAAGATCTCCGCACTTCGTATGTTTCAAGAAGAGCGAATAGAAACCCATATTGATCCGGATATGATTCGGACGATTGGTTGCCTTTTTCAAATCTACAATTCCGACCAGCGGATGCATGGTTTCCAACCCGTATAACTTATTGTATTGATCAATAGTATCAATCTTTATAATTTCATCCATAATATGAAGTATATCAAATAATTTGACCTTGTTGCGTTCTGTATTCATTGGGAGTACACCCTACGCGTTTCTTAAATAACCGACAAAGGTGCTGCGGATATTGAAAGCCTAAAGTATAGGCTATCTGACTAACAGTTTCATCCGTTTCGGTAATATGTTCCTTTGCCATTTCAATAACCTTATCCTGAATATGCTCTTGCGGAGTTTTTCCGGTTTCCTTTTTTACCATATCTCCAAAATAGTTGGAGGAAAGGCAGATTTTGTCTGCAAAATATTTCACTGAAGGTAATCCTTCCTGCATGGGGAGTTTACTTAGGAAATATTCATTCAAAAGTTGCTCAAATTTCGTAAGAGCATCTTTATTTGCATCACTGCGGGTAATAAACTGTCGTTCATAGAACCGCATGCAATAATTGAGGAGTAATTCTATATTCATTGCAATCAGAGCCTTACTATGTTTATCAATAGCATGTTCCAGCTCAATGCTGATTTTCTTGAGACAATCCATAACAATCCCCTTTTCCTGATCTGAAAGATGAAGTGCTTCATTGACAGCATAGGAGAAGAAAGTATAGTTTTTTATACTCTTTCCCAAAGAAGTGCCACGAATCAAATCGGGATGGAAAACAATACCATAAACTTCCGGTGTGATTTCATCTTCGATCATATCTACACGTACAGCCTGACCGGGTGCGAAACAAACAATAGTCCCTTCCTGATAGTCATAAGATCTACGTCCATACTTAAGATCACAGCTCTTGGTCTGCTTTAAAAAAAGTGCATAAACCCCATAATTCATTTGGGTATGGTTAACTATCTTAGTTGCTTTCGTAAGATCTACAACACTCACTAACGGATGCAATGTTTCGAGTCCATACATGCTGTTGTACCGGTCTACACTTTCTAAGTTTACTATATTATCCATAGACATAAGTATTTGAATTTTAGCAAAGATATAAATAAAATATACACTGATTCAGCGGAATTAGTCAAATCTGTAATTTGGGTTATACTATCTGTAATTTGGGTACATTTTTTTTTATGCTAACAGCTAAAGTTGATTTTGAAAGCCATTTTCTTCTGTAATCAGGGTTATCATACCTGAATAGAAATGAAACGGTTCACCACGGAGGACACGGAGAGCACAGAGATATTATTTTCTCTGATGAAACGCAGATGATCGCAAATGAACGCAGATTAAAAGACTGTAGTTCTTTATCATACATTTGTTTCTCTTTGCGAAAATCTGCGATCATCTGCGTTTCAATAAAGATTTAAACTCTATGTCCTATGCTACCTCTGTGATGAAACCTCATACAATCTGTAATTGAGGTTATATTATCCGTAATTTATCTACAAAGTATCTTCTCACAACAGTGTATCTTTGTAACATAAAAAAACAACTAATTAAACGACCTGTCATTATGAGTAAAAAAGTACTGATTTTATCATCCAGTCCGCGACGCGGAGGCAACTCTGACACACTCTGTGATGAATTCATGCGTGGAGCTATAGAAGCTGGAAATGAAGCGGAAAAAGTTTTTCTACGGGATAAAACGATCCACTATTGTATGGGATGCAGTGTATGCAGCCAATATAAGAAACCATGCCCTCAGAAAGATGATGCAGCGGAAATCATTGCTAAAATGCTGGCTGCTGATGTCATAGTTCTTGGTACTCCCGTATATTTCTATGCAATGAGTGCACAATTGAAAACATTGCTCGACCGTTGTTGCGGGCCTTATACCGAAATGAAAAACAAAGAATTCTATTTCCTTGCTACCGCTGCCGAAGGAAAAGAAGGGCTTGCCAGCTTAGAACATGTTTTCGATAATCTGATGGGCTTTATAGATTGTCTGGAAAATCCGGTAGTAAAAGGCAAAGTTCTTGCTACCGATGTCTGGCATGTAGGTGAGATAAAAGGCAATCCAGTCTTGATCGAAGCCTATGAGATGGGAAAACTAATTTGATAGTGATATCTTCTTCCAAAGTACGGATTGATTACATTAAAATAAAAATATGGAAACAAAAACAGTAAAAGCATATGGAACGGAATCAGCAGAAACTCCGCTCCATAGTTTAGAGATTCAACGTCGTTCGCTTCTACCGAATGATGTGGAGATTGATATTTTGTATTGTGGTATTTGCCACTCTGATCTTCACTCCATCCATAATGATTGGGGTGGAACTACTTATCCTATTGTTCCCGGACATGAAATAGTAGGACGTATTACCGGAATAGGCAGAGATGTAACTAAATTCAAAGTCGGAGATTTGGCCGGCATCGGTTGTATCGTCGATAGTTGCGGACACTGCGAACATTGTCACAACGGTGAAGAACAATATTGTGAAGAAGGTTGGACGGTTGTTTTTAATTCTCCCGACAAATATCTTGGAGGACAAACTTATGGTGGTTTTTCGCAAACGATTGTAGCCGATGCTAATTATGTATTGAAACTGCCTGAAACAATTGATCTTGCAGCATCAGCTCCTATCTTATGTGCAGGAATCACCGTTTATTCTCCCTTGAAACATTGGGGAGCAGGACCTGGGAAAAAAGTAGGTATCATAGGTATTGGTGGTTTGGGCCATATGGCTATAAAGATTGCAAAAGCGATGAAAGCCCATGTAACCGTTTTTACTACGTCTCCCTCTAAAATAGAAACAGCCAAAGAGTTGGGTGCGGATGAAGCCGTGCTATCTACTGACGCGAACCAGATGGGAAACCTCTCTAAGTTTGATATGATTCTGGATACGGTTTCCGCACGACACGATGTTAATATGTATTTGAATCTTTTGAAAGTAGATGGTAGCCTTGTATTGGTTGGCCTTCCTAATCAACCATTGGAAGTCGGTGCATTCAATATCGTAAATGGACGCAAAAGTTTTTCCGGTTCCAACATTGGTGGCATTGCCGAGACACAAGAAGTAATTGATTTCTGTGCAGAACACCATATCACGGCTCAGATAGAACTAATCAGCATTGACCAAATAAATGAAGCCATGGAACGTTTGGAAAAGAATGATGTCAAATATCGTTTTGTGATTGATATGAAGACAAAAGGAATGTAATCTATAATCAGATATCAACGGTAGTAAGAGGGTATCAAAAGTCTGAGAAAGCTATCAATATCTAACTTTAGAAACGCAGATTTACGCAAATTATCGCAGATTTAAACAGGCTCATAATCTTTGCGTAAATTAGCGTTAATCTGCGTTTTAATGATAGTGAGTTTCACTTTTGGCACCCTCTTGCCATATCTTCAGATTCTCTTTTTATCCGGTTTTATAAGAAAAAGTGAATGTAAATATTACAATCTGTAATTCGGGTTATGATGTCTGTAATTTGTCTACAAAGAATCTCTTTTCTTCCCCGTACATTTGCAATATAAAAAATAGACAATCAATTCTTTATTCATTAAAACCCTAAGAGATATGAGACGAAACTTATTATTAGCAGCAACATCCCTTACAATGCTCAGTACTACCCTCTCTTTTGCGCAAACCGACGCAGACAACTTCTATAAAAGTAGTACGGTAGGTACTGAGAAAGTAACCTTTCTCAATCAGTACAAAATGAAAGTGACAGGCAATCTCTTTCTTCCCAAAGACATGAAAGAAAGTGAAAGATATCCGGCAATTATTGTAGGGCATCCTATGGGAGCCGTCAAAGAGCAGAGTGCCAACCTCTATGCTACGAAGATGGCCGAACGCGGTTTTATAACCTTGTCCATCGACTTATCTTTCTGGGGAGAGAGTGAAGGGGAACCACGTAATGCAGTCCTTCCCGAACTTTATGCAGAATCTTTCAGTGCTGCAGTAGATTATCTTGGTACACATCCTTCTGTTAATCGTGAACACATTGGTGTGATCGGGATTTGCGGTAGTGGAAGTTTTGCTATCAGTGCAGCTAAAATCGATCCGCGGTTGAAAGCCATCGCAACCATAAGTATGTACAACATGGGGACAGCCAGTCGTAATGGCCTGAAACATGCATTAACACTGGAACAAAGAAAACAGATCATTGCCGAAGCTGCCGAACAACGCTATGTGGAATTCTTAGGTGGGGAAACGAAGTATACCGGTGGTACAGTACACGAACTAACAGAAAACTCCTCTCCGATAGAACGCGAGTTTTACGAATTCTATCGTACAGAACGCGGAGAGTTTACGCCCGAAGGTGCAACATCACTGACTACTACACATCCCACATTGACAAGCAACGTGAAATTCATGAATTTTTATCCGTTTGCTGATATTGAGACTATCTCCCCCCGCCCCATGCTTTTCATTACCGGAGAAAATGCACACTCACGTGAATTCAGTGAAGATGCTTACAGTAAAGCTGCCGAACCGAAAGAATTGTATATCGTGCCCGGTGCAGGACATGTAGATCTTTACGACCGGGTAAACCTCATTCCATTTGACAAATTGGAATCTTTCTTCAAAGAATATCTGAAATGATGAAAATGGATACGAATATAAAATATTATATTATAACTTCTTTTGTGGTACTGACATTATTGGTCAGCCTCACATCGTGTAGTACGGATGACCCTTTCCCGAGTCCGCCGGATACAACACAGCCTGCGCCTACTGTCGACCCTGACGAGTCAGATAATAACAATGATCCCAATAAACCAGGTAATAATGAAGAGGATAATTCTATGAATAATAATCTTAAAATAAACATTGGTTCCACCTCGTTCAATATAACTCTGGAAGACAATCCAACAGTAACAGCGTTTAAGTCATTACTGCCAATGACAGTGAATATGTCAGAAATGAATAATAATGAAAAGTATTATTACTTACCGGAAAACCTTCCGACGGCATCTTCCAATCCTGGTAGAATCCAAACAGGAGATTTAATGCTTTATGGTTCTTCATGTGTAGTACTCTTTTATAAGACATTTTCTACGTCTTACAGTTATACATGTCTGGGACGTGTGGACAATCCTGTGGGCCTGGCATCTGCTCTTGGTTCGGGCAATGTAACTGCCACTTTTGAATTACCATAATGGAAAGAAGATGCCGTCTGAAGAATAAAGAGTCGGCAAAATGCCTATAAAACAGAATTAGAATTATAAAATTAAAAACAATTGGAATATGGAAATAATTAAAAACACAGAATACGAAGGCGAACGCCTCTATTTGCAACACATGACTTACAACTGGAAAATGTAACCATTCATACCGGCGAATCAGCATTGAAAGAATGCAGTAATATTATAGCTGTAAACTGTCGTTTCGAAGGTAAATATCCTTTTTGGCATACGAATGGTTTTATCGTGAAAAATTGTCTCTTTACGGAAGGGGCACGTGCCGCCCTCTGGTATTCTCAAAACCTTCATATGACCGACACTGTGGTAGAAGCTCCGAAAATGTTTCGCGAAATGGATGGGGTCAAACTGGAAAATGTACAGCTCCCCAATGCACTCGAAACCTTTTGGTATTGCCGCAATGTAGAATTAAAAAATGTACAGATAGATAAGGCCGACTACTTGTTTATGTACGGTGAAAATATCCGTATTAAAAATTACAGTCAAAACGGAAATTACTCATTCCAATATTGCAAGAATGTAGAAATCCGCAATGCAGTAATCAATTCGAAAGACGCTTTCTGGAATACTGAAAATGTAACAGTGTACAACTCTGAGCTAAATGGCGAATACTTAGGTTGGCATTCTCACAACCTACGTCTGGTAAATTGTAAAATTTCAGGAACCCAACCACTTTGCTATGCCCATAATCTTATTATGGAAAATTGTATAATGGCTGATGACGCTGATCTCTGTTTTGAGTATAGCAGTGTACAAGCCACTATCAACAGTCCGGTACATAGTATAAAAAATCCACGTAGCGGGAGTATCATGCAGAAAGTTACGGTGAAATTATCATCGACGAAAACATCAAAAAACCTGCTGACTGTGAATTACAACTATGGGACAATATAACCTGCTTTAGCGCATGAGATACGATTTTGATGAAGTAATCCCCCGTCGTGGTACCAACTCTTATAAATGGGATACAGAGACGGAAGAGGATGTTTTGCCTATGTGGGTAGCTGATATGGATTTCCGTACAGCTCCCGCTGTGGTTGATGCATTGAAAAAACGGGTAGAACACGGTATTTTCGGTTATACAAAAGTTCCCTCTGAATATTATGATTCTATTGTAGATTGGTTTGGACGAAAACACAATTGGACAATAGAAAGAGATTGGATTATTTATACAACCGGAGTTGTACCGGCACTGTCTGCAATAATAAAAGCCCTGACATCTCCCGGAGACAAGATATTGGTACAAACTCCGGTATACAATTGCTTTTTCTCATCCATTCGTAATAATGGATGCGAGATAGTTACCAATCCTCTTATTTATATAAACGAGACATACCAGATTGACTTTGATGATTTAGAAAAAAAAGCAGCTGATCCGAAAGCAAAACTTCTGTTATTGTGTAATCCACATAATCCGGCAGGCAGAGTATGGACAAAACAGGAATTAATACGTATTGGTAAGATCTGCCTTCAAAATGATATATTGATAGTAGCGGACGAAATTCATTGCGAATTGGTTTTTCCCGGACATACATATACTCCTTTTGCCTCTGTATCGGAAGAGTTTCTAATGCACTCTGTTACCTGTACTTCGCCAAGTAAAGCCTTCAATCTGGCAGGACTTCAGATTGCAAATATTATTTCTGCCGACACAAATATACGTATGAGAATAGAAAAAGCAATTAACGTAAACGAAGTATGCGACGTAAACCCATTTGGAATTGAAGCTTTGATGGCAGCATACAATAATAGTGAGGAATGGCTGGATAAACTTAATCACTATTTATTTGTCAACTACAATTATCTGAAAAACTATTTCAAAGAACATCTTCCACAGTTTCCCGTAATAAGGCTCGAAGGTACTTATTTGGTATGGATAGACTGCTCTGTATTGAAACTGTCATCTAAAGAAATTGTAAAAATACTGCTTAAGAAAGGTAAGATTCGAGTAAATGAAGGCAATCTGTACGGAGAAGCAGGTGATGGTTTTATTCGTATCAATATAGCTTGCCCCCGACGAACATTGATTGACGGGCTAAACAGAATAAGACGTGCTTTAAGCAATTAACAACCCAATAAAGGAAATATGCCGGAAGGGAAGAAAGTAAACAAGATTTCATTGATTTCTCTGATTTCTTTTGGCTCTTATTCAGTTTATGTGTGGTTATTAAAAGTTCGTCCGGCAGCAGAAGTTGGAACTCATGCTTATGTCAATCCTTTTATAGCCATTCTGTTTTGGAGTGCTTTTAGGGAATGAAAGCGTCAGCATTATTCAGTTAATCGGTCTCATGGTCATATTGTTAGGAATGACTATGATAAACCGAAAATGTTTATTCAATTCTTAATATCTATTCACTGATGTTATTACTGCAATAAACCGTTGAAACAAAGATATATAACTACCACCACTTTGTTGAAAATATTTCCAGTAATTGTTTTTTGGATAAAGGCTTTGCTAAGAAAGCATTGCACCCTGCCTCAATGGCACTGCCTTTATCAGAATCAAAAGCATTGGCCGTTAGTGCTATAATGGGAACCTTCGCATTGAATTCACGAATTCTTCGAGTTGCTTCCAATCCTCCCATGACAGGCATTTTCATATCCATAAGAATAAGATCAAAGCTCTCATTGCGAGCCTTCCAGACAGCATCTGCACCATCCAGTGCTCTCGTTAGATTATAGTCTTTGAGAATATGTCGTACCAATAAATAATTACTATCATTATCTTCAGCAATTAAAATCTTCAAATCTTCCTTACTTATTTCATTCAGTACAGACGGTTGGTCTAACGGTTGAGAATCGACCGAGGATACTTTTTCCGGCATTTCTATCTCACATGGCACCCATGCCCAGAAAGTAGATCCTTTGCCTGGTTGAGAGATAAATCCGACTTTACCCCCTGCCCCTTCTATTATGGCTCTGGAAATGGCAAGTCCAAGTCCCGTCCCCTGTGCAAACTCATTAAGCTTTTGAAACCGGCCAAAAACTCTATCCTGCAATTCTACAGGAATACCTACTCCGGAATCTTCAACATAAAACCGGATGCCTTTCCCTTCAATGGAATATCCCATTTTTATATATCCGGACTGAGTACATTTCACGGCATTAGTAAGGTAGTTCATCCATACTTGCTTGAGCCTGTTTCTATCCAAAAAGATCAGGCACTCCGGACCGGATTCATCCATACAGAATTTAACATCAGGATTTGTAACCTTGGGCTGAATCATAGTATACAACTCACTACAAACCTTACTCATGTTAAATTTTTCTGGTTTGCGTTCAAGAATTCCCGACTCTATTTTAGAAAGATCAAGAATGTCATTAATCAAACGCAATAATAATTCATTATTAGATTGAATAATTTCCATATATTCTTCTTTTTCAGAAGAATCATCACAATTTATCATCAATTCGGAAAATCCTACAATAGCATTCAACGGAGTACGAATCTCATGGCTCATATTGGCAAGAAAAGCTGATTTCAAACGATCAGAAAGCTCTGCTTTTTCTTTTAGATCTTTCAATTCTTGTGCCATCTTTTCCCATTTCATATTGTTTATTTTAATACCAGTGTAACGAGTTACTTGCCCTTTCTTGTTCCTTTCAATCGGAATTCCAGTAACTAACAAGGTTTGCCATTCATCATCCCATTTAGTTTTAGAACGATATTTCAAATTAAAATCGCTATTAACTCCCAGAAGTATACGATTTATATATTCACGAACACAATTCACATCGTCTGGATGGGCAGTATTCAAATAATCTTCCGGAAAAATTGGTTTTTCAGAATGAAAGTCGTTAACCGGATCGTTAAATGCCCGGAATTGTCCGCTCTCTACATCAAAATCCCAATAAGACATTCCAACAGTCTTGAAAGTGAGCTCCATTTTGTAGTTTCTCTCTCTAAGTTCTTCATCCAATTGATGTTGTTTCGAAATGTTCTGTCTGAATCCTGTATAACGTACAATATCTCCATTTTCATCTCGCTCAAAAGGCACTCCGATTATATTGCAATATGACCACATTTTGTCGTGTTTTGTTTTAATGCGACAAGAAAATTCCACGGTAAGGTCTTTACCTGATAACATGATTTGTATAGCATCATAAGCGGAAGAACGATCTTCAGGATGTATTACATTCATCTGTTCTTCAATAGTCAATAGCTTGTCGCTGGCGTAATCATTAACAGGGTCATTGTAAGATTCGAATTTCCGGGTTCGCACATCAAAATCCCAGTGGACAATATTGCTAACCTGCATAGCAAGTTCACGCTTCGCTATTAATTCCTCTGTTTTCTTTGCCAACTGTACCTTTTCTGTCACATCCATTTCCGTACCGATAATCAGTAATTTTCCAAAATGTTCAGAGGATAAACGCATTCTACTTTCATAATAGCGATATTGTTTCTCCTTTTCATTATAAATACGTGCAGTGATTTGCCCTTGCTGAATTTCTCTCTGTTCCAGTTGACCAAAGAGTTGAAGCAGCTGAAGCTGATCCTGCGGATGCATTATTTTTAATAAATCCTCTAATGTTGAAATAGATTCTACTATAGGAGATCCATATAATGAACTGAAAGTTTTTTTATATACATCATATACCCACGAAGACATATTGGTGGCGTCCATAGCCATTTCCAAATTCTTCTTGTTTTCTTCTGTATGAAATTCTGCTTCTTTTTTGCTGTTACATCATTAGTGAGTAAGATATGTCCGATGATAGCTTCTTTTTTATTACGTACGGGAACGACCTTAACTTCGTAAATCATACTATTCTTGTTATTGGAAGAAAAATATGCATTCCTGTTTATCCGATCAAAATCATATTCAAATTCCAATACAATATTTTCACCACGTTGAATCTTAGTCTTGAGTTCTTCATCGACATACGGGCTATTAAACAGATTCACAACACCTATCACTGTATTCCGGTCTTCAACACCATACATCTTTAATGCATAGTCGTTTATACTGTGAAGGAGACCCACCGCATCATAAACTTCAACTCCCATTGGTAAATGAACATATATACTTTCTGTGAACAGAAGTTGTTCTTGCATCAAATTGGAGATTTCTTTCTCAAAAGATATACTGTCACCCTCTTGGGATTCTATTTTAATTTCTTTCATCTGCTATTATGTCTATCAGAATGTTATACTCTATAGAATCAAAATGTTATTTCATGAAAGTATTACTACTATTGTTTCTTTTGCATAATTTTAAAAACGGAATCTATCCAACATAAAAACAAGAAGTAATGAGATTGCTTTGTTTGAGTGCTTTCATGATTAATTATTTTGATCAACAAAATCATTATTTAATTTACAAAATTAATATTTATCATCATAATATTCCTAAACAAGAAGAAATAATAAGTTTTTTTATACTATTGAATCATCCTGTTTTATATCCATAAAAAAACAGTTTCAAAAGTTATTGTAATCGTATAAACAATTAATTATTTGCTTATTAAATTTACATTATATTTCTACAAGATTTCTTTCTTTTATTTTCTCAAGTGAAAGTAATACTATTGATCCATATATTGAATCTCATCGGAAACTGATAGAATGAATTTGATCTCAAAAGACGTGCTTTTCCGTAGAATGAATACACTGCCAATAAGTTATTGCGTTCGATTAATAATCAGATTTGCAAACAACGGTCTTATGGCAGGTAGTATATATAAAAAGGCACGATGTATATGTTGTGATTTCAGATACATAAAAATGCTAAATAAACAGATAAGGAGATCGCTTGTATATTGAAAATATTCAATATTTCAATAATTTATAACACATTGTAAATCAAGATATTACACAGGCTATTTTTTCTCTACGAGAATCACCTCGTTTCTCTACGGAGATCGCGTCGATGCTCTACGAGAAACGGGTCGTTTCTCACCGAGGAATAAATTGAATATTCATAAGATACAACAACTTGCATAAACATGAAAACAGAAATAATTATCAATTGTTATGAAAACAGAAAATGAAGTAAAGAAGTGAGGCTTTTATTGATTGATTTTTATCATTGAAAAATATCGGTCAAAGCTTAGGCGGTACGATTACAATAAATGATCGTATGCTGTTTGAAGTAGTTGAGACTGCTGAGACTTTAGAGAAAGGTTTTTGCTTCTAATAAAAAAACGAACCACTAAATCAAAGAATGATGAAAAAACATAGAGCACCAAAATATTTATATTACACAATAATCTATTGATTATCAATAATTATATATATTTGCGATATAAACTTAGTTTTTATTCTAAGAAAGCATTTTATTCTATCTCTTTGGAACCAATTAAAATAGCAAAATATATATGGAATATGAGCTGAAAGAAAGCTTGTCATTATTTATGTATCAAGTCAGAATAGAATAGGGTATAAAGATAGGGTCAGGAACATAAATTGCCTATAAATAGTAACAAAATTAAAGGAAATAGGATGAAGGATTATAAGAAGATAAATAAAGCCGCTTGGAATTTGAAAACCGACATTCACATTAAAAGTGAATTTTACAATAATACACTCTTTTTGAAAGGGGATTCATCATTGAAACATATTGAACTAGATTTATTAGGAGAGATCAAAGATAAATCTATCCTCCACATGCAATGTCATTTTGGTCAAGACACCATCTCACTATCTCGATTAGGTGCAAAAGCTACAGGTATAGACATATCAGATAATGCGATTAATTATGCTCAAAATATGGCAAAAGAGTTAGAGATGGTATTCTGCCGATATATTATAATAAGGTATAGAACAAAAACGGTGTAGCCCACAGTACAATACGCATACTGTGGGTTACACCGTTGGTCTCCCTATCGGTATCAATCGGGGGACAATGCAAAAGTTATTAGGGTATTTCGTCAAAACATGAACACAGCGATTTGTGGGAAAAGGCTATTTGCAGACAGGAATATAACAAGAGGATGGTTTGCAGCAAACCGCAATGTATCAGGATGCATTACGGTGTATTATCGGATTGGTCTCCCGATTGAGACCCCAAGAAAAAAGCCCTTGAAAGTGATTGACTTTCAAGGGCTTTGAAGTGTTGTTGCGGTGCGTACGGAAGATGAACCTTAATTCTATTCCTCACCTACTCAATATCTTAGCAAGCTCTTTATTCTTTCTCCCACTAATAACCCCACGTGCGCAATTCTTTAGATTGCTTGGTGTTGCTGTGGTTGTTTGAGTTGCGGCAAAGATACTAAATATTACTCGCATATCAAACTAATCATTTTCTATTTCTCTATAATTAAGTGAATATGAAGCCGTATTATTATTAACATACATTTCATATTCCTTAATACCTTTACTTCTTGCTATTAAACTCAATTTCTTTTTCTGTTCAAGAGGTAAATATGTACCATAATAGATTGCTGTGGGCTTCTTAACAGTTAACTCTATATGATTTTCTTGTACCCGATTTTCACAACAACACATAAATCTCCACTCCTTTTCGTAAGCGTATGTCTCTTTATCTTTATATAAAAAGGCTTTTATCCAAAACAAAGTATCGGGAAATGGAATATTATTTTGAGATTTAGTTTGTTGTGACATATCCAGTGTAGAATAATAATGTACTATTTCTGTTGCATCATACCTACAATCAGAATAAATTATAGGAAACAAATATGGATGAACCCTGTCTAAACAATCTCTCTTATCACATTTAGCACAAAGACTAAATACATATTCCGAAAAATCATATTCTACAGCAAATCCTTTATAACCATCTGCATATCTATCCCACATAATTTTAGAACATACATCCTCTGTAAAACAAGCTATTTTAGTCATGGGATTTTCTTTTATTAATTTTTCAGTAAGGACAACACTTCTTTTTACAAACTCTTTAATAGGTGTAATGTCCCATGTTGAAATAGCTTTTACTCCGTCAACAATATTATCTGTTGACATTGATAAAATATTTTCCAATACCGATTGACATATTTCATCATTGAAGATTGAAGTAAATAATGGTGGAACCTCTTTTTTTCATGACAATATTCAATAAATTTTAATAGAGAAGCAGGACTCAACGCATTTTTAATCAAGGATTCAATTTTTGTTGTATCTACATATATTAAAGAATCATACATATCATAAAACATGTCTGGCCTAACCAAAGATATAGTATTGTTTTTTAGAGAATCAACACTATAATCATTATATGCCCTAAATCTATAGAGTTTTGAAGGAACATTAGCCATTGTATAACTAATAATATTGTTCCAATCCCTACTACGTTCTTCATCTTTTATATCGCTTGGGAAAATAGTTTTCTCTAACAGTAATTTGAATTCTTCTTTAAATTTCTGATTATTCATTTCTATAAAACTTGAATATCTATAAGCTCCATTTTGTATGTAAGAAATTTCCTATTATGCTTTTGCAATTACTATTACTTTAAATCATAATTATCTGTAATACATATTATTACATGATATATTAAAAAGAAGGGGGTAACGGTTTAATAACGTGCTATCTACCTTTATTTACTTGATATTGCAGAATTTCAAAAATCTCGCTACAAAAATAGTTATTTTCTTTTAATTATGAAATATAATTTATTGTATCTTTAGACTTTCTCGTAATTTTGTCATAGCAAATTATAAACTATGTCCGAAAGTATTCCACAGTTCTATAAAAGAATCCAACGTTGTGACCCTCAACTGGGTACAACCTACTCTAAGGAGAAACCATATTTCAATGTTCTCTCCCGACAATGTAATTTTGGGACAGTACAATTCAGTTACAGAGATTTTTACAAAGTCACTTTGATTATTGGCGTGGGAAAACTATATTATGCAGATAAATGGATTTTAGTAAATCGTCCTGCAATGTTATTTTCTAATCCTTTAGTCCCTTATGCTTGGGAATCAATCAGTGAAGAACAGAAAGGAATGTTTTGTATATTTAATGAGCAATTTGTACAGTCAGAAGACAAAAATAGTTCTTTGGCTAATAGTCCATTGTTCAAAGTAACGGGAGATAAAGTTTTCTTCTTGGATGATACACAAATTACCAAAGTTTTGGATATATATACCAAAATGCAGGAAGAAAACCAGTCAGACTATGCAAACAAATATGATGTTTTACGTTGTTATCTTCATTTGTTGGTACATACAGCTTTAAAAATGCAGGAGTTAAATAAATATGAATCACATCCAAATGCTTCGCAACGTATTACCGAATTATTCATAGAATTATTGGATAGACAATTTCCTGTTGATTATCCACATTCAGTATTAAGTTTGCGTACTCCTGCCGATTATGCAAACCGTTTGTCTGTACACGTTAATCATTTAAATAAAGTGGTAAAAGATACTACTGGAAAAACTACTTCTACAATGATTGCGGAAAGAATAATTAAAGAATGTACCCAGTATTTATTACATAGTAATCTTTCTATTTCAGAAATTGCTTATAGCTTGGGATTTGAAAACATAGCCTATTTCAGTAAATTCTATCGTAAGCATACAGGAAAAACGCCAAGCGAAATTAGAGAGCAACAATTATTTGATTTGTGCAAATGATGCTTTGAATAGTGTTAATCAGCAATATTTGCATTACCTAATTTTGTACCGACTAAAAAATATAAATAATGAAGTACAGAAAATTAGGCAAAACAGAAGTAAACCTATCCGCTATCGGATTGGGTTGTATGGGAATGAGTGCTGCTTATGGAGTAGCCGATGAAAAAGAAAGCATTAAGACATTGCATCGTGCTTTAGAACTTGGCATTAATTTTTGGGATACTGCGGATGTGTATGGAAATGGTGCTAATGAAGAATTACTATCCAAAGTATTAGCAGAAAAAAGAAATCAGATTTTCATTGCAACAAAATTTGGTTTTCGCTTACGCAATAGTCAAGGTAGCGTGTTCGCTGGTGGTGAAAGTTATGTGGATGCTTCTCCAAGATATGTAAAACAAGCTGTAGAGAACAGTCTGAAAAGATTAAATATCGAAACTATAGACTTGTATTATGCGCATCGGATTGACCCCACAATACCAATCGAAGAAACAGTTGAAGCTATGGCAGAGTTAGTTAAAGAGGGTAAAGTGCGCTATTTGGGACTAAGCGAATGTTCTCCCGAATCACTAAAAAGAGCTTGTGATGTTCATCCTATATCTGCGGTTGAGAGTGAATATTCTTTATTAACACATGATGTCGAAAAAGAGATTCTGCCATTGACAAAAGAATTAGGTGTAACTTTAGTTCCATTTTCACCGTTAGGCAGAGGTTTAGTAACAAATACTATCAACGTAAATGCGTTGGAAGAACATGATTTCCGCAAGCATTTGCCACGTTATAACGGTAAATATTGGGAAAATAACCAAAAACTGACTATTGAAATTGCAGAAATAGCAGAAAGCAAAGGAATAACCCCAGCCCAACTTGCTTTAGCTTGGATATTGGCACAAAGTGAAAATATAATTCCTATTCCGGGAACTAAACGGATTAAGTATTTAGAAGAAAATGCAAAAGCGGTAGATGTAAATCTATCAATGGAAGATGTCTCTAATATTCAACTGCTTTTAAAAAAATATCCTAATATTGGTAACAGATATAATGAATATGATTTTCAGTTTGTAAATAAATAACTTATTAAAAAAAGCAAGTTCTACCATGTTGGTAGGACTTCTTTCTATAATTCCCATAATGAATAATTTATTGGAACAGAGATTCTTCCGATTATTATCGGAATACTCACAGCGTAAAGTTTCTGCATCCGAATTTACAGAAGCTATTGAAGAACTGGCTACACATTTAGCTGATTTTAGTTTAAACGAACAGGATTATTGCGTTTTACTTCGTTATTTCTCCTTTGGTTTACATCGGCTTAAATCGTATCGTGTGCGGTTTGAGCAAGAAAAAAATACCCTATTTGCATTTGATTGATGAAGCAATAGAACTAATCAAAACAGAAGTACGCATAGTGAATCTGCGTATCAAATACCCCGAACAATTCCAGCAACACGCAAATAAGCTATTCATTTCTCCTCTCCATTTAGCTGATAAAACAAGCCTTATCAATATCATGGAAATTGTCAGCGGTCTATTCCTGTCAAAACGCATAATATATCAAAATGAAAAACCTGTTCACCTGACGGACTTAGGAAAAGCCTTTGAATGGCTCTTTAACATTAAATTAGGTGATTATCACCAAAAGTACATGGATGTCATCAAGCGAAAGCCAACCAAACTTACGGAGTTCCTTAATGAACTGGCAAACCTTATCCGCAAAGAACACGAAAATAAAGGGTATAGATAATCAGGTGTTTAGCATCAATTTATACAGGGTAGCGTATGCTACCCTGTAATTTGTTTGCTTCCCTTTTCTGAACTTTGCTTCATCAATTGATTGGTAATCATTAGTGTATAATCAGAAAAATGAAGCAATATGTATATAGATAATTACGAGTTTAAAGACTGGATGCAGAAACTTCTTGATAAATTGGAAGAAGTAGGCAAAGACGTAAAGAGTTTGCAAACCAATCCCGAAGTAATGCCGGGCGATAAACTTTTGGATAATCAGGACTTATGCCTGTTGTTCAAAGTAAGTACCCGAACGTTACAGAGATTGAGAAGCAAGAAACTGCTGCCCTTTATGATGATTAGCGGAAAAGCCTATTATCGGGCTTCCGATGTGCGTGAGTTCATAAAGAAAAGGTTTGATGTTGGTACGCTCCGAAAGTTTGAAAAAGAACACGGAACGGACAAATAAGAAAGAAACTATCCCGAAGTTGTACACGTGGTAACTTCGGGATTTTTCTTTTTTGGCAAGTTATTTCTATTCATCTGCCGATATTGTCCCCTCTCTTTGGTAGGACTGTTCAAACCGTCTGCTTAACATTACTATCATTTCATTGGTCTTTATCAGTTCCAAAGTGCATTGTTCCAGTTTGTAAAGCAAAGCAAGTGCTTTCTTTTCTGAAAAATTGGAATGAAGTTCTTTCACTACCTGATTGTAATTCTGTCCTATGCTCCTGAATTGTGAATAGAACTGTGTTAGCTGAATATAATAATCCACCTTACTTTTATCCCTTACTGTTACCTTAAACGACTTACCGAAAATACAGTTCTTAATAAAATGCGCTTTGATAGTATAACCTGACCTATCAAAAAATGACAGGAATTTGGCGTTCTCCACATCGTCCAAATTGAACGAATAACGGTGTGTTCGTGGGTCAAGTTTAGGCTTGCGCCCTCCTTTGTGTTGGTACTTCTTTTTCTGTTCCATAATTATAATTTTTACATGGTTTACGACTTCGGAGTAAACCAAACCACCTTATCAGGTGGCAAGGTTTTGAGGTGCAAAAAGCAAATAGCGGACCTCAAAACACAACTTGCTATGTTCTAATGAACATAAAAATCTTCCCTACGGTCAGATTGCCAAAGCAAGCGGTTCGGCTTCTTCCTATATCTATTTATCGGTTACAAAATTACAGACAGCAGTTAATCCCTGAAATATGCCCTATTACGCCAAATTGCGACACAAATGGGCAAAGTACCCCCATTTTTAAAAACATCTGTTTTTACCCTTTTCTTTGCTAAAAATTGATTGAATGGCAGCAATATATAAGATAGTCAAACAAGGTTTGAATATGGCTTTAAACCATATTTAAAAACCTTTTAGAAATATGGCAATACTGCTATAAAATTAGCTTGTTCCTTTTCAATCAGTATCAGAAATCAATCAACCTATTTATAAACCATTAAAAATTAAATGCATGGAAGAAGTAAAACAATCATTACAGGAAGCAGCAAGCAAGGAACGGGAAAGCTATAAATCGGTGTTCCTTAAAAAACGGTCGGTTTGCAACCGTCAAAGCGTGTACATAAGTGGAGAGATACAGAAACGTATCATGCAGATTGTAGGGGTGATTACGGGCAAACAGGTAAGCATCGGAAATTTTATTGATAACGTACTGGAAGAACATTTGAAAAAGTACAACGACGTCCTTTCGGCTCTCTACCGAGAAGAAATGCAGAAAGAGATATTCAACCAGCCAAAAGAAAAAGACGCATGAATATCGTAACTATTGAGGAACAGACTTTTAAACAAGTATGTGGGCGGTTCTCCGGTTTCGTCAGTCAGGTGGAACGGATTTGCAGAGAGAATACCCACCAGCCGGAGAAATGGTTGTCAGGTCGTGAAGTGTGCACCCTGCTCGGTATCAGCATCCGAAGTTTGCAGAACTACCGGAACAGTGGCAAACTTGGCTATTCCCAAATCGGGAATAAGCTGTACTATAAATCTGCCGATATAGAAAGACTGGTTACCGAATGTACGTCAAACCATCTTTCAGGAAAGAAAAACAACTATATACCAACCAATAAATAAGTATCGCCTTATGACAAGAAAACAAGATGACAATTCAGAAGTAAACCAATCTTTTACCCTCCTGGCTATTGTGGTACATGGGAAAGTTTAAATCTTCATCCTACGGTGATGATATACCAAAGCAAGAAAAAGTATCTCCTTTCGATGCTCCATGTATCAGATAACGGACAGGCGCAACCTGCCACTTACGAGATACAGAAAGATAACCGTTACTTCATTGTTGAAGCCTTTAAACGGCTTTATATCGGCTATGACAAGGTAAAAGATTGCCTTTCCATTTCTTATTATGGCGATTACCTGCGTAATTGAACATGTATATACCAATCATTCAAACTAACTATAAATCAATATGGCAATATGGAATTGATAAACGGTAACAGTGAAATGATAAAGGAGTTCTTTCAGTCTATGGAAAGAATGTTGGACGGTATCAGCCGGCTGGCAAAGGAAAACAGACCGCATTTTAAACGGTGAAAAGTTTCTAAGCAACCGGGAAGCATCCAAATATCTGAAAGTAAGCATCCGCACGCTGCAAGAGTGGAGAGATACGGGCGTTATCCCTTACATTCAGATAAAAGGCAAAATAATCTACCGTCAAAGCGATATAGAAAGGCTTTTACAGACCTACTATAACAAGTAACGGCAGGAATAGCTACCATCCTTAAAAACACACATTTTTTTCCGAAACTGACTAAGAACATTAACTTTATTAGTGTAGTAGTCCGTCTGTACAAGCCTTTGGAAGAAAATACTACCCGGAGCGTAGCGCAGGTGTGGAGATTTTCTTTCAAACCCGTAGGGCTTGGGCTTGAACAGACGGAATACGGAGCTTACCTTTGTTAATGTTTTATTCAGCTTTGGAAAAAGATTTATCAGATAAACTATACTCAGATATTATTGCTATACATTATTTCACATTGGACGCAGAAGGTTTATTATCCCTCGCATCTATAAGTACTATATTGGGGTCATTTTCTAAATTTAGTTCTTTTAAGACCTTCATAAGTTTCACATATTCAACATTATTGAAATACATTATAACTTTAATACTTTGTTTTGTATCATTAGCCTCTTCATATATTTTTACTTGATTTTCTAAATTCATTTTTAATTTACTATTTGAAGCTAATTTAAACTCTATTAGTGTTTTATCTCTTGAACCTTTTGAAACAGTATAATCAACAGGTCCTCTGCCATTATTTACTTCCCTATTAACATCAAAAGGTGAAGAGTACCATGTTAGACGATATATTACTTGTAAGTCAGCTTCTCTTTTTATCGGTTCATTTTTATAATAAAACAATTTATATCCATCTTTATTTTCTATGAAATCTTTTAAATATAAAACTCTTTTCAAAGCTTCATTCAAAGAACCTTCTGGTGGTAAAGAGTAAAATTCACTTTGTTTTAATAGTTCATTTATAAGATATTGTACGTTGCTTTTGAATAGAGTTTCAACTTCAAGCACCTTTTCTTTTGAAATATTCTTAGCACCTTCTTTGTTTTCTTCCTTTTGTTTTATATAAAAATTTAATAATTCTGGGTATTGCTGTATCGTTCGATTAACCGCAATTGCTATTTCTTTTAGAGTTGGTTGTTTTTGAGTATTACGTCCTTTAATTCTAGTTGGTGATGGAAGTCGAGAAAAATAAAAACTATTAATCTCACTTCTTAGTTGGTCATTAGGTATACTTCCACAAATTTCTAAAAAATGCCCTCTTAAATCGTGACTATTAATCCAATTTTCGTCTTTAGTCAACAAATCCTTTGGAGTTAAAATGATATAGTCATTATTATAATAAGGTAAAATAAATTCTTTAGACATCCATCGTTCTAATTCATAGTCAAAATAAACTTTCGGAACGTTTACCTTCTTTGTTTGTTCGGCTTTCAAATATTTCTTTGCAAAATTTTCAGTATACTCTAATAAATAGGCTTTTATCAGATTACATGAAAAATCACTAATATTATCTCTCCTACTCCCAATTGGAATAGACCAACTTTCTCAATATGTGATGTCTGAGTTATAACTTCTTTATTCAAATCATTATAAACAATATGCATATTATCAGACATAGCTTTACCAAATTTTAAACCAAGTCCACTACCCCCATTACCTGAAATACTATATCCCAACCAATTTTGTTTTACTTCTGAAAATTTGTACCATGATTTTATTTCAGCTTCAGTCAAATATCCATATTCAGACTTTTCTTTTAAAAACAATAAGTAATCTAAAATTCCTTCATGTAATTTTTTATATTCTTCTTTTTTGCTTGCATATAATAAAAAAGGGTCTATAAAAAGAGGTAAATCATTAATTAGTGATATATTAAATGCACCATATTGATTCAACACATCTTCATTTATATTAAAACAGTCTGTAAAATATACCATAATTAAAATTTATTACAAGTTTATTATTTTATTCATCACAATATTACGAGCATAACTTTTATCGCCTATAAAGATATGTCTATTACAGATATAATCAAAGATTTTGTTTAAAAATGATATTTAAAATGAGAACCTATCATTTTTACAAAAGTTTTTTTCCACATTCACCATATCACGCATAATAGAACTATCCAAAACTTTTGCATAGTGCTGTGTCATTCTTATATTGGAATGTCCCAAAATCTTAGATACATTTTCCATTGATACATCATTAGCGAGAAAAACAACTGTAGCCGCAGTATGTCTTGCAACATGAGTAGTTAGGCGTTTTGTTATGCCACACAAATCAGCAATTTCCTTTAGATAGGCATTCATGCGCTGATTACTGATTACAGGCAAAAGTACACCTTTCTTTATACACTCTGCATTATCTTCATATTTCCTCAATATACTTTGAGGAATGGATAAAACAGGAATATTGCACATCTGATTAGTCTTTTGTCGTGCTTTGCGTATCCACAATGCACCGTTATTGTCTTTTATCAAGTGCTCACGACTTAGCTGCTGAACATCTGCGAAAGCGAGTGCCGTGAAGCAACAGAAGACAAAAGTATCTCTTACCTGTTCCAACCGCTTGATGGTAAATTCTTTGTTCATCAAAACGTCCAATTCTTCACGTGATAGAAATTCGACCTCTACTTCCTCTTGTTTGAAGTGAATACCGTAAAAAGGGTCTTTCTTTATCCAGTCATTAGCCAAAGCAATACGAACGACCTTTTTTAAAGTCTTCAAATGCTTCAAGGCTGAATTGTTTTGGCAATGCTTATCCGTTTTCAGCCAAAAGTCGAAGTCACGAATAAACTGACCGTCTACATCCGATAACATTATATCATCACGGTGGTAGCAAGAACGGATATATTCCTTCAGGCGATTAATAGAGGTATCAAACTTGGCAACGGTAGACGCTGTATATTCCTTGCCTGTCAAAGCTCGGCATTTCTCGTTATGTTCTGCATAGATTTCCAATAAACTACGCTGTACTTTATCACGTCCGTAGAAACAATCCTTTATTATATCGGCTGTTATCGGTTTGTTGTCTATTTCCAGTTCACGGTGTATCTGTAATACTTTGGCACGAACTGTATTAATATAGTGGTTTAGTTCTATGGCTACACGGTCTTTTCCTTTGGAACATTCCTTTTTCTGATTCCATAAGTCTACAGGAATACTCCGTTTAATCATAACTTCGGCTACTCGCTTGTTTACGGTGATGCGCATACAAACAGGAGCTTCACCGTTTTTCAGAAGTTTTGATTTCTTGATGATGAACAATACGCTTAGTGTGTTTCTTTTCACTGCTCCCATAATTCTTTGTTTTTTTAAGTGGTACAAAATTAGTTTGCTACACTCAAAAACAAGCTACGCAAAAAGCTGACAATCAAAGACAAATGCGTCAATTCGTGGGAGCAAAAATAGCTTTCAAAAAGTCCCACGAATAAGCCACGTGAGAACTGCCTAAAACTACTATTTTTTGCCGAAGTGGAGAAAAAGAAAAAGCTCTGAAATCCTTGAATTTCAGAGCTTTGCTTTAATTTGCTATTTGCTTTCGCGGTGCGTACGGGACTCGAACCCGTGACCCCATGCGTGACAGGCATGTATTCTAACCAACTGAACTAACGCACCAATATTTTGTTCTAACTATCTCTCTCGATTGCGGATGCAAAGGTAGACATTTTTTTTTATACCTGCAACAATTAGAAGGAAAAAATGCGAATATTTTTGTTTAAGGTAACTCATCAAAGAAAAACATTTCATGGATGGATTTATTCTTTATCTTTGTAGCTCAGAAGTATAATATAAAAATAAAGACATGAAAGATACACCTATCAAACAACATCTGATTGATGAAACTATCGAAGAATTTCAGATTGCAGACTTTTCAAAAGCAACCATTCGCGAAGTAAAAGCCATTGCAGCCAAAGCTGAAGCAGAATCAGGAATAGAATTTATTAAAATGGAAATGGGCGTACCCGGTCTCCCACCTCAGCTGTGGGGGTAAAGGCAGAAGTGGAAGCATTGCAAAAAGGGATAGCAAGCCTGTATCCGGATATTAACGGACTTCCGGAACTTAAACAGGAAGCATCACGTTTTATTAAAGCATTCATAAATGTAGATTTAAAACCAGAAGGATGTGTACCTGTAACAGGATCCATGCAGGGTACTTTTGCTTCATTTCTAACTTGCAGTCAGTGTGATGAAAAGAAAGATACCATACTTTTTATTGATCCGGGATTTCCTGTACAAAAACAGCAACTTGTGGTTATGGGACAAAAATACGAGACTTTTGACGTATATGATTTCCGTGGAGAAAAGCTGAAAGAGAAGTTAGAAAGTTATTTGCAAAAAGGAAATATATCTGCAATCATCTACTCTAATCCCAACAATCCAAGCTGGATTTGCCTGGATGATAAAGAACTTAGAATCATAGGAGAACTGGCAACTCAGTATGATGTTATTGTTTTGGAAGACCTCGCCTATTTTGCCATGGACTTCCGTCAGAATCTCAGCACTCCGTTCCAGACACCTTATCAACCGTCAGTAGCACATTATACAGACAATTATATATTGCTCATCTCCGGTTCTAAAGCATTCAGTTATGCAGGACAACGTATCGGTGTCAGTTGTATTTCCGATAAGTTATATCACCGCTACTATCCCGGACTCACAAAACGTTATGGTGGAGGAACCTTTGGAACAGTATTTATCCACCGTGTTCTTTATGCACTATCATCCGGTACCAGTCATTCGGCACAATTTGCTATGGCAGCAATGTTGAAAGCAGCCAATGAAGGAGAATATAATTTCCTTGATGAAGTGAAAATCTATGGAGAACGGGCAAAGAAGCTAAAAGAAATTTTTCTTCGCCATGGTTTTCATCTTGTATATGATAAAGATCTGGGTGAACCCATTGCCGATGGTTTCTACTTTACAATTGGTTATCCGGGAATGACAAGCGGAGAATTAGCCAAAGAGTTGATGTATTATGGTGTAAGTGCTATTTCCCTTGTAACTACCGGGAGCCATCAAGAAGGTCTGCGAGCATGTACTTCTTTTATAAAAGATCATCAATATGAACAATTGGATGAAAGAATGAAAATTTTTAAGGAAAATCATCCCATATCATAAAAAGTACACACAAAAGTAAAAAAAAGGAGAAGATAGTTTGTTCCTGCGAAATAAATATTTATATTTATCGCATGAATAATATCAATTCCGACATATTTAAGATACAATCTAATAATGTATTGCCTTCACGGGGAAAGATTCTGATATCAGAACCTTTCCTGTGTGATGCAACATTCGGACGTTCGGTAGTATTGCTCGTTGACCATACTGACGAGGGAAGTATGGGATTGATAATGAACAAACAACTCCCTTTGCTGGTGAACGATGTCATCAAAGAATTCAAATATCTGGAAGATATACCTCTCTATAAAGGCGGCCCCATAGGGACAGACACACTTTTCTATCTGCATACTTTGCCACATATTCCCGGAGCGCTCCATGTAAATAAAGGATTATACCTGAACGGAGATTTTGATGCCTTGAAAAAGCATATTTTACAAGGGAATAATATCAACGGAAAAGTACGTTTCTTTTTGGGATATTCGGGATGGGAATATGAACAATTAATACAGGAGATCAAGGAAAACACCTGGCTGATTGCCAAAGAAGAAGCCTCTTATCTACTCAATGGAGAAGCCAAAGATATGTGGAAAAACACACTGGGAAAGTTAGGTAGCAAGTATGAAACCTGGTCTCGCTTTCCACAAGTTCCTTCATTGAATTGATTGATTAACGCTGTCCGAAACGTTGCATCAAGGCAGCATCTTTATATCCCTCTGAGGTTACAATCCAGTCTTTCAATAAGCCACACTGTACAAAACCACAGGAAGAAAATAATTTCATACTGGCTTCATTCTCTATTGCGACATGAGCATAGAGCTGATGAATTTGCAGAAAATCAAATGCATAATCACACAACAAATTGAGTGCATCAGAAGCATACCCCTCCCTACGAAAATCAGTGTGTACTGCAATACCTACTGCTCCACGTGAATGCAAAGGAACAAAGTCGGTTACATCAATCGTTCCAAGGATACGATTGTCTTCACGTCGTATAATCATAAGACGCAATTGCTTATCGGCAAACATATCACTCTGAGACCTTCAATGTACTGGCGTAATACATAACGGGAATAAGGCACTGTAAAACTACTTATATCCCACATCAAAGGATCGTTTTCCATTTCGTACATTATATCAATATCTTCTGGTTCTACAGCACGGAGATAGATACGATCATTTATTAAAAAAGATTGTTTCATGTTACTTATACATAGTTTTTTTCGGGAGTTACCAATACACAACTCTCAGCATTATATACACCTAATTGTAAATTCTTTCTTTGGTTATGAACAAGTAAAGAAAGTATCATTGAATAAGAAAAAGCGCTACTATCATATACTACATGTGTAAATTCATCAGAAAAACTTGATAAAAGCTCAGACTCATTAATAACAGATTTCTCATCTACTATCACAAAGTGATGATGTCCGTTCAACTGATTAGAATTAAAGATAGTGCGAATATTATCTAAATTTTTCTCATTGATAAAAATAAGGAAACAAGGCATATACTCTTTGGTTGGTCGTAATGCAAAAAAACATTTCTTCACACAGACTATAGTCAATTTCAACCAAGTCTGTATCTTAATTCCCGTCCTAATCATCCAACGATATGGTAAAGGGTAGTGTGAACCATGTTTACGAAAAAATATATCCATTGCACCATAAAACACATGCACATATCGATACGATTCTTTAGAGTACTTTCACCTTTATAATGCAAAATTGGATATGGCAGATAATAATTCTTATATCCGGATTTGGTGATACGACAAGATAAATCAATATCTTCACCATACATAAAAAAATCCTCGTCAAGCAGTCCAGAACGATCTAATGCTTTTTTACGAAGCATCATATAAGCTCCGGCTAATACAGGGACTGAGTGAATAGAATTTTCATCCAGGCGCGAAAGATAATATCTATCGAATCGAGGATTATTCGGAAAACAACGGTGCATTCCTGTAAGTTTCCAAAACGAAGTTAATGGAGATGGATATCCTCTTTTCGATTCTGGTAAAAAATGGCCGTCAGGCGCAAGCATCTTTACTCCACAAGCGCCGGCGTCGGAGTGAGTATCCATAAAGCGAAGTACTTCCACAATATTAGTTGCAGGAAGCAAAGTATCGGGATTCAATAATAATATATATTCTCCTTTAGCTTTCCGCATCGCCTGATTATTGGCACGTGCAAAGCCTACATTTTCTTCATTATAAATATATGTAAGATTAGGAAAACGTTCTGTTATGTATTCTTTAGAGCCATCAGTAGAAGCGTTATCTACCACTACTACTTCTGAAAAAATATCATTAATGGCCTGATAAAGGGATACAAGACATTGTTCCAAATAGTATTTTACATTATAATTAACTATAACTACTGTAAGCTTCATTCTTCGTTCGTTATATAAAGTTCGTTACGAAGGCGTTTTTTCGCCTGGCAAACAAAAAAATGAAGCAGTCAAAGCACATAAGGCGCAAAGAGCACCGGTACTATTCAATGTCATGTAATAACACAAAAGATTATATATAACAACAAAGTTAAGTAATCCTAAACGTACAATACTCCATAAGGCATATCGACTAAGAGCGACCGGAAAAGTTAGTTTATCAATTTTACGCGTTAACACAAAAGAAAAAAGCTTCATAGAAAAAGGAATACAAATAGCCGTGAGTAATATCCCTACCGTTTCGAGAAAATAACAAGTTCTCACATCATCAGCCAATAGCCCAATAGGGAAAAATTCAGTTTCGCCAATAACAACCAATAGTATAGTAACCGCCCAAAAGATTATATAACTTATCTTCAATTTTTTTTACAACGCGCTTTATCTGTTTCTCCATTTTAATATCTGTTTCTTTTATTAAAAACTATACAGTTCCTGTAAATACCGTCCGGTTAACAATGCTTCGTCCCAATGTCACCTCATCGGTATACTCTAACTCGTCACCTATAGAAACGCCACGGGCAAGTACACTCAACTTAACACCCATTCTTTCGAGCTTACGGTAGATATAAAAATTGGTCGTATCTCCTTCCATGGTGGTGCTCAGGGCAAGTATAACTTCTTTTATTCCTCCGTCTGCTACACGTTGCACAAGGCTATCTATCTGAAGATCACTGGGGCCTACTCCATCCATAGGCGAGATAACACCTCCCAGCACATGATATAATCCACGGAATTGCTGAGTTCCCTCTACCGCCATTACATCCCGAATATTCTCTACCACACAGATTGTTGAAGCATCACGGGCGGGATTGGCGCAAATCTGGCAGGTATCTGTGTCGGATATATTATGACATACATGGCAATACTTCACCTCGCGTTTCAATGTGATAATTGAGTTTCCAAAAGCTTCAACGGTAGCGCTGTCTTGCCGCAGCAGGTGAAGCACCAGTCTCATAGCAGTCTTTCGTCCTATTCCGGGAAGTTTGGAAAACTCTCCGACTGCCTTTTCAAGCAGCACAGAAGGATATTGTTGGTTCATATATTTCTAACTGAATCTATTATTCAGTGCAAAGATACTTATTATTTGCAGATAGAAAAAGCCCGTCACGTGAATTGCGAAATAAATTGTACCTTTGCGCCCGTTATGAGAATACTTGTCACTATTATATGCTACTTTGCAGTACTGCTACTGATAGCCCGCCTTACCGGAAAAGGAAAAAGAAGCGGTTCGGATGCTGCATTCTTCCGGGGAGAGAACCGGTCACCGTGGTATATCGTCTCTTTCGGGATGATCGGTGCCAGCATATCGGGAGTAACCTTTGTCTCTGTACCCGGTATGGTGCGAAGTATGGACATGACGTATATGCAAACAGTTTTCGGCTTTTTCTTCGGTTATCTGGTGGTAGCACACGTGTTACTTCCATTATATTACCGGCTCAATCTGACAAGTATCTACAGTTATCTCGGCACACGAATCGGACCACGAACTTACCGTACAGGTTCTTTCTTTTTCTTATTGTCCCGTATGTTAGGTACAGCTGCCAAAATGTATCTGGTTTGCCTCATTCTTCATACTTATGTATTCGGTAACATGGGTATACCCTTCTGGATGATTGCTGCCGGATCCGTGGCACTGGTCTGGATATATACGCATAAAAGTGGTATAAAAACGATTGTCTGGACAGATACTTTACAAACCTTCTGCCTGATAGCAGCGTTAATCTGCATCATCTATATCACCATACAAAAGTTGGATTTAGGAGGAAACAGCATAATACAGCTTATCAGCAACAACCCACATAGCCGTATATTCATATTTGATGACTGGATGTCACGACAGAATTTTTTCAAGCAATTCCTGAGTGGCATTTTCATTGTAATTGTGATGACGGGGTTGGATCAAGACATGATGCAGAAAAATCTTTCCTGCAAAAACCTGCGCGAGGCACAAAAGAATATGTATTGTTACGGGTTTTCTTTCATCCCGCTGAATCTCCTGTTTCTTTGCTTGGGGATCCTTCTGTTGACATTGGCAGGACAAATGAACCTTATCCTCCCGGAAGTGAATGACGATATACTTCCGATGTTTGCCACACAAGGATATCTGGGGCAAACAGTACTTGTACTCTTCACAATCGGTATCATTGCAGCGGCGTTCAGTAATTCCGATTCCGCACTGACTGCAATGACTACCAGTGTATGTGTAGACCTTCTTGACACAAATAAAGATATAGAAGAAGTAGCTCGGCAACGACGTGGAAGAGTACACATTATACTATCTGTGATACTCATTTTCTTCATCTGCCTGGTAGAAGCACTCAACAGTAAAAGTGTGATCGATGCTATTTATATCATTGCTTCCTATACGTATGGCCCGCTATTGGGAATGTTTGCTTTCGGACTATTTACACACAGAACCACCCGGGACCGGTGGGTACCGTTTATAGCAGTAGCTTCTCCGCTAATATGCTATGCCCTCGATTGTTTCGCAATGCAGAGGTATGGATATAAGTTCGGGTATGAGTTGCTAATGTTGAACGGAATACTTACTTTTGCAGGGATGTACGCTTTATCTTCAAATGAAATAATTAACAAAGAATATGGAAATATCAAACGCTGAATTTATTGTTAGTAACACGGACGTGAAAAAATGTCCGCCCGGGCATCTTCCTGAATATGCTTTCATAGGGCGCTCCAATGTAGGTAAATCCAGCCTTATTAATATGCTGACCGGCCGGAAGGGGTTGGCTATGACATCAGCTACTCCCGGGAAAACAATGCTCATCAATCACTTCCTAATCAACGATAGCTGGTACATCGTCGATCTTCCGGGTTACGGTTATGCCCGTCGCGGAATGAAAGGTCAGGAACAGATTCGTACCATCATCGAAGACTATATCCTGGAACGTGAACAGATGACAAATCTCTTTTTGCTAATAGACTCCCGCCTGGAGCCACAGAAGATAGATATGGAGTTTATGGAATGGTTGGGTGAAAATGGAATACCATTCTCCATCATATTCACCAAAGCAGATAAGCTGAAAGGCGGACGTTTAAAGATGAATATCAACGCATATATACGCGAACTTCGCAAACAGTGGGAAGAGCTCCCCCCCTATTTCGTATCCTCTTCGGAAGACCGGATGGGACGTACGGAAATATTAGATTATATAGAAAGTATCAACAAAGAAGTTAATTCAAAATAGACAAATTAGAATGAAAAAGTATGTTTTATCGCTGGCAGTCGTGTCGGCCTTATTGCTTGTTACAACGAATGTACAGGCACAATCATGGAAAGATTTATTTAATAAAGACAACATCGAAAAAGTAGTAAATGCCGTAACTGGTAATCAAACGATAGATATGACTGGAACCTGGACATATAGCGGTTCGGCTATTGAGTTCGAATCAGATAACCTGTTACAGAAGGCAGGTGGTGCAGCAGCGGCGGCCGTTGCAGAAAAGAAACTGGACGAGCAGTTGGCAAAAGTCGGTATTAAAGACGGACAGGTCAGCTTTACTTTCAATGCGGACAGTACTTTTACAAGTACAGTAGGAAAACGTACTATGACAGGAACTTATTCATATGATGCTACAGACAAAGTTGTACACCTAAGATACTTCAAGTTGCTGAATATGAATGCAAAGGTAAACTGTACAAGTACCAATATGGATCTGCTGTTCAACTCTGACAAACTATTGAAACTGATTGCATTTATATCAAGTAAAAGTAGTAGTACAACTCTTAAAACAATCAGTTCACTGGCAGATAGCTATGACGGAATGATGCTGGGGTTTGCATTGAAGAAATAAACCATTGACAAACAGAAAAGTGCCGGTTGCATATTAACCAAATGTAACCGGCACTTTTTTATTAGCCAAAATTCATGGAAAGTTGTGTTTCCCGCACAGGGAAGTGCGTTAGGCGATGATTGCTGAATGGAAACACAGGACGAACGCAGACTTTTACTCTTAATCTACTACTCCGAAACGATACACACAATGACTGTAATATTTCTCTCCGGGACGAAGTACTGTAGACGGGAATTGTGGTTTATTAGGGCTATCTGTAAAATGTTGCGTCTCCAGACAAACGGCCGTACGCTTCTGATAAGCAATCCCCTTCTTTCCTACCATTGCACCACGCAATCCGTTTGCCGTATATACCTGCAAACCAGGTTCTGTAGTATAAACCTCCATACTACGTCCGCTTTTTGTATCTATTAGACGAGCTGCCAGCTTTGTATCATCTCCGTTCGTATTCAACACCCAATTATGATCATATCCTTTCACAATATTCAGTTGCATTACATTTTCATTAATACGTTCACCAATTAAATGAGGAGTGGTAAAATCAAAAGGTGTTCCCGCTACCGGCAGGATCTCTCCCGTAACACATTTCAACGAATCATAAGGAGTATACATATCCGCATTGATATAAAGAGACTGATCTTCAACTGTCGTATCAAAATCACCGGAGATATTAAAGAAGGAGTGATGTGACAGATTAATAACAGTAGGTTTATCTGTTTCCGCTTCGTAATGAATATCCAGTTCGTTGTCATTGGTCACCACAAAAATAACATGTACCTGTAAATTACCGGGAAATCCGTTCTCCCCATCCGGAGAAAATAAACTTAATTTCAGTGCATTTTCATCCAGCTGTTCTGCCTGCCATATTTTAGACGCAAACCCCGGATCTCCTCCATGAGCACAATGTTCTCCGGTATTAGGAACAAGATGGTATGTAATAGAATCCAACGTAAAGGTAGAATACATGATTCTACCGATATATCGTCCGATGGTAGCACCAAAGTTCTGTTTCTTAGCAAGATACTCAGCAATAGTAGGATATCCACATACAATGTCCTCCATTTTCCCATTACGATCCGGTACCATTAACGATACGACTCTTCCACCGTAGTTTGTAATACAAACCTCCATTCCATTCTGGTTCTTAAGCACATACAAATTTGTCAATTGTCCGTCTACTTCCGTCTGAAAGTCCCGTACATCCAGACCGGAAAGTGTCATCTCTTTTTCTTTTCTACAAGATGTACACAGCAGTAAAATAAAAGCTATAAAAATGATACTTCTACTATTCATAAGCTATTGTTCGTCTTTTTTTAATACTATTTCGCAAAGATACGGCATTATTTTTAAAAAAAAGCTCTACCTTTGTCATTCATAAACCATAAAAAGGAAATGAATATGAAAAAAATAGCATTATTCGTTGCAATGTTGGTAATAGGAATCAGTTATGCATCTGCTCAAACTGCCGACATTAAGTTTGATAAAACCACTCATGATTTCGGAACATTTTCAGAAAACAATCCGGTTGTATCCTGCGTATTTACTTTCACTAATATCGGTGATGCTCCTTTGGTTATTCATCAGGCTGTAGCATCCTGCGGATGTACGGTGCCCGACTATACAAAAGAACCGATCCTTCCGGGAAAAACAGGAACGATCAAGGTTACTTACAACGGAACAGGTAAATACCCCGGACACTTCAAGAAATCAATAACTCTTCGCACAAATGCTAAAACAGAAATGCTGCGTTTGTATATTGAAGGTAATATGACAGCAAAAGATGCCAAATAAGAAAAAATAGACAACAACAGTAAGGAGAATCTTTCGATTCTCCTTTTTTTTTGCTTTCTTTGATGCATATTTACAGAATACATAATTAAACACATTAAATATTTATATAGAAACTATGAAACAAGAAGAAGACAAATTCACCGGCTTGCCCGAGAATGCGTTCAGAGAATTAAAACCGGGCGAAGTATACAACCCTCTGATGAGTCCCGGTAAAAATTATCCGGAAGTAAACTTCTGGTCAGTCACCTGGGGTATCACCATGGCCATCCTTTTTTCGGCAGCCGCTGCTACCTGGGACTGAAAGTAGGTCAGGTATTTGAAGCTGCCATTCCTATTGCTATCATTGCAGTAGGTGTTTCCGGCGCGGCAAAACGAAAAAATGCATTAGGAGAAAATGTGATCATCCAGTCTATTGGTGCTTGTTCGGGTGTTATCGTAGCCGGAGCCATCTTTACACTCCCCGCTTTGTACATTCTGCAAGTTAAATATCCGGAGATGACAGTCACCTTCATGCAGGTATTCATCAGTTCGCTGTTGGGTGGTGTATTGGGGATTTTGTTTCTTATCCCTTTCCGCAAATACTTCGTTAGTGATATGCATGGTAAATACCCCTTCCCGGAAGCCACGGCAACCACACAGGTACTCATATCCGGTGAAAAAGGAGGCAGCCAGGCCAGGCCGTTATTGATGGCAGGTATGATCGGTGGTTTATACGATTTTATTGTGGCTACTTTCGGCTGGTGGAATGAAAATTTTACGACCCGTGTATGCAGCGCCGGTGAAATGCTGGCAGAAAAAGCCAAGTTGGTATTCAAAGTAAATACAGGTGCTGCAGTATTAGGTCTGGGGTATATCGTCGGATTGAAATATGCATCTATCATTTGTGCCGGTTCACTGGTGGTATGGTGGGTTATTGTACCAGGTATATCAATGTTTTGGGGAGATAGCGTACTGAATGCATGGAACCCGGAAATCACTAACACCGTAGGTATGATGAGTCCCGAAGAGATATTCAAATACTATGCAAAGAGTATCGGTATCGGTGGTATTGCTATGGCTGGTGTTATCGGTATTATCAAATCATGGAGCATTATCAGGAGTGCTGTAGGGTTGGCTGCCAAAGAGATGGGTGGCAAAGGGAATGTTGAGAAAAACATCATTCGTACGCAACGTGACCTTTCTATGAAGATTATTGCTATCGGTTCTATTATTACACTGATTCTGATTTTCCTGTTCTTCTACTTTGACGTAATGCAAGGTGATCTGATACATACAATAGTAGCTATCGTATTAGTGGCAGGCATCTCTTTCCTGTTTACTACAGTAGCCGCCAATGCAATTGCAATTGTTGGTACCAACCCAGTTTCGGGTATGACACTGATGACGCTTATTCTGGCTTCTGTTGTAATGGTAGCTGTAGGATTGAAAGGCCCTTCGGGTATGGTGGCTGCGTTGGTGATGGGTGGTGTAGTATGTACAGCCTTGTCCATGGCAGGTGGTTTCATTACCGACTTGAAAATTGGTTACTGGCTGGGAAGTACTCCTGCCAAACAGGAGGCATGGAAATTTTTAGGAACAATTGTTTCGGCTGCTACGGTAGGCGGAGTCATGATTATCCTGAATAAAACATATGGTTTCACAAGCGGAGCGCTGGCTGCACCACAGGCAAATGCTATGGCAGCCGTTATCGAACCACTGATGAGTGGTGTAGGTGCACCCTGGTTGCTTTACGGCATCGGTGCGATATTAGCTATCATTCTGACACTCTGTAAGATTCCTGCTCTTGCTTTTGCACTGGGTATGTTCATCCCGTTGGAACTGAATGTACCTTTAGTAGTAGGTGGAGCCATTAACTGGTATGTGACCAGCCGCAGCAAAGACACTTCACTGAACACTGAACGTGGCGAAAAAGGTACGTTACTTGCTTCCGGTTTCATTGCCGGTGGTGCATTAATGGGTGTTGTGAGTGCAGCGATGCGTTTTGGCGGTATCAATCTGGTGAATGATGCGTGGCTGAATAATACCTGGTCGCAGGTACTTGCTCTGGGTGCTTATGCATTGTTGATTCTTTATTTCATTAAAGCTTCGATGAAAGTGAAGTAATATTTCTCAAAGTAACAATATAAAAACTATCTTCATGAAAAACCTGTTAACGGTTGCATGTTTCGTAATACTCCCTCTGAGCTCCACAGCCCAGGGGGATCGTTACAAACAGATAACCGACCCTAATCTAACCAGTATCAATCGTGAAACTCCCCGCAGTACCTTCACATCGTACACCAACGAAAAAGATGCAACGGCAAACAACCGCAAAGACGGTACTCTTCGCCTCTCGTTGAATGGCAAATGGAAATTCAACTATGTAGACAGCTTCTCTACCCGCCCTACTGACTTCATGCTTCCTGAGAAAGATGTAAGTGCCTGGGCAGATATTGAAGTTCCCGGTAACTGGGAGCGACAAGGTTTCGGAATTCCCATCTATGTAAATACCTCTTACGAGTTTTGTTCACCGGGCTATGCCCCCTATTGGGACAAACCCAACCCTCCGTATGTACCGGAAGAATGGAACCCGACAGGTACCTATCGCCGTGATTTTAACCTTCCTGCCAACTGGGATGGAAAAGAGATATTCCTCAGTGCCGACGGAACCAAAGGTGCAGCATTCTACTACCTGAACGGAACATTCATCGGTATGAATAAAGATGCAAAGACTCCTGCCCGGTTCAACATCACGAGACAGGTGAAACCCGGTAAGAATGTGCTTGCCGTACAAATTCACCGCTTTTCGGATGCCAACTATCTGGAGTGCCAGGACTTCTGGCGGCTGAGTGGTTTCGAGAGAGATGTCTATCTCTATGCACAACCCCAGCTTCGTATTTCTGATTTTAAAGTAGAAAGCCCGTTGGATGCCGACTACAATAACGGTATCCTGAAATTTAAAATTAAAATAGCCAATAGTGGCAAGCCGGTTTATCCTTCATATGTTATCTCTTACAAACTTCTTGATAAAGACGGACAACAGGTAGCTACTTCAGACTATGCTGTGAAAGCAATGCCTGCTCCCGGAATCTCTCAGAGCCTGAACGAATTTGTTTTTGATGACAATATCATCAAAAGCCCTAAACAGTGGACAGCCGAAACTCCTGACCTTTACACCCTCGTTATCAGCTTGAAGAAGCCCGAAAGTGGTGAGGTAATGGAAGCAACCAGTGTGAAAGTAGGTTTCCGTACCGTGGAAATGAAAAATAACCAGCTTTGTGTCAATGGTAAACCAATTCTCGTAAAAGGTGTAAATGTACACGAACACAATGAACACACCGGACATTACGTCACTGAAGAGCTGATGTTGAAAGACTTCGAACTCTGGAAGAAGTACAACGTAAACACCGTCCGTACCTGCCACTATCCACAACAAGAACGTTTTTACGAACTATGTGATGAATATGGAATTTATGTAATTGATGAAGCCAATATCGAATCTCACGGAATGGGGTATAACCGCGAAGTAGGTGGTACTTTAGCCAACAACCGTCTATTCATGGATGCACACCTATACCGTACCATCAACATGTACGAACGTGATAAAAACCATCCTTCGGTGATTGTCTGGTCATTGGGAAATGAGGCCGGAAACGGTATTAACTTCTACAAGACTTATAGTGCACTGAAAGAACTCGACAGTCGTCCGGTGCAATACGAACAGGCACATCTGGAATGGAATTCGGATATCTACTGTCCGATGTACACACGGCCTGCCGACATCGAGAAATACGCAAAGGATCCGAAGCATACCCGCCCGCTCATTTTGTGTGAATATGCACATGCTATGGGAAACAGTCTGGGTAACTTCCAGGAGTACTGGGACGTTATAGAGAAGTACCCGCTCTTACAGGGTGGTTGCATCTGGGACTGGGTAGATCAGGGATTTGCAGAGAAAATTGCCGACGGACGTAAATACTGGACCTATGGTGGTGATTACGGTGCTTTTGGTACTCCTTCAGACGGAGATTTCTGTATCAATGGCGTTGTTTATCCGGACCGGACTGTGAAACCGCATACTACGGAAATGGGTAAAGTATATCAGAATATCAAGTTTATCAACTTCAAAAAAGACAAGGGAACAATCGATCTGCGCAATGATTTCAGCTTTACCAATCTGGATAAGTATAATTATCACTACATTATTCGCGATCATGGAAAAGAAATCTATACAGATAAATTCCAGGTCAGCGGGGCACCGGGCGAGACGGTAACCGTACAACTGAAAGGTATCCCACAGGCACAAACCAGTACCGGCGATGTACGTATCGAATTTTATGCTACAGTCCGCATTGCGGAACCATTCCTTCCGGTAGGAACAGTAATAGCCCGTGAACAGAACTACATCTATACTTTCCACAAAGACAAAGTGGCTCAGCAAGAAGTTGCACCCATGAAGGAAACAGATACACAGGTTATCTATTCAGGAAAGAACTTCAAGGCTGTTTTTGATAAGAAGAGTGGTTTGCTCGTCTCCTACCAATACAACGGAGCAGAATACATTCTCAACGGGCAAGGATTACACCCTAACTTCTGGCGTGCACCGATTGACAATGATTATGGTGCAGGACTGGCACGCAAACTGGGAGTATGGAAAGAAGCAAGTTATCAAGATATAATGGCTGCCTCTTTCAATGCCCGTAACGGAGAAGTGACCTGTACTTACCAATTCCCGCAAACTGACGCAACTTGGGATATCACTTACAAAATTTACACAAACGGAGTAATAAAGGTAGATAACCGCTTTGTGGCAGCCAATGAAAAGACTCCGATGATTCCACGTATCGGCCTGCGTATGCAAATGCCGGAAACATTCACCACACTGACTTACTACGGACGCGGACCGGAAGAAAACTATCGTGACCGCCGTACTTCACAGTTCTTTGGTGAATACTCCACTCCTATCAAAAAGATGTACGAACCCTACATTCGCCCACAGGAAAACAATCACCGTACAGATATTTACTGGTGTGCACTTACCAATAAATCCGGTGCAGGATTACTCCTTGTAGCCGACCGTACTTTCGAAATGAACGCCTCAAACTATCCGCTCGAAACCCTTGATAGTGGAGACGATCTACACAACGCGGCCCCACGTACAGCCCAAACGAACCATCGCCATCTCACAGATCCGAAACCGGAAAAGATGGTAGATCTCTTTATTGATTACCGCATGATGGGTGTCGGTGGTGATAATAGCTGGGGAGCACTTGCACACGAGCCTTACCTGATTCGTACCGGTGCACAGAATGCTGTTGAATACGGCTTTACACTGGTTCCTTTCGGCCGTAAAACCGATTTCAGAAACTTAATTTATCAATATTAATAATGAAAACAATCAGTTCATTTTTACTGGCCGCCTGTTTATCAGGTGGCCCGGTTGCAGCGCAACAGGAAACAAATCTTATGCTAACCAATGCTCAGACATTCATCGATACTCCATACACTGCCCACACGCTGGAAATGGATGACGAAGAAGATCTTATTATCAATTGCGACGAAGTAGACTGCACCACTCTTGTAGAATATGTGCTTGCCATGTCTCTCTGCCCCACCCAGGGTAAAGATATGCGTGAGGGTGATTTCGCAGAGAATTTGCAACGCATCCGGTATCGTGACGGAAAGATTGACGGATACACTTCACGTTTACACTACATTGCCGATTGGATAAACAACGGAGTACGTGAAGGAATCATGGAAGATGTAACCGCTGCCAATAGCCCATATACACAGAAATTATCCCTCTCATACATGTCTACTCATCCGCAACAGTATAAACAGCTTGCTAACTCCCCGGCCAATGTCAGTAAAATGGCAGGTTATGAAAAAGCGTTGACAGGACAGGAAGTTCATTGGTTACCCAAAGATGCATTGCCCGTAACGGGACTTTCCTGGATTAAAAACGGAGACATCATCGCCATTACTACAAACACCCCGGGATTGGATGTGGCTCATATGGGGATTGCCATTTATATAAAGGGCAATCTATGTATGCTTCATGCCTCTTCTTCAAAAGGAAAAGTATTAGTAGAAAAACTTGCACTGAGCCGTCTGCTCGACCGTAACAACAGTTGGACAGGAATACGCGTTATCAGAATGAAAAAATAAAAACAACGATGGAAACGACAAAAAGAATGAAAACTATTTATCTTTTACTTATCAGCCTGTTCCTTATGAGTGGCAACATTGCCGCACAGGATTGGGCTAACTTAAAACAATTCCAGAAGGACAACGCTGCACTGGGCACTCCTGCAAAAGGAGAAAAACGTGTCGTATTTATGGGTAACTCCATTACAATCGGATGGCTCCACAACTGCCCGGAGTTTTTCAAAGACCGCCCTTATATCAATCGTGGCATTAGCGGACAGACTACTCCGCAAATGTTGATTCGCTTCCGCCAGGATGTGATTGACTTACAGCCGAAGGTGGTAGTGATACTTGCCGGAACAAACGATATAGCAGGAAATACAGGCCCTTCTACCCTTGAAATGATAGAAAACAATCTGGCTTCTATGGCCCAGCTTGCCAAAGCAAATGGTATCAAAGTAATCCTCTGCTCTGTACTTCCCGCTTTTGATTATCCCTGGCGTCCGGGTATGGAGCTAATGTGAAGATTCCGGAACTGAACAAATGGATCAAAGCTTACGCAGAAAAGAATAAATTTATTTATCTGGATTACTTCTCTGCAATGGCTGATGATAGAAACGGATTGCCTGCCGATTTGTCAAAAGATGGCGTACATCCCAACAAGAAAGGATATGAAATCATGCAGCCAATGGTTGAAAAGGCTATCGCTAAAGCTCTGAAATAACAAATTCAGGATCGCGTAAGCAGGTTCTTTATTTCAAGTTCAAGGCGTTGCTTCACTTCGGACATTGGGATTTCAGATCCCAGTTCCTGACGCAGTGAAGTAACGCCTTTATCTATAAACCCACAGGGATGTATATAGTTGAAATAACGCAAATCGGTATTTACATTCAATGCCAGTCCATGCATTGTGACATAATGGCTACTCCTCACTCCTATCGCACAAATCTTACGGGCACGGGAAGTATCTCCTTCCAACCACACTCCGGTTGCTTTCTCCAGCCTTCCGGCAGTGATACCATAGGAAGCACAAACACGAATGACGGCTTCTTCCAGTAAATGTACGTATTCTTTCAATCCCAGATCGAACTCTTCAAGATTTAGAATGGGATAGCAAACCAACTGTCCCGGACCATGATAAGTTATGTCTCCACCACGATCAATATGGTAAAGTGTAGCGCCAATCTTTTCTAACTGTGCTTCACTCAAAAGCATATTGTTTTCTTTTCCACTACGCCCCAAAGTATAAACAGAAGGATGTTCGCACAGGATTATGACGTTCTCATACTCTTCTCCGTTTTGTTTGGCACGGACAAGGGTGTCAAAATATTCTGTCTGCCGTTGCCAGGCTTCGGCATATGGGATAAAATTCCAATCAATTACAGTTGTTTTCATAAGGGCAAAGATAAAAGAGAATTATGATTTATGAAGTATGATTTATATTAAAACTCCAATAGAGCAGCACAATGAATTACACTCCATAAATCATAACTCTAAAATCACTTCCTTTTTCCTAAACTCAGTGAATTTAATACTACACTCACACTTGAGAATGCCATAGCAGCACTTGCAAGCATCGGATTCAGTAGTAATCCATTCAATGGGAAGAGTACGCCGGCAGCGATGGGAATACCTATAAGGTTATAGATAAATGCCCAGAACAGGTTCTGATGGATAAGTCTCACTGTCTGCCGGGATAAGTTGAATGCTTTCGGAAGCAACAGTAAATCAGAAGTCATCAGAGTAACCATAGCTACGTCCATTGCAATATCCGTTCCTTTCCCCATGGCTATACTGACATCTGCCAAAGCCAATGCCTGCGAATCATTAATTCCGTCGCCCACCATTGCTACAGTTTTTCCCTGTAATTGCAATTCACGGATAAAGTCTTCTTTGTCATCCGGCAAGGCATCTGCAATAAAACGATCAATACCTAATTTTCCCGCTACCGCCAAAGCCGTACGTTGTCCGTCACCTGTCAGCATACAAATATCAATGCCTTGACGTCTCAGTTCCTTGACAGCTTCGGAAGAGGTAGATTTTATCGCATCCGTAACAGCAATAATAGCCAACAACTGATTCTCACGACCAAAATAAATGATTCCGTTTCCTTCGGACTCATATTGCACAAGCATATCTGCCATTACATCCGTAACAATGGCGTCGAAATCTTTAAGCAACTTGTGGCTACCTACCCAAAACAGATCGCCTTCATAAATCACCTTCACTCCTTTCCCTGTAATACTTTCAAAGCTTTCAAGCGGTGCAGGTTTTACTTTTTCCTCGTCTTGCAGAGAGGTGACAATGGCTCCGGCAAGTGGATGCTCCGATTTCATTTCTGCAGCCAAAAGAACATTCTTGAAACACTCTTCCTGCGTTTGTGCCCATAACCAACCGCTTACAGTAGGATGTCCTTCTGTCAGCGTTCCGGTTTTATCAAGTACCACTACATCAACCTTGCGCATCTGCTCCAGGGCCACAGCATCTTTTATCAGAATGTGCTGACTGGCAGCTTTGCCAATGCCCACCATAAGTGCGGTAGGTGTGGCAAGTCCCAAAGCACACGGACAGGCAATTACCAATACCGAAACGGCAGAAAGCATGGCATATGAGAAGTATTCTGTTCCACCTATTACCAGCCAAAGCACAAAAGTAAGTATGGCAATACCAAGAACCACAGGAACGAAAATTCCCGTTACACGGTCAACGATACGTTGTACGGGGGCCTTACTTCCCTGAGCCTCTTGCACCATACGAATGATACGTGCCAATACCGTCTCACTTCCTACCTGTGAAGCCTTTATTATAAAAGAACCTCGTTGATTGATTGTTCCGGCAAGCACCTTGTCTCCTTGCTTCTTTTCGACAGGGATAGGTTCACCACTTATCATACTTTCGTCTACAAAAGATTCTCCTTCGGCAAGAATCCCATCCACAGGAATTTGTTCACCAGGGCGGACCACCACAAGATCGCCCACCTGTAACTGATCGATCAGAACTTCTTCTTCAATGCCATTACGCACGATACGCGCCACTTTGGGTTGTAACCCCATCAGTTTTTTGATAGCAGTTGAAGTATTACCTTTGGCACGCTCTTCCATTAACTTACCCGTCAATACAAAAGCGATGATAACGACGGAGGCTTCATAATAGACATGTGGTTCCAATCCCCGATCATACCAGAATTCGGGGAAAAAAGTATTGAATGCACTAAACAAAAATGCAATAGAGGTACTCAAAGCGACTAAAGTATCCATATTACTACGCCCCGACTTAGCTTGCTTCCAGGCACCCGTATAGAACGAACCACCAAAAAGTATCATCACCGGAAGTGTAAGTAACAACTGCAACTCATTCGAGTATGGTACATGCATAAAAACCATAGAAAGAAGCAGCATCGGGATAGCAAAAACCCAAGCTCCGATAACTTGCATCTTCAGCTTTCGGTAATGTTGCTGTTGCGCCTCTTCTTTCCGCTCTTCCTTAAGATTACCCTCTTCTATTATAAGGTCATAGCCACCGGACAACACGGCGGCACGAATTTCTCCGGGAGTCAGTTTGTCGGCTTCATATGAGACAGAGAGTGTATTGGTAGCAAGATTGACCGAAGCATCTACAATACCCGGCAACTTGCGAACTGTCTTTTCAACATTATTAGCACATCCTGCACAGTGCATGTTCAGCACAGGAAACGCTTTCTTTGTAATAGTACTCATAATATTATTAATTAGCGATTAGTGAATAATGATGAGTGAGTAGTGATAAGCAATGAGTGATAAGTACCATACGGCATACAGCGTAGCTTGCTAATCACTTATCACTACTTACTCATCCCTATTAAAACAATCTCTCCGGGACGTTTGTTCAATTACTTCTTTTCTGTCTGCTTTGCTTCTTTCACAAACTCAGCTTCATAATTAAACTTCTTAAATCCGGCTTTCAGTTTCTCTACATTTGTCTTGTCAGCGTCATAAGTGATAGAAACGGTTTTCGTTTTCAAGTCTGTAGAAAACTCTTTTACTCCCTTCTCAAACTTGATGTTATCTTTCACTTTTCGTTCACAATTTTCACAATGCATCTGCGATACTTTGAACACTGCCGTACGGATATCTTTCGCCATAACGGCTGTCACACTCAATAAAGCTACTGCCAGAGCAGCTACCATTCTTCTTGTTTTCATAAACTGTTTTTTTTAGTAGTTAAGTAGTCAAAGTAGTTAAGTAGTAAGTAGAGGTAGTTAAAATGTATATGGCAGGATAACGTTAGCGCTCTGCTACTTACTACTTAGCTACTTTGACTACTTAACTACTCTCTTCTATATTCTCGGTAAATTAAAACGAACCCCTATATACGCCTTTGCTCCATGCATTGGCCCCCATATCATGGTCGAATCAAAATTTTCTCCCCATGGATTAGCGGCATCTATAATCGGATTCTTTTGTTTAAAGTTTGTCAGGTTCTCCCCACCCACATAGACAGACCAGCGGCGGAAATAACGCGTTACTTGCGCACTCAGCTGCTCAAAGCTGCCATAGCGCGCCTCCCATGACGGACTACCATCAGCAAGTGTATATGGATTCGGCATCCTTCCCCCACCGTTCAACTGCAACGTTGCATCAAATTGCCACAATCCAAGTGGCGTTTGATAAGAGGCCGTCAAAAGTCCTTTATACTTACTGGTCAGAGGTTTCTCCAATAACTTCCCGTTATAAGTTGTCTTTGCATCCGTCAGACGATAAGCAGCCGTCAGGGTGAACCCCTTGAAAAGCGGATAGTTCGCTTCCAATTGTAGCACCTGTGAGTAAGAACGTCCGTCCAGATTGTAGAATGACACTTCATGGGGGGCTGTATCCATATCCACAACAACCTGTTTCAGGAAATCAGTGTAATAATATTCCGCATTAATATTCAAAGTCTTACCAAATAAAGGAATATAGGTCGAAACACTTGCTCCATAATTCCAAGCTTCTTCCTGATTAAGATGATCGGCTATCTTTACCTTCCTGCTGCTGGCAAGCAGATAATTGTTCTCTGCCAGTACATGATTGGTGCGATAGCCTTTTCCAGCTGAAAGTCGAAAATGGACATACTCATTCGGATTATATTTGATGTGTGCACGGGGAGTTACAAAGAAACCATATTTACTGCTATGATCTCCGCGAAGTCCACCCATGAGCATCAATTTATCATTCAAATTAAATGTGTACTGAATATATGCTCCGGGAACAGATTCTTTTACCAAAGCCTTTGTCAATCTCTGCTCTGCATCATTGGTCAGGCGATAATGCTGATTATATCCATCATAATTGAAACTCAATCCGGTAGAAAGGCTGTGTTGCTTACTGAACTCCGTCTCAAAAAGCAGAGAGGCATACACATTGCTCTGATCCACATCATAGAGTTTAAGACCATAGGTAGCATCCTGATTGTGAATCGTCCCTTGGAGGATAAGGGCAAGATTGGTATTCTTCTCCTTATTAAATATATAAGCATTCTTGGTGAAAGCTTCGTAACGATCCGTCTTAATACCTATTTCATAAAGATCATGTGCCGGTTCTTTCCCATGACTGACCTGCCCGCTGTTACGATGTTCAGATAATCCCTTGATACCTGCCTGAAAGACATAGTGATCGCCCATATACGCCCAACGATTCCACAAATTATACTGCTCTACCCGGGGAATATCGGCAAAGCCATCATCATTTGCATCATGTGCTTTTGTTTCATTTTCATAATGTGCCAGCAGTGAAGTACTCCACCGTTTCGAGAGTTTTATCGTTGCATCAGCATTGGCTTCATAACGGCTTGTACTACTGGCAAACAGATTGGCCGATACCCAGTCCGCCTCCGGGAGCTGAGGTTTCTTGAACTCTACATTGATCTGCCCGGTGATAGACTCATAGCCATTTTTTACCGAAGAACTACCTTTACTTACCTGGATACTCTGCATCCACGGACCGGGTACATATCCCAGACCGTAGGGTGCAGCAGCTCCCCTGTAATTAGGAATATTTTCCGTCATCATCTGTACATACATACCCGAAAGTCCTAATAACTTTATCTGTTTGGCTCCTGTTGCAGCATCCGAATAACTGACATCTACTGAGGGATTAGTAACAAAGCTTTCGCCAAGATTACAACAGGCGGCACGTGTCAGCTCGGCACTACTGATGATATCTTCATTCATCACACTGTTTCGCAATTTCATCGTACCGAGTTTCCGGCTTACAATGTTCACCTCACCTAATTCAACACCTTCGTGAAGAATAATATCAAGTTCCTGATTCTTACTGTTGACATGAATTGTGTCATTCTCAAAACCGATAAAGCTAACAACGAGCATATGGCTTTTGGCCGGTTTGGAAATGGAGAACCTGCCCTCTTCGGTAGTTGTCACACCGTTTGTAGTATTCATCCAAAACACATTGGCACCGGGAATGGGTTCTCCGGTATTGTCTTTTACAATTCCCGTCACCTGTGCCTGTAAAGTATGGAAAGTGAAGAGAGTAAATAATAAAAATATATATTTCATATAAATTAATTCATTTCGTGGTGCAAATTTACAAAATAACCTGTGCAACATGGTTGCATGAAAAGTACATTCTGTATTCGTATATTTACAGGCTTCTTTATATTCTGTTTACCAATATCTTATCTGTATAACATATGAGATAAGGAATCAGAACATCCGGATGTTGTTGTACAAAACACCCGGATGTTTTAGTACACAACATGGGGATGTTTTGCATTCTGAAGCCTAAAGATGCAAACGCAAGGAATAGTGAAAGCAGTACTATGAAACACTACCAACACACATACCTTTCTTATATACTTTTGGCTAAATAAGAAGAGTTGAATAAAGAGTCAGATAGTACCGCGAACTGACAGGATGCGGAGGGACAGCATAAGATACTTCCTGCCATTTATCAGAAGGTGGAAGGCACTGAAAGTCCGGTAATAATTCACAGATAAGTTGTATTACGGGCGCAACAACAGAGGCTTCGCACGAATGTTTCATCAAATCTACTTTATAGATAGTAGCCGTACAACCTTCGTCTTTGCATGATTTATCTGACTGATGGTGAGCTTTATTACATTTAGGGCAACCACTGGTGCAACAAGTCTGCGCAGTTTCGCAACCGGCACAGCAGTAATGAACAACAGAGACTCCTACCCCGGCGTAAATAATCAACAGGGAGAGCATAGCAAGCAGTATGTATCGAAGTCTCTTCATAAATCCGGTACAAAGATAGGGAGATTTAACCGTTTCAGCACATTATTTTTTTCTTTTTTATTCGTTCTATTCGTTAATATGTTCTATATTTGTCGATAGGGAATAACCTAACAAATGTTGAATTTAAAGAAAAAGCCCTTATGAAAAAACAATATGTCAGCCTACTTGCAGTTATACTTGCGGCAAGCGGCTTTTTATTTTCTTGTGGTGACAAGATGAAAAAAGATACCGGTTCGCTGGAATTCGATAGTATACAGGTGAACAAGACGGTACATCTTTTTGGAGATACATCCAAACCAGCCTGTAACCTGCTGATAAACTTTGTCTATCCTTCCAAATCATCTGACGAATTATTGAAAGATACGTTGGATAAATATTTCATTGCTGCTTGTTTCGGCGATAAATACATGGGAGAGAAACCTCAGGAAGTGGTAAAACAATATACAGAAACATACATCAGTGAGTATCGTCGCGATTTGGAACCGATGTATCTGGAAGATGAAAAAGATAAAGAAAATGAATCATCCGTAGGCGCATGGTATTCTTATTACAAAGGAATCGAAAGCATGTACAGCTCTATGAAAAGAATTTGCTTGTATATCGCATTAACTACAATGAATATACAGGTGGGGCGCATGGCATCTACATGACTACTTATCTTAACTTCGACCTCGGTCTGATGCGTCCGTTACGTCTGGACGATATTTTTGTTGGAGATTATCAGGAGCCACTGACCGATCTTATCTGGAATCAGCTTATGGCAGATAACGGAGCCAAGACACGTGCCGAACTGGAAGATATGGGCTATGGATCAACCGGTGAAATAGCAGCTACAGAAAACTTCTATCTTAACAAAGACGGAGTTACTTTCTACTACAATGTGTACGATATCACTCCCTACGCAATGGGACCGGTTGTAGTATCCCTGCCTTTTCAAATGCTGGAGCATATGTTAGGTAGCAATCCGGTTATTGGTGAACTGAAAAATTAAAAATATAACTCATACATTAAATAAAGCAGTGGAAATCATACTAAAATATTTTCCTGACCTCACGGAAGAACAGCGCAGGCAATTTGCTGCTCTATACGACTTATACATCGACTGGAATGCCAAAATCAATGTCATCTCGCGCAAGGACATCGAAAACTTGTACGAACATCATGTACTGCATTCACTGGGCATTGCCAAAGTGATCCGGTTTCGTCCCGGTACCAGCATTATGGACTTGGGTACGGGCGGCGGTTTCCCGGGTATTCCGTTAGCTATACTTTTTCCTGATGTAAAGTTTCATCTGGTAGACAGTATCGGGAAAAAGGTGCGCGTAGCTACTGAAGTAGCCAATGCCATCGGGCTGAAAAATGTAACCTTCCGCCATGCACGTGCCGAAGAGGAAAAACAGTTATTCGACTTTGTAGTGAGCCGTGCTGTTATGCCGTTGGCAGATTTAGTTAAAATCATCAAAAAGAACATCTCACCCCGGCAACAAAATGTATTGCCGAATGGTTTAATCTGTCTTAAAGGTGGAGAACTTGAACATGAAGCAATGCCGTTTAAGCATAGAACCACCTTACACAGCTTAAATGAAGATTTTAAGGAAGAGTTCTTCCAGACAAAGAAAGTGGTATATGTGACCGTATAAATAGATAGATACGTAACGTCAAATAATCATGAAAATAAAGAGATTTGAATTTAATATGTTTCCCGTAAATTGTTATGTATTATGGGATGAAACAAAAGAAGCAGTCGTCATAGACCCAGGCTGCTTTTATGATGAAGAGAAACAAGCATTGAAAAACTTCATCAACACCAATGGGTTAACAGTGAAACATTTGCTGAATACACACCTGCATCTGGACCACATCTTTGGAAATCCGTTCATGCTGAAAGAATTCGGCCTTTCTGCAGAAGCCAGCCAAGCGGATGAATACTGGATTGAAGAAGCTCCGAAGCAGAGCCGTATGTTTGGTTTCCAACTACAGGAAGCTCCTGTGCCACTGGGAAAATACCTGCATGATGGAGATATAATCACCTTCGGAAATATATCGTTAGAAGCAATTCACGTACCGGGACACTCTCCGGGAAGCCTTGTATATTATTGTAAAGCAGAGAACTGTATGTTCTCCGGAGATGTACTTTTTCAAGGCAGCATCGGACGTGCCGATTTAACGGGAGGTAACTTTGATGAACTGAAAGAACACATCTGTAGCCGTCTGTTCATTCTTCCCAACGAAACTGTGGTTTATCCGGGACACGGAGCACCAACGACCATCGGTATGGAGAAAGCGGAAAATCCATTCTTCCGATAACTGTTTCGCATACGGAGAATCTACGCCAAGCGATTATACAATCCATTTGAGCAACTTAAAAACTAATTAACATGAAAACCGATTCATTCGCCAACCGCCATATAGGTGTCAGCGAAAAAGACATTGAAGTGATGCTCCGCAAGATAGGCATAAGCACTCTTGATGAACTGATTGATAAAACAATACCGGCCAATATCCGGCTCAAAGAACCATTGGCATTGCCTCCGGCTATGACCGAATATGAATTCAGCAAGCACATTGCCGAACTGGCTGGTCAGAATAAATTATTCACCACTTATATCGGAATGGGCTGGTATAATACCATTACCCCTGCCGTAATTCAGAGAAATGTGTTCGAAAACCCTGTATGGTACACCTCTTACACACCTTACCAGGCAGAAGTATCACAAGGACGCCTGGAAGCATTAATGAATTTCCAGACAGCCGTTTGCGATCTTACAGCTATGCCATTAGCTAACTGTTCCTTACTGGACGAAGCCACCGCCGCCGCAGAAGCAGTTACAATGATGTACGGACTGCGCCCACGCGATAAGCAAAAGTCGGGAGCTAATGTTGTATTCGTTGATGAGAATATTTTTCCACAAACGCTGGCTGTGATGAATACACGTGCCATACCGCAAAGCATTGAGCTACGTGTAGGCAAGTATCAGGAATTTGAACCGACTCCGGAAGTATTCGCCTGCATCCTCCAATATCCCAATTCGGACGGAAGTATTGAAGATTATCGCAGTTTCACAGAAAAGGCACACAAGGCTGATTGTAAAGTAGCTGTAGCTGCCGATCTGTTGGGTCTTGCACTCATCGTACCTCCGGGTGAATGGGGAGCAGACATTGTATTCGGTACAACGCAAAGGCTGGGAACACCGATGTTCTATGGTGGTCCTTCAGCAGCCTATTTTGCTACCCGCGACGAATTTAAACGCAACATGCCGGGACGTATCATTGGCTGGTCAAAGGATAAATATGGAAAGATGTGTTATCGCATGGCTTTGCAAACCCGTGAGCAACATATCAAACGTGAAAAAGCTACTTCCAACATCTGTACTGCCCAGGCATTACTGGCTACAATGGCAGGATTCTATGCTGTTTATCATGGTCAACAAGGTATCACGGATATTGCATCACGTATTCACAGTATCAGTGTTTTCCTTGAAAAAGAGATCAGCAAATTGGGATATAAACAGGTGAACAAACATTATTTCGACACGCTCCGTTTCATATTGCCCGACAATGTTTCGGCACCGCAAGTACGTACCATCGCACTCAGCAAAGAGGTGAATCTACGCTATTTCGACAATGGTGACGTTGGTTTCAGCATTGACGAAACCACTGATATTTCTGCTGCCAATATGCTGCTTTCTATCTTCGCTATTGCTGCTGAGAAGGATTATCAGAAGATTACTGAAATCCCCGATGCTGATACATTCTCTAAAGAACTGAAACGCCAGAGTGCATTCCTTACCCACGAAGTATTCAATAAATACCATACGGAAACGGAAATGATGCGTTACATCAAGAGACTGGACCGCAAGGATATCTCGCTTGCCCAATCTATGATTCCACTGGGTTCGTGTACCATGAAGCTGAATGCCGCCGCCGAAATGTTACCACTGAGTCGTCCGGACCTTCTGTGTATGCATCCGTTAGTACCCGAAGACCAGGCTGAGGGGTATCGTAAATTAATAGAAAACCTGAGTGATGAACTGAAAATAATTACCGGATTTGCCGGTGTCAGCTTGCAACCGAACTCCGGTGCAGCAGGTGAATATACAGGCCTTCGTGTGATTCGCAGTTATCTCGAAAGTATCGGTCAGGGACACCGTAATAAGATTCTGATACCCGCATCGGCACATGGAACGAATCCTGCATCGGCTATACAAGCAGGTTTCACCACAATCACTTGTGCTTGCGACGAACATGGCAATGTAGAAATGAATGATCTTCGTGCCAAGGCTGAAGAAAACAAAGAAGAGTTAGCCGCCCTGATGATTACGTACCCGTCTACACATGGCATTTTTGAAACAGAAATCGTAGAGATCTGCGATATCATCCACGCCTGTGGCGCACAAGTGTATATGGACGGTGCAAATATGAATGCTCAGGTAGGACTAACCAATCCAGGCTTTATTGGCGCGGATGTCTGTCATCTGAATCTGCATAAAACCTTTGCATCTCCCCACGGTGGTGGTGGCCCCGGTGTAGGTCCGATTTGTGTAGCCGAACACCTGATACCATTCCTCCCAGGTCACGGATTGTTTGGTAATCCGATAAATGAAGTATCTGCCGCTCCTTTTGGTAGTGCAGGAATACTACCTATCACATACGGTTATATCCGCATGATGGGTACCGAAGGTTTGACTATGGCAACAAAAGCCGCTATCCTCAATGCCAATTATCTTGCTGCCTGCCTGAAAGACACGTATGGCATCGTATATCGCGGAGCTAATGGTTTCGTAGGACACGAAATGATTCTGGAATGCCGCAAAGTACACGAGGAAACAGGAATCAGCGAGAACGACATCGCAAAACGTCTTATGGATTATGGATATCACGCTCCTACTCTCTCCTTCCCTGTTCACGGAACGCTGATGATTGAACCTACAGAAAGTGAAAGTTTGTGGGAACTGGATAATTTTGTAACCGTGATGCAAACGATATGGAAAGAAATCCAGGAAGTGAAAAATGGCGAAGCAAGCGCGGAAGATAACGTACTAATAAATGCTCCGCATCCGGAATATGAGATCGTGAACGACCACTGGGAACACAGCTATACACGTGAAAAAGCTGCCTACCCGATAGAAAGCGTACGTGAAAATAAATTCTGGGTAAATGTGGCACGCGTAGATAATACATTGGGAGACAGAAAACTGTTGCCAACAAGGTACGGTTCGTTTTAGTTGAAAATTGAAAGTTGAAAGTTGAAAATTAGCTGCGCTGTCACGCTGCATAGTAATTTTCAACTTTCAACTTTCAATTTTCAACTAAACAACGGTTATCGTTCCCACCTTTACTCTCTTTTCTTTCATTGGAATAGAAGGATCAGGATATCCTAAGGCTACACAACCGTATACTTTGTGATTTTCGGGGACACCGAGAGAAGTGATAAATTCACGTACTTCGGGGGCATCGCATGTTGTCCCCAGCTGGTTGATCCAGCAAGAACCAATACCCAGAGAACGGGCAGCAAGAAACATATTTTCAATAGCACAGGCACAATCCATACCTGCCCACCATTGTGTCGGTTCATTAGAAACAATTACAAGCGTTGGTGCATGATAATAACAGCAATACGTCTGGTTACATCCGCGCTCCTGCAAATGTTTATCCTCACTTTTGGTAAATGCACCTTTGATACGGGCATTTAATTCTTCGAGTTTCTCTGTATTTTGTATAGCTGTGAAATGCCATGTTTCAAGATGCATACCACTCGGAGCATATGTGGCAGCTTCAAGAATAGTCAGTAAATCTTCTTCAGCTACCTGTTGAGTAGTATAAGCACGTACGCTACGACGTGCTTTGATATTTTCTAATACTTCATTTGTTTTCATGATGAATAGTGTTTTAATTTTTATTTGTTAGAAATAAAATGATGAACTGGTTACACTACAATGTATCATACCTCATCACCTTTTAACCAGCCCAATCTTCACATTCAACTTAAAGTAATATACCCCATTCTCCCGCTCCAGGAAGCCGTACTTATCTTTATCCACAGATCCTTTTTCTAAACGGGTATTCAGATAGAGAAAATCTTCAAATGTCTTTTTCTCCGCTTTATGATAACAAAGCACCTCTCCGTTTCCATCTATCAGCAAAATTCCTTCCACAGCAGAATCCGTCCCGTTATAGATCTTTGCCGGACGCATCCCCAATGCCAGAGCAAGCAGGAACTGCTTCATTTTAAATTCATAAAAACCATGTTTATTGATCAGTTCATCCTTGATTTTCAACGGATTGATTCGTTTTATCTCCTCCGTCAATTCACTGATACGTGTGATACCATCCAAATGCATAATACGTACCATCTCTGCCAGAACACGCGGAAAGTGCAAATCTATCATCAACAGGTTGCAACGAAACACACGGTCTGCCACATCAGAATACTTTAATACACCGCCCAGGCGTTCTATCATCATCATACGCTCTGCCACTTCTGTAGGCGACTCTTCCAATGCATTTATTTTATTCACAGTAGGTACGGCAAACTTAACACCTGTCTGCTCCAATTTCAGATTGGCAGTTCGTCCGCCATCAAGCAAAGGATTCATGGCACTAAGACGTGAACGAACATTGAATCCTGTCAATGGAGCCTCAGGATGCCAGAAGGCAACAGAAAAGTCCGTACGATCATCTGTTTTTGCTTCAAGATCAAAGATACCTGCTTCATCCAGGAACTCTTCTACCCCATCAGGCGAAGTCACATCATTTTCGGATGACGACTTGACTGCATCGAGAATTAATCCGGCCACTGTGGCAAAATCTTCCCGTGGTATTCGCTTATCTACTGTTTCGTTTACAATATGAATTTCCTCTTTCTCAATATAATAGCGACGCGTACCATCATGCTCTTCGCGCTGTACCATTGCTACAGGCCAGCACTGTGTATCGTCTTTTTTTGCTTGCGGCGTACCCAACGAAACCTTTCCGTCTGCCAGCAAACGGAAAAAAGCATACAGTTCACTCCATTCTCTTTTTGTTGCTTCAAATGCCATATTTAATATATTTGTTTTACAGATTAATCATTTCGGGCAGTTCCTGCCAAGGGATCAACGGACGTTGTATCTCTATCTCTTTCTCCACAGGTGGTAATTTCCCAGCACGTGCTATAGCCAGTGGAATACGTGGAGTTATCACAATATACCTCCCTGTCCAGCAGCCATCAAACCAGGCCGGATTACCCCGCTCCCGCTTTATTGGAAAACATTGATTTTCACCCTTACTCCGCATCATAGCCGAACGCCCGGGATCGTTGATCCATACATGAGTATCATTTATACCGCGAAGCACCATCCAATGACGGTGACTACCCGGTTGCATCAACCCATGAGACGAACCGCGATGCCTCACATTTATCAGTACGGGAATACCCTGATCAATATATGCCTTCAGCGCCCGGTAGTCTTTATTCATAAAATGCTCAGCACTCACCATATGTTCATAATACCGTGTCAACGAATCTATTTCAAAAGAATAATAGCCACCCTGTCCTATGGATGTACGCCGCTTGAAAGGAGCACGTTTTTTCAAAAAATAATTTTTCTGATACTCTACAAGCTTTGCTTCGGCTTCTGCTGCCGAACGGCAACTATCTACGGTCATCCCTTTATAATAATCAAATACCATCAATGAGGATGCCAGCGAACAATGCGCATAAGGACATCCGCTGATCTTCTGCGAATACCAGGGTAAAGGAATATCGTTGGGAGCCACTTCCTGAGCCTGAACAGAAGGCAAATGGCTTCCAATCAATAACAAACCGAGATACAGAGCTTTCATTATCACATTTCGTATCATTGTGTGCAAAGATAAGGAAATCTGATAAAACAAATGGTGGACAGAAAAAACTATTTCCAATTCCAAATGTTATATAAATAGAGTTGACTACTTAAAAAATAAAATTATGGATAAAAATGAAAATCTGATTAGTATCACGGAAGTCCCTGCCGGGCCCTACATCATCAAAGGTGAATTTAAGATGATTAACAAAGAAGGGAAAGAGAGTATTTTGCAAGGAACAAACGCTTTGTGTCGTTGCGGCCACTCTAAAAACAAACCATTTTGCGACGGAACACATCGTAAAATAAATTTTGAAAAGGACAACGAATAAGGCTACACAAATGCGTCTTTTATAAACTCCAGTGCGTGTATCAACGGAATATTTACCCGAAGAGACACGCATTCAATTTTTCTGTTCCACCAACATGTTATTCTTCCTCAAGGATACGTGCAGTCTCTACTTTTTCCAAGCGTGCCCTCAGACGAGGCATCATAGAACGACGAATACGAAGCGTCATACTACAATCCATGTCATAGGACTGTTGTAAAATTTCAGGTTCTTCTTCTTTCACAATACGCATCACATCATTCATAAAAGGATATTCAAAAAGCAAAGTCACCTCGTCATCTACCGTTTTTTCTACAATGGTAGCCGTGGCAATGGCTTCGGCGGCAGCAGCTTTATAAGCTACGATCAATCCGCTTGTTCCCAGCTTGATTCCACCAAAATAACGAACTACAATAATAAGTATATCAGTCAGTTCATTAGAATTGATCTGTCCTAATATAGGTTTTCCGGCTGTACCGGAAGGCTCACCGTTATCATTCGCACGAAAATCTGTTCGTTCATGTCCCAACATATAGGCATAGCATACATGACGTGCATCGTAATATTTCTTCTGATACGTTTCGAGATGTGCTTTTATTTCTTCGTGTGTACGCACAGGCAATGCAATAGCAATAAACTTGCTACGCTTTTCGGTATAAATACCTTCGGAGGGTTCAGTAATGGTTTTGTATGTATCTTCCATGCTTTTAGAATTAAAAATGGAAAGTTGAAAATTAAAAATTACTATGCAGCGTATTATACAGTTAATTTTCAACTTTCCATTTTCAACTAACTAAGTTTATGAATCACCAGCCCCGAACGAAGTTTCGGTTCGAACCAAGTAGTCTTCGGCGGCATGATATTGCCAGTATCAGCAATATCCATCAATTGTTTCATTGAAACAGGATAAAGTGCCAAAGCTACTTTCATTTCACCGCTATCTACACGTTTACTCAATTCTCCCAGACCACGGATACCACCTACAAAGTCGATACGCTTATCCGAACGAAGGTCTTTAATACCTAAAATTTCATCCAGAATCAAGTTGGAAGAGATAGTAACATCCAATACACCTATCGGATCGTTATCATCATACGTTCCGGCCTTCGCTGTAAGACTGTACCATTTACCATCCAGATAGAGGGCAAAATTATGCAGTGCATTCGGTTTGTAAATCTCCGTACCTTTTTCTTCTACAACGAAATTCTTTTCGAGCGCAGTAAGGAACTGTGCAGGAGTCAAACCATTGAGATCTTTAACCACACGGTTATAATCAATAATAGTCAATTGATTGGCAGGAAAACATACCGCCATGAAATAGTTATACTCTTCATCTCCACGATGATTCGGATTCTGTTTTGCCTTCTCAGCACCTACAAGCGCGGCAGCGGCAGAACGGTGATGTCCGTCAGCAATATAGAGTGCAGGCATTTTAGCAAACTCAGCTGTGACAGAAGCGATATCCTCTGCCTGGTCTATAATCCAGAAAGTATGTCCGAAACCATCACCCGGAGCTATAAAATCGTATACAGGATTCTGAGCAGTATATTTCTTGACGATGGCATCCAGCTTCGCATTATCAGGATATGCAAAGAATACCGGTTCAATGTTGGCATTGTTCACGCGGACATGTTTCATGCGATCTTCTTCTTTGTCACGACGGGTCAGTTCATGCTTCTTGATAATACCATTCATATAATCAGGCACAAAAGCACCCACAACAAGTCCGTATTGTGTCTTACCATTCATTGTCTGAGCATAGATGTAATAGTTTTCTTTATCATCCTGCACCAGCCAGCCTTTGTCTTGAAACAGTTTAAAGTTATCGGCAGCTTTGATGTACACCTTCTCGTCATGCTCATCCGTACCTACAGGAAAATCTATTTCAGGCTTAATTATATGATAGAGTGATTTCTCATTTTCACCAGCTTCTGCACGTGCTTCTTCTGAATTAAGTACATCGTAAGGACGCGAGGCAACTTGCTCCACTAATTCTTGTGGAGGACGAATACCTTTAAATGGTTTAATTGTAGCCATAAGTCTTATTACTTATTTACGCGGAACTTTTCGCAACCGTCTTTCAGGAAACCAACGATCTGTTGTGCAGCAGCAATGCCGGCATTGATATTGGCTTCAGCCGTTTGTGCACCCATTTTCTTAGGAGTAGAGAAATAACGTCCGGCAAAAAGTTCGGTGAACTTAGCATTAGCAGCAGGCATAATATCGGTGATATATTTGAAGTCGGGACGATCTTCCATCAGCTGGATAAGTTCGTCTTCATTGATAACTTCCTTACGTGCAGTATTTACCAAAATAGCTCCTTTAGGCATATCCTTCAACAAAGCATAGTTGATGGAGTTCTTCGTTTCGGCAGTAGCAGGAATATGCAGAGAGACAACATTACAGGTTTTGTAAAGTTCTTCGGCAGAATCAACCGCTTTCACACCATCTTTCTCGATTACTTCTTTCGGGCAGAATGCGTCATAAGCATAGATTTCCATACCGAAACCTTTAGCCACACGTGCTACATTGCGACCTACGTTTCCGTAAGCATGAATACCCAGTTTCTTACCCATCAGTTCAGTTCCTGATGTTCCATTATAGAAATTACGAACTGCATATACCAACAATCCGAAAACAAGTTCGGCTACCGCGTTGGAATTCTGTCCCGGAGTGTTCATTACACATACCCCGTGTGCAGTTGCAGCAGCAAGGTCTACGTTGTCATAACCGGCTCCAGCGCGTACCACAATTTTCAGTTCTTTGGCAGCATCCAGCACTTCGGCATCTATAATGTCACTGCGTATAATGATTGCATTGGCATCTTTTACTGCATCCAATAATTGTGCCTTTTCTGTATATTTTTCAAGTAAAGCAAGCTCGTATCCGGCTGCTTCGATTTCTTTGCGAATACCGTCCACAGCTACTTTAGCAAACGGTTTATCGGTAGCGATAAGTACTTTCATGATTCGATGTATATAATTATAAAAAAACGATTCACTACAAACTGACACAGAGTTTCATAGAGGAGACTGCTTAAAACAGAAAACTCTGTGAAACTCTGCGATACTCTGTAGTGAGAATATTAATGAAGTTTCTCAAATTCCTGCATGCAGTCAATCAATGCCTGTACGCTTTCTTTAGGCAGAGCATTGTAGCATGACGCGCGGAAACCACCTACAGAACGGTGTCCCTTAATACCTACCATACCTCTTTCAGTAGCGAACTTCATGAAGTCAGCTTCCAGCTCTTTGTATTCAGGAGCCATTACGAAGCAGATGTTCATACGTGAACGATCTTCTTTAACAGCAGTTCCTACGAACATCTTATTACGGTCGATTTCAGCATACAGCATATTGGCTTTTTCGGTTGCACGGCGTTCCATTTCTTTCACACCACCCTGTGCTTTGATCCAACGCAATGTTTGCAGTGCAGCATAGATAGGCACTACCGGAGGAGTGTTGAACATAGAGCCATTATCAACATGTGTCTGATAATTCAGCATAGAAGGAATATATCGTGAAACTTTGCCTAATGCATCATTCTTCACAATTACAAAAGTAACACCCGCAGGTGCCAGATTCTTTTGTGCACCACCATAAATACAGATATATTTTGATACGTCGATAGGACGAGAGAATATATCGGAAGACATATCGGCAACCATCGGAACCGGAGAATTGAGATCTTCTTTCAATTCGGTACCATAAATAGTATTGTTAGTAGTAATGTGGAAATAGTCAGCATCAGCCGGAACTGTATAATCTTTCGGAATATATGTATAGGTAGCTTCGGCAGAAGAGGCAACTTCTACAACTTCACCAAAAGCTTTGGCCTCTTTCATTGCTTTCTTGGCCCATACGCCAGTATTCAAATAAGCAGCTTTTTTCTCAAGGAAATTGTAAGGTACCATGCAGAACTCCATACTGGCACCACCACCCAAGAACAATACCGAATACCCTTCGGGGATGTTGAGTAATTCCTTGAATAGTGCTACGGCTTCATCAACCACAGGTTGAAAGTCCTTAGCGCGGTGGCTTATTTCCATCAGTGAGAGACCGGAACCATTGAAATCTAAAATAGCCTTCGCTGTATCCTCAATCACCTCACGCGGAAGAATAGAAGGTCCTGCATTGAAATTATGCTTTTTCATTTGAAGTTTGTTTTTGGTTTAACATTTCGTTACTTTGTGTCTTTTGACATTGCGAAATTACGGAATTATTTCCGTAAAACAAATCTTTCATTATAAAATCACATTCGGTTTGCTGATTTATCTTACTTTTTATTGGTTTATGCAGGATATATGCACCATTTTGTCATGTATAGATATCAAGAGTGAACATAAAGAATAAAGTAATAGTATTGGATAATTTTTACTTAAAGACTGAAAGTAAAAAGGATATAAAACGAATATTTATGATATGAAAGAAAGGGAAAATATCCCCCGAAGGATATTCATGTTTAATACGGTATTTCACCACAGAGGTCGCAGAGGGCACAGAGATATTATTTTCTCTGTGCTCTCCGTGTCCTCTGCGGTGAACTGATAATTAATCAGCTTCTTCAATAACGGTTTTCATTCCTTTTATCTTTTCTCCCCGGATAAGAGTCAGTAACTGTTTCACCTTTCCCCGGCGAATAGCAACGAAAGCATAATGCTCTTTTACATCAATTGCCCCCACATCTTCACGAGAAAGATTTCCTTTCTTATACAAGAATCCGGCAATGTCTATACGACTTAGTTTATCTTTTTTTCCTTTACCTATATATAAGGTAACCCAAAGCGGCTTTGAAGGACGCGGAGCTTGTTCCGGAAGTTCATATATTTCGATAGCCGTAGGAATATATTCCGGTGTTTTTCTTCTGAGCTCAGAATGAGATAAGAGGTTCCGGTAGCATCCCAACGAGCAGTACGTCCGTTTCGATGGGTAAAGGCTTCTTCGTTCACAGGCATATGATAGTGAATAATATGCTCTACTTCCGGAATATCCAGTCCGCGGGCAGCAAGATCAGTGGAAACAAGTACATGGCAGCTTCCATTACGGAATTTATAAAGTGCACGTTCACGGTCGGGCTGCTCCATACCACCATGAAAACGTTCGTTGTACATACCCTTTTCAGCAAGCAATGCACTCACACGGTCCACCGCATCCCGATGATTACAAAAAACAATACTGGAACTACTTCCCAAGGTACAAAGCAACTTATAAAGTGTGTCAATCTTGTCTTTTACCGGAGAGATGACTTTCATTAAGGTCAGTCGCGGTGCTTCTGCAGGGATATCTGATAGAAAATTCAGTTTAATAGTACGGTTCAGTCCGGTGAACCGTGGAATTTCTTCGGCATCCGTTGCAGAGAGTAGTACCCGTTTCTTTAGTCCGGGCAGTTGAGTGATAATCTCAGCCATTTCATCATGGAAACCGAATTCGAGAGATTTATCAAACTCGTCAATAATAAGTGTACGGATTGTATCAGGATTGAAATTCCCTTTGGCAAGGTGATCTGTTATACGTCCCGGCGTACCGATGATGATTGCAGGGTGATTACCTTGAATGCTCTTTTTCTCTTCACTGATAGGGTGACCACCATAGCAGCAGCAAGTCTTCCAAGAGGTATTCATGGTTTTGAATACAGAGTCTATCTGTAAGGCCAGTTCCCGCGAAGGAACGAGAATCAGTACTTGTATTGTATTGTCATCCGGTTTCAAGGATAAAAGCAGAGGTAACAGAAAAGCGAGTGTCTTACCCGATCCGGTAGGTGAAAGCAATATTACGTCTTTTTCTTCGGAAGCAGCATCCAGCGCAGCTTCTTGCATAGGATTCAGCGCTTCAATCTTCAGATTGCGCAGCGCAGTTTGTATTAATTCGTTCTTTTGTATCATAATGGCACAAAGATAGGGAGATTTACGATTAGACGATTTACGATTTACGATTAAAGTTTACTATGATTCCTTAAAATCAATAGCTATAACTAACTCCAATCGTAAATTGTAAATCGTCTAATCGTAAATTTCAGCGCTTTCCTTATGCTCCGAAATTATCAAACATCAGATTCTTAGCCGGTACACCCAGGCTATCAAGCATCTTCTCAACGGCTTTAGACATCGGGCCAGGACCACACATGTAGTATTCAATATCTTCAGGTGCTTCGTGGTTCTTCAGGTAAGTTTCATAAATTACTTCATGAACAAAACCTGCTGTATAGCTAACACCCGCTGCATCTGCTGCAGGGTCCGGACGGTCAAGAGCTAAATGGAACTTGAAGTTCGGGAAGTCCTTTTCAATCTGCAGGAAGTCTTCCAGATAGAACACTTCATTCAATGCACGTGCACCGTAGAAATAGTTCATGATACGATCTGTTGTATGCAGTGTCTTGGTCAGGTGCATGATTTGTGCACGCAACGGAGCCATACCGGCACCACCACCAATCCACATCATTTCATTCTTAGAATCGAATATCGGATGGAAGTCTCCGTAAGGACACTCATGATTACCTTGTCACCGGGTTTCAGTGTGAAGATATAAGAAGAAGCGATACCCGGCATTACATCCATAAATCCAGGGCCTTGATCTTTCGGTTTGAAAGGAGGTGTAGCAATACGTACAGTCAACATGATACGGTCACCTTCAGCCGGATAATTGGCCATAGAGTAAGCACGAATGGTCTCTTCATCATTCTTGCACTTGAGTCCCATGAGACCAAACTTTTCCCAAGCCGGCAGATATTCGTCACCGATCAGACTTTTATCAATGTCTTTATTATAATCCATTGAAAATTTAGGAATCTTGATCTGTGCATAAGAGCCCGGAACAAAGTCCATGTGTTCGCCCTTCGGCAGAGCTACGATAAACTCTTTGATAAAAGTAGCTACATTTTTGTTTGAGATAACCTCGCACTCCCACTCTTTCACTCCCAGGATTGACTCGTCAATCTTGATAGACATATCCTGTTTCACTTTTACCTGGCAACCCAGACGCCAGTGATCAGCTTGCTGTTTGCGAGAGAAGAATCCGGTTTCAGTAGGAAGAATCTCTCCCCCCCCTTCGAGCACCTGGCAACGGCATTGTCCGCATGAACCTTTACCACCACAAGCCGATGAAAGGAACACATTGTTGGCAGACAGTGTACCCAGCAATGTACCACCGGGTGATGTCTTCAGTTGTTGTTCGCCGTTCATCGTAATCGTAACCTCGCCCGAAGGAGTCAGATAGCCCTTCGCAACGAGCAGTATAATGACAAGCAGGAGAATCACTCCAAGGAATACTCCGATACTCGCTAATATTAAAGACGTCATTGTATTATTCTTTTTACTTTAGTTATAATTTCAATCCAGAGAAACACATAAAGGCCATTGCCATCAGTCCTACAGTGATAAACGTAATACCCAAACCACGCAGCGGAGCGGGAACGTCAGAGTAAGCCATCTTTTCGCGAATAGCAGCCAGACCGACGATTGCAAGCAACCAACCAATACCGGAACCTAAGGCATAAACCACTGCACTACCCACACCTGTGATAGCTTGCGGATTGGCAGGGTCCATTGTAATTCTCTGTTGCATGAACAGTGAAGCACCCATAATAGCACAGTTTACGGCAATCAGCGGAAGGAAGATACCTAAAGAGGCATACAATGAGGGAGCAAAACGCTCTACCACCATTTCTACCAACTGCACAATACCGGCAATAACGGCAATAAAGAGAATAAAGCTAAGGAAGCTAAGATCGACACCTTCGATGATAGCATTGGCAGCCAGCACCTTCGTCTGAAGCAAGTAGTTCACAGGAAGCGTAACCACCAACACGAAAGTTACCGCAATACCCAGACCGACAGCAGTCTTCACATTCTTCGACACAGCCAGGTAAGAACACATACCCAGGAAGAAGGCGAATATCATATTGTCCACAAATATGGAGCGGACGAATAAACTTAATAATTGATCCATAAATCTATCTTTTAGTAGTTGAGTAGTCAAGTCGTTAAAGTAGTAAGTAGAGAAATGTATTTCACCTCAGCTACCAGCTACTATATTCTGACTACTTATTTGTTAGTTTTCCTGCAATTCTTTATGTTTCGCACGCTGATACCAGATGATACAAGCAACGATAATCAATGCCATAGGAGGCATCAACATCAGACCGTTGTTTAAGTAACCCATCTTGTAGAATGACTCCGGAATAATGCGGAAGTTCAGCAAAGTGCCCGAACCCAGCAACTCACGGAAGAAGGCTACAATAATCAGAATCTTGGCATATCCAAGTCCGTTACCTATACCATCAAGACATGACTCCCAAGGACCATTTTGCATTGCAAAGGCTTCAAGACGTCCCATCAAGATACAATTGGTAATTATCAAACCTACATAAACAGAAAGCTGTACACTTACATCATAAGCAAATGCTTTCAATATTTCACTCACAATAGTAACCAATGCAGCCACTACTACCAACTGAACAATAATACGGATACGGTTAGGGATTGTCTTTCTCAGCAACGAAATAACAACATTGGCAAAAGCTGTAATTACTGTCACGGATAAGCCCATAACGATAGCCGGCTCCAATTTGGCTGTTACCGCCAGTGCCGAACAGATACCAAGCACCTGTACGGTAACCGGATTGTCGACTCCCAACGGAGCAAAGAATACTTCTTTATTCTTTTTAGAAAATAATTGGCTCATATTCTATCGTTCCTCCTTATTTATTAGTTAAAAAATTATTGTACTGACCCAGACAGTTCTTAATCATATCATCTACACCCTTAGAAGTAATTGTACCACCCGAAATACCATCGACTTGATATGCAGGATCAGTAACTTTACCATTCTTCTCAACAGCAAGAGCAATCTGTCCGTCTTTCATCACTTTCTTGCCATCAAACTCTTTCTGAAAAGCAGGAGTTGCAATCTCAGCTCCCAAACCCGGAGTTTCACTTGCATGAGAGAAGTACACACCGTAAACCGTGTCTTTGTCTTTGTTTAAACCTACATATCCCCAAATCGGCCCCCAAAGTCCGGCTCCCGACAAAGGAATTACATATTTGGTCTCTCCCTTCACATCGCACACATACAGCGGAAGCTGACGCTCTGCTTCCGGCTTAGACATTTCGGCAGCCATATCTATTGCGAAACCACCATTTTCGGAAACAACCTCTCCGTTAGCGTTCAGGATCTCATCTGCTTTCACATATGTTTTATACAGTTCTTCCGCATTCTGACCTTTTGTGTCAACGTTCAATGCAGCCAGAATCTGTTTCATCTTATCCAACTCTTCGTTCTTTTTCTGCGTCGGTTTCAGAGAAGCAGAAACAAAAGCCAGAAGGAATGCTACGATAACAACCATTACCGAAGCATAAATGATAGTATAGGTATTACTATTTGTATTCATTGTTTTCGTTCGGTTTTAATTGTTAGACTTAACAGCACGTTTCTCGCGACGACCGATATTGCTCTGTACGATACAGTAGTCAATCAGCGGTGCGAAGATATTCATCAACAGAATAGCAAGCATCATACCTTCGGGATATCCCGGATTGAGCACACGGATTATGATAGCCATAGCACCGATAAGGAATCCGAAAATATACTTACCTGTTTCCGTACGGGCAGAAGTAACAGGATCGGTAGCCATAAATACAGCACCGAAACAAAAACCACCCAACACAAGGTGTTCGTACCAAGGCATATGAGCCATAGCAGTGTCCGGACCAGCAACATTAAAAATCCATCCCATAAAAGCACCACCTACAAATACAGAAAACATGGTTTTCCAGCTTGCAATGCCTGTCCACAACAACAGGATCGCTCCCAGTGCAATGGCAATAACACTTGTTTCACCGATAGAACCCGGAATAAGTCCCGTCACCATATCCCATGAAAATGGAGGATAGCCATCAGGAGTCAGTGCTGTGGAAGCTACACCAAGTGAAGTAGCAGCAGTCAGCCCATCTACGCTCTGACCTATACCGAAAATACTCTGTCCGGATACCCAAACAGCATCACCAGACATCTTAGTCGGATATGCAAAGAAGAGGAATGCACGGGTTACAAGAGCAACGTTGAACACGTTCATACCCGTACCACCAAATACTTCTTTTGCGAAAATTACAGAAAATGCAGTTGCAACAGCCAGAATCCAGAGTGGGCAGTCAACCGGCACAATCATCGGAATAAGCATACCTGAAACCAGAAAACCTTCCTGAATCTCTTCTTTCTTCCATTGTGCTATAACAAACTCAATACCAAGACCGACTACATAGGATACAATAATTTTAGGCAATACAGCCAGGAATCCATAGGCAAACATTTCCAGAAAACTGCCTTCGCCTCCTGTATGAGTGAAATGCTGGTAACCTACGTTGTACATACCGAACAGCAAAGCCGGCATCAACGCAATAACCACGATCGACATTATACGCTTACTGTCAATCGCATCGTGAATATGCGTTCCCGTTTTCGAAGTGGTGCTGGGTACGAACAAGAATGTTTCGAAACCATCAAACACCGAACGAAACGCGTGGAATTTGCCGCCCTCTTCAAAGTTCGGCTTTATCTTGTCGAGATAATTTCTTAACGCTTTCATTAATATATTTACTATTTATCTATTTACTAATTACTATCTGATACCTCAATGCTTACATCATTTCGGCACGGAGCATATCCAGTCCGAGGCGGACAATGTGTTGCAGCTCCAGTTTGGATGAATCTACAAACTCACACAGGGCAAAGTCCTCCGGAGCTACTTCGTAGATACCAAGTGCTTCCATACGGTCGATATCCTGGGCAATGATTGCCTTGATAAGGAACTCGGGCAGAATGTCCATTGGAAATACTTTATCGTATTCGCCGGACATGATCATATGACGTTCCCCTCCTTTGATACGTGCATCCATTGTGTATTCTTTCTTAGCCATCAACCAGCTGAAGTAAGAACGGTGTACACTGAAGTGATTGAAACGCGGCATGATCCATCCTAACATTTCGTGGATATCATTCCCTTCGGGGATAACTGTTACCTGGCTATGGAAAGCGCCAAGAAAGCCATTCGGAGATACCAGCTTACCAGTCAGCACATTGCCACTGATATAGCGTAATTCTTTATCTTTTGTTACGTTTCCGGCAAAGACATTGGTCAGCAATGCACCCACCCGCAACTTACAATAAGCAGGTTTCAGTACTTCAGAACCCGTTATGGCAACCGTACGAGTCATATCTACGCGCCTGTATTCATCAGTCGTCCAATGAAGATCACGGCTTGCGGGTCAATAGTCCATACTGTTTCACCTTTTACTATAGGAGCAACATGGTTGATCTGCACACCTACATTTCCGGCGGGATTTGGTCCGTCGAAAGCGGTGATAGTGACATTCTTTGCCTGTGTCAAGGCTGCTGATTTTTGCTTTAGACTGATGCCGAGATAAGTTTTAGCCATCTTAGCCAATGCGTCGAGACCCGTCTGGAAATTAGCTTCTTCTCCTTTGAGTGCGAATTCAAACTCAGGAGCCAATGGATTACTGTCGAATGCAGAAACGAAAATTGCTTTGGGAGCAATGGTCGGATCAGCAATCACATCGTAAGGACGTTGCTTGATGAAAGCGAACATACCTGCCTGCAGCAACAATTCTTTCACCTGGTCAGCATTCAGCTGGGCAACATTCTGCTTTCCGAACTCTTCGTAGTCCTGCTCTGCAGCGGCTTCCACAACGATACTCATCACCTTACGGCGATCACCGCGTTCCACGCTTGTTACCACGCCGCTAACGGGTGAAACAAATTTCACTTCAGGATGATTCTTGTCAATAAACAAGGGTCCTCCAGCCATCACATATTCCTGCTCTTTGACTACCACTTTAGGGGTCACTCCAGGAAAGTCGTCGGGTACGAGTCCGTAAAATCCCGGCTCCTTCACTGCAGCTATCTCTTCAGCAGCTTTGCCTTTCAGGTTGATGTCAAGGCCTTTACGTAACTTTATTACATTTGCCATGTGTTATATAAAATAATGGTTTCATAATTTGCCCGCAAAAGTAATAAATAATAATGTGAAATAAGAGGAAAAAAGAAAGGAATTACGGAGATTTTTCCGTAATTCCTTTCGTTAACGTACACGAGAAAGGGAATAGTGAGTAGCGATTAGTGAGTAGTGATAAGTGATTAGTAGCTGCGCTATTACGCCGCATGGCACCAATCGCTTATCACTACTCACTAATCGCTACTCACTCCTCTTCCGGTGCAAACATCGGGTCCCATGCCGGCAGACGAACAGGCTTCTGTTTTAGAATTTCCATGACTTTTGGCGTGGCAAATTTCTTTTCCACTACCAGACGAAACATATATTCATTAAACCACTCATCCGTCATAATGAGATGTCCCTGATAGCCGGAACTTGCGCCCCAACTATTCTCAACCATCCATTTCACAGGCTTTCCGTCTTTGTTGATATCAACAGCCATTAATGTCATTGCATGACTTGAGCCACTGGCAAAAGTCTGAATACGCTGTTTTTTATCCATACCAAACGTAGTACCCATTAAAGAGTCATAGTCATAGTTATTAACATCAAGAAGTCCACGATCTGAGTTCAGGAACTTACCCACATCACAAGAGAAATACATCATTGTGCTGTCCTTCAATGAAGCAATAGCCATCTCTTTAATCTCCTCTATCGGCAAATTGACGTATGTCCAGTTATGTCCGTCATAACGATGTCGATCAAAATCTATTTCATAGCATTTGTAATACTCACGACTCGGATCGTTCATCAACATCACATAATTATTGATAAGATTCTCATCTCCGTATTTCTTCAAGAAAGACATTGGAGTGTACCGTTCTGTCTCCACCGGATTCCCTTTGGCATCGTAACGAGTCCATGTAAATTCTGTAGGAGGGACACCCAAATTTAATATCAACATGCGATAAACAGTACCCAGCATCTCTGTTTTACTCTTCGCAAGAGCAGCAGTTTTCGCCCCTTTCGAAGCCTGTTCACGCAATTGTAAACCAAATTCACGCAGTTTAAGTGATATCAGATTTGCCATTCGTGCCGTATTCTCACTGCTATTTGTTTCAGGCATCACTCCCTTGGGGACCAATCCATATTTCCCCACAATATCTGCAACTCCGGTAAATGTCCCACCGTCACTCAAAGGATTGCGGAACAACCATTCCACCATCTTATCATCCATCGGTTTTTCACGCGTATCAATCACTCCTTGCAAGAAAAGATTAGCCTTCTCCAACTGATCATAAAAAAATGGATAGGTCTGTGAGAATTCAAACGAAGTCAACCCATACTTTGCAATCGTTTTGGCACGCATTACGTTCAGTCCGGTGAAAAGCCAGCAACGCCCCGATGACTTCTGATCGGTAATCCCTTTGGAATCTACTTTGATAGAGAAGTAAGTATCCAGCCCCGTCATATTATCCTGATTCAAAGCCAGTTTGCGGATATCATTACTACCAATAGCATTGCGCAATGCCTTATCTGCACTTGTTCCCTGGTAACTCTGTTTAATCTGATTCAGCATCTCACTGCTGATTCCACCCTTGTCCTGCTGTGCCTGCACAGAAAAAAGGGCAGCACTCAGAACAAATAATGACAAAATTCGTTTATTCATATATATTAATGTATTAAATAATATGCCAATGTGTAATGTGCAATATGCCAATTGGCTGCGCTATGATGCCGCACGGTAATTGGCAGATTGGCACATTAACACATTATCCTTTTGCAAAATTAGTATCCTTTTTTGGAATTTTTATCCATTCCTTTAGATTTATTACCTATTCGACTGGAAACTATTCCGAATAAAACAGTTTTCTTTGCACCCTCATTCATAACGAGAATATGAAAAGATATATAATAGGTATATGCCTGGCGTTCATTCCCGCCATTACTCTTCTGGCACAAGAAGAGGGCATCACATTTTTAAAAGACGGCAAACTGGAAGTTAATACAGTATTTAATCCCGACAGTCTGAAACAGGATACCCTTCCTAAACTTTCCAAACGTGAATTACGCCGATTGCATGTGGCGAAACGAAATCTCCACTATAACATTCTGGGTGGTCCGAGTTACACTCCGGATTTTGGTTTTCTGATTGGCGGTAGTGCTCTCATGACTTTCCGTATAAATCCCAGTGATACCACACAGCAGCGCTCTGTTGTACCTATGGCTATTGCTTTATGTTCAATGGCGGGCTAAATCTCTTCTCCAAACCTCAGTTATTTTTCAAAGGTGACCGTTTTCGTATCTTCGGACAGTTCAGCTATAAAAATACACAGGAGAATTTCTATGGCATAGGCTACACCACCAATAAAGATTATGTACGTAGTGACACCACCAGTCAGTATCGTTACAGTGGTATGCAGATCAACCCCTGGTTCCTTTTCCGTCTGGGCGAAAGTAATTTCTTTGCAGGTCCGCAGATAGATATCAATTACGATAAAATGAGCAAACCTGCAAAATACCTTGTAGACCAGCCTTCTTATATTGAAGCCGGCGGAACAGCTCATGGTTACAGTAACCTGAGTTCCGGTCTTGGTTTCCTGCTGACGTATGATACACGTGATATTCCAGCTAATGCATACCGGGGTATTTACCTTGATTTCCGCGGTGTCATGTATCAAAAGTTTTTCGGTAGTGACAACGAATTCTATCGTCTTGAAATAGACTATCGCCAATACAAAACAGTAGGCCGCCGTAAGGTGATCGCCTGGACTGCACAAACCAAAAATGTATTTGGAGATGTACCTCTGAATAAGTATGCCCTCAGTGGAACCCCATTTGACCTTCGCGGTTATTACATGGGACAGTATCGGGATAAATCTTCTCACGTCATTATGGGTGAGTATCGCCAGATGTTTAACACAGACAAGAGTACATGGATAAAGAAGATGGTCAGCCATATCGGCTTTGTAGCTTGGGGCGGATGCGGTTTCATGGGTCCTAATCCTACTAAAATCGAAGGTGTATTGCCCAATGCCGGAGTCGGATTACGTATCGAAGTGCAGCCCCGTATGAACGTCCGCCTCGACATCGGCCGTAATATGGTGAATAAACAAAATCTGTTCTACTTCAATATGACAGAAGCCTTCTAAACGAAGGCTATCTCCGTTTTTAATTAAAAAAAGAAAATAGAAGAAGCATAAAGAGCACAGAATAAAATAATTATCTATATTTGCGGTAGATTACACAATTAAATACAAGCAATTTAGGATAATTATGAAGCATTTTTGCTGTCTATATTCTTTTTCTATACTTCTTCTTTGTACAGTGCCTTCGTTAGTGAAGGCACAAGAGATGAATGATTATTCCAAAACGGAGTTAACAGATTACATCCAAATAACCCTACCCTCGCTTGATTTACTATTTGAGAATGCAAAAGGTGCTCCTACTTATGAACTCGCTCAAGTAAAGGAAGAAATAGAGCGTAAGTTATTAACGAAAGAGAAACGAGCTATTCTTAACTTCTTCAGTCTACGAGGTAGTTATCAATACGGTATGTTTGGTAATGAAGGCACATATACGGATGTTGCCATTGCTCCTTATCTTACTTATACAACTCAGGCACAAAGAGGTTATACTGTTGGTGCAGGAGTTAACATTCCCCTAGACGGTCTTTTCGATTTGAAAGCTCGTGTTAACCGACAGAAACTTGCAGTAAAAGGCGCCATGTTGGAAAAAGAAGTGAAGTATGAGGAAATGAAACGAGAGATAATCGATCTGTATGCTACTGCAAACTCACAACTAAGTGTCTTAAAACTACGAGCCGAAGCTTTAGAACTTGCTACTTTACAATATGAAATAGCAGAAAAAGATTTTACTAACGGAGCCATTGACTCCGGACAGCTATCTATAGAGAAACAGCGCCAATCCACTGCAATGGAAGCTTATGAAAAGAGCAAATTTGAACTTACCAAAAGTCTAATGATTCTTGAAGTTATTACTCGCACCCCTATTTTACGAAAATAAAAAAACATTTTATGGACTATATACTTTATATATTTCGTGCTCTATACCGTAAACGCTGGTGGATAATCCTGGGAACAGCTCTTTTTACTACTATTGTTATTTATAAAACCAAAGGTATGCGGGGTAGTTATAATGTAGAAGCTACTCTCTACACTGGTGTAGTATCGGGATATGGTATTGAAGAAAACAATGCCGGTGTCAACTGGGCCATCGCCCAAAATGCGATTGATAACCTTATTAATATTATCCAGTCGGAAAGTACTCTCAAGCGTGTATCTATGCGACTTTTCGCACGTATATTAGTAAAAGGAGACCCTAATAAGGATCAAAATGAAATAACATCTGCCAGTTATAATTATACCTATAATCACATGAAGAATAGTCCTCATGGTAAAGAATTAATAGCGCTTATAGACAAAAACAGCGAGGATAAAACCATGGAGAACTTCCTCAAATATGAGAAACCGGATAAGAATAACTATATATATGGCCTTTTCTATTACCAACATCCATACTACAGCTATGGTGCATTAAAAAGAATTCAAGTCGGACGTTTAGGTAATAGTGATTTATTGAAAATCAACTACTCTTCAGGAGATCCTGGTATTACCTATAACACAATTGAAATTCTAATGAAAGAGTTTGTTAATGAATATCGTATCTTACGCTATGGAGAAACAGATAAGGTTATTGAATATTTCAGGTCTGAGTTAAATCGTATTGGAAATGAACTTACAAATCATGAGGATGACCTTACTAAATATAATGTAGATAACCGCATTATAAACTATTATGATGAAACGAAAGAGATTGCCGCCATCAACAAAGAGTTTGAGCTTAGAGAACAAGATATAAGATTTAGCTATAATAGTTCTAAAGCTATGCTTGAAGAACTCGAGAAACAAATGGACAATAATACCCGCCAAGCTATCACAAATTTGAATTTGGTAGATAAGCTTAAACTGGCCTCTGATCTGACCGGGAAAATTACAGAAATGGAAACAATTTCTAAGAAAGAGGCTACTTCTGATGAGCAATTAACAGAATACAAAAATAAATTAACAGAAACCAGAAAAGAGTTATCTAATATTTCTAATCAATATATAGGTGATAAATATTCTAAAAGCGGACTTGCCCGGAATAATATTGTTGAGCAATGGCTTGACCAAACTCTTCTGTATGAAAAAGCTAAAGCAGAACTTGAAATAGCACAAAAGAGCCGTATTGATCTTAATGACAAATATCAATTCTTTGCTCCTGTAGGTACTACTCTGAAACGTAAAGAACGTGTAATCAACTTCTCTGAACAAAGCTATTTGACCAACCTAAAAAGTTATAATGATGCTCTGATGCGTAAAAAGAACCTTGAAATGACATCAGCTGCCCTAAAAGTGCTTAATCCACCAGCTTATCCTATATCTACAGAATCTACAAACCGTAGGAAAATTATCTACATGGCTTTTTTAGGTAGTTTCTTATTCTTAACAGGATTCTTTCTGCTGATTGAATTTATAGATCGTACCCTACGTGATTCAGTACGTACCCGTAAATTAACAGGTTGTCCGGTACTAAGTGATTTCCCAAACAATACACGTCTTACTCCTTATAGTAAAACATACGAAAATATTTCAACCCGTAATTTGAGTAATGGAGTCTTTCGCTTCTTTACCCAAAAAGAAGATGGTAAACCTTATATACTCAACCTGCTCAGCGTACGCGAAAAAGACGGTAAATCATATATCGGTGAGCATCTTGAAGAATATTGGATTAGTATCGGATTAAAGGTACGTCGTCTCTCACCAGAGGTAGACTATGTACCAAACTCCTCACGTTATATGCTTGCAAGTAATGTGAGCGAATTATATACTCCTGATAACGAAGACATTCTCATAGTAGAATATCCGGAATTGAGTCAATACAACATACCTACTCCATTGCTCCGTAATGCTCAATTGAACCTTATGATTGTTTCGGCTGATTATGGTTGGAAATCTACTGACAGAATACTGTTACACAAACTTGAATCACAAATTGGCGATAAACCATACATCTGTCTGAATCGTGCTCCAAGGTATGATATGGAAAATTTCACAGGTATGCTCCCACCTTATACTCCACTGAGAAAATTGCTTTATCGGTTGTCACAGTTGGCTCTAACCGAAAGTTTCATTCACTGGAGAAGTTACTTGAAGAAAAAGCAAAAAACACGTCCTGTCATTGCCAGCACAGACAACGATGACGATGATGAATGAAGATGAAATAAAATATAACTCAAGAGACAACCATTCAGCCTCCAGTTTCTATGTGTTGTTCTCTCTTCAATTCCTGATATTAGTTGCCAGCATGTTCATGAATGTCAAAACAGGTGTTTGTACATTATTGTTGGTACTTGTCATGACTCCATTCATCCTGATACGTTGTAGTACACAAGGCTATGATCTATCTCGTGCCCGAAACGGGATGGTACTTCTCTTTTCCCTGTCAGGTGTGTTTTACCTACTCGAGATAGGTAATCCCAATAATGTACAAGAAGCATGGAATATCGGTATTACACATTATTGGGTATACCCTTTTGCTCTTGCCTTGGTAGTCCCTGTTGCCATTCGTGACCGTAAAGGTATCGAATGGATATTATTCATTTGGTCTCTATTTGTACTGCTCGCTGCTTTCAAAGGATATTGGCAGAAAAGTCATGGATTCAATGAACGCGAGCGTTATTTTCTCTATGTTTTAGGAGGATTCCGTACACATATCATATGGTCCGGCATTCGCTATTTTTCCCTTTTTTCTGATGCAGCCAATTATGGGGTTCATTCAGCTATGGCTGCTACTACTTTTGCTATTTCTGCTTTTTTCGTCCGCCGCTTCTGGATGAAGATTTACTACATAATAATTACGTTAGGAGCTATTTATGGTATTGGAATATCGGGAACACGTGCAGCCGTAGCTGTACCTTTGGCTGGTATCATCACCTATGCACTTGTTTCTAAAAACTGGAAAAATATCAGTATCAGCCTTATTACAGTCATTGGAGTTTTCTCTTTTTTCTATTTTACAAATATTGGAGATAGCAATCAATATATTCGTAAAATGCGAACAGCTTTCCGTCCTACTCAAGATGCTTCTTATCTGGTACGCGTAGAAAATAGAAAAAAAATGAAAGAACTTATGGCAGAACGCCCTTTTGGTTACGGTATCAGTCTTTCAAAAGGTGAACGTTTTGCTCCCAAAGAATTAATGCCTTATCCTCCTGATTCCTGGCTGGTTAGCGTATGGATAGAAACGGGTATCGTTGGTTTAGTACTCTATCTTGTCATACATGGTGTACTTTTTGCTTGGTGTTCCTGGATATTATTATTCAGAATAATGAATAAACGTCTACGCGGGCTCTTGGCTGCCTGGCTTTGTATGAATGCTGGCTTCTTCGTCGCAGCATATGCTAATGATATAATGCAATATCCCAACTCCATCATTGTATATACCGGATTTGCCCTTTGTTTTGCGGGTCCATACATAGACAAAGTAATGCAGCAAGAAGAGAAAAAGGAGAAAGAAGATAAAGAGAAAAAAAAGAAAGATAAAGTCAATATATGGATATAAAAGACACACCAGTAATATCCTTTATCACCATCTGCTATAACGGGTTGGCAGATACATGTGCATTGATCGAATCACTTTATAATGTGATCCATTCAGTAAGTTATGAAATCATTGTTGTCGATAATGCATCCAGTCAGGACGAAGCGGCCGTTATTAAATCCCGCTATCCCTGGGTTACGACTATCCGCAGCCAGCAGAACTCAGGTTTTTCTGGTGGCAATAATCTTGGTATAAAAGCTGCTACAGGCCAGTATATCTTCCTGATAAACAATGACACTTACCTCATGGAGGATGGGCTACCGACTCTTATCGCACGTATCGAAAGCCAACCTGAAATTGGTGCCGTATCTCCCAAAATACGTTTTGCTTTTACTCCACAACACATTCAGTTTGCCGGTTTCACAGCATTAAGCACCATCACATTGCGAAATGAAGGAATCGGCTGTGGTTGTACGGATAATGGAGAGTTCGATATAGCCCATCCCAGCCCTTATCTGCATGGAGCTGCTATGCTTATCAAGCGTGAAGTAATAGAGCGTATCGGACCGATGCCTGAAATCTACTTCCTCTATTACGAAGAATTGGACTGGTGCACAGCCATGACCCGTGGTGGATATACACTATGGTATGAACCGCGTTGCACTGTATTTCATAAAGAGAGTCAGAGTACCGGACAGTTTAGTACGTTACGAACTTACTACCTGACCCGCAATCGTCTTCTCTATGCCTGGCGTAACCTGCAAGGCCCTGTCCGTCTGTTATCACTGATTTACCAAATGACACTTGCTGCCACCAAAAACAGCCTACAATTCCTCTTACAACGTCGTGGAAAACTGGCCGGAGCCGTATGGAAAGGAGTTTTTGCATTCATCGTTTTACCCAATAAAACAAACTAAAAGCCTATGAATACATTCATGACTATTATTGACTGGATATTGTTCATTCCATTGGCATTTTGCGTAGGTTATTTATTATTCTACGCTATAGCCTCGTGCTTTTATCGTTCACCACACTATCTTCTTCCACACAAGCAGAGGCGTTTTGTTGTACTCTTCCCTGCATATAAGGAAGATCGTGTGATTGTAAATGCTATACAAAATTTTCTCGGACAAGATTATCCGAAAGAGTTGTATGACGTCATTGTTATCTCTGATCAGATGCAACCCCAAACAAACGAGACACTAAGCCAGTTACCTATTTGCTTGTTAAAAGCCGATTATGCAGAGAGTTCCAAAGCCAAAGCTCTCATACTGGCAATGAATACTGTTGCCGATGAAGCCTATGACATTGTAGCTATATTGGACGCAGACAATATAACCACTTCAGATTTTCTGTCTCAGATAAACCGTGCTTTCGATACGGGTCTACATGCAGTACAAGCACGCCGTACCGGTAAGAATCTGAATACAGATATCGCCATTCTTGATTCTGTGAGTGAAGAAATTAATAATGGTATTTTCCGTAAAGGGCACAATGCTGTCGGACTTTCAGCCAGTCTCTCAGGTTCTGGTATGGCATTCGATGCAGAATGGTTTCGAAAAAACGTAAAATCATTACAAACAGCAGGTGAAGATAAAGAACTGGAAACATTGCTCTTGAAACAACGTATTTATACCGGATATTTACAACAGCTACCTGTTTATGATGAAAAAACCCAGCAAGCGGCTACCATTAAGAAACAACGCAAACGTTGGATCGCAGCTCAATTTGGTGCACTGATTACTGTATTGCCCGACTTACCCAAAGCATTATTACAGGGCAATCTGGACTATTGTGATAAAATTTTTCAGTGGATACTTCCCCCACGGTTGTTACAAATAGCAGCTGTTTTTGGCTTTACGCTAGTAGCACTTATCATTAATCCTACAGAAGCAGGTATCAAATGGGGGATCCTTACTCTTGCCCAGATAGCAGCTATGCTGTTGCCCATTCCCAAAAGATTGTATAATAAACAATTATTAAAGGCTATTTTCAAAATTCCCCAACTGGTGTTCATAATGACAGGAAATCTATTGAAGCTAAAAGGTGCAAACCGACAATTCATCCATACGGAACATGGAGAAGAGGCAAAGAAATCATAAATCATAATACATAAATCATGAAAATCGCTATTGAAGCCCAACGGATATTCCGACCTAACAAGCACGGAATGGATTTTGTAGCTCTGGAAACAATCAGGGAGTTACAGAAGATAGATCACGATAACGAATATTTTATTCTCGTCAGTCCAGGACCAGACCGTTGTCTGGATGAATCGGACAATGTTCACATCATTGAACTCCATTGTCTTTCTTATCCTCTATGGGAACAGATAGCACTGCCACGTGCTGTAGCACGTATCCGCCCAGATCTTCTACACTGTACCAGTAATACAGCTCCCGTCTGGTGTCCTGTACCACTTATTCTGACACTACATGACATTATATTTCTGGAAAAGCGACAATCATCCAGTCGTTCCCTGTATCAGGAAATGGGATGGCATTACCGTCGTCTTGTGGTACCACGCATTCTACAGAGATGCAAAAAAATAATTACTGTATCCAATTTTGAATGTAATCGTATCCGCGAAGCATTAGAACTTCCCCAAAATCTTTTGAAAGCAGTTTATAATGGATATAGCCCCCACTTCCGCCCACTTTCACCAGCACCAGAAATTACACATAAATATATTCCGGCAGATAATTACCTTTTCTTTCTTGGAAATACAGATCCCAAAAAGAATACTCCGCGTGTACTTAGAGCGTATAGTCGGTATCTGCAAAAATCAAAATGCAAACGCTCTCTGCTAATAGCCGACTTAAAAGAAGATGCTATAGATAAAATTCTTTCGACCGAAGGAATTGCTGAAATAAAACCATACCTTAGTTTCCCAGGCTATATACCGAATACCGATTTACCAGCCTTATACAATGGCGCTTTCGCTTTTTTATATCCTTCATTACGTGAGAGCTTCGGTATTCCTATGCTCGAATCTATGGCATGTGGTACACCCATTATTGCAGGAAACACTTCGGCCATGCCCGAAATTGCCGGCGAAGGAGCATTACTTGCCAATCCACTGGATGAGAATGATATCACTCAAAAGCTATTATTGCTCGAAGAAGATGAGAATTTCTATTATCAACAAGTAAACTATGGTTTAGAACGCGTTAAACAGTTTTCCTGGAGAAAAAGTGCGGAAGCATTGCAGAAAATATACCTACTTTAAAGGATGGAGAGTTGTTCGATCACTCTGCACAGTACTTCTCCTGATTGATAGAAAAGTTGTACGGAACAGAATTGAAATATCGGTCAAAGCAATATACACCGACGCAGGTGCGGAATAATTACAGAAGCATAGGAAAGCCATGAGAGAGTTATATGAATTATGATTTATTAGCGCTATATACCACATGGCATAAATCATAATTCATAATTCATTTACCAAGTTGCTACTTGTCCAGTTACAGGATTCTTGTACCAATTTGCATAAAAGTCATCTCCACTAGACTCAACCCAAGCCTTAAAACCCTTGTATGCTTTGTTTATATCTACCTTTTCAAGAGGAAACTGAAAATCTTTTATTACTTTCATTCCCCATACCAAATTCTTATCTGTTGAATATGCCATATCCGGATTCATCACAATATCTTTGCTGGTAGCTGCATCAGTTGTATAAGCAGTGTAAAGGGATGTAGGCTGATAGCCACGCAAGTGTATTTCACGATTTCTCGTAGTAACAAGAAAAAGATCCTGATTTATAACACTGGATGCCTGAGCAAAACCGGTACTTGCTTCGGCACTTCCACCCTTCTTTGTATAAATGGAGAAATTCACAGTAGCTGCCTTCTGAACATTATGCTCTTCTGTATTATAAAAGTCTTTTCCATTTTTCAACTCTTTCAGTCCTTCTATCAGGAAGACAGGAGCAACATCGCCCTGATCATTATCGGCAAGTTTCACAGTGAGCCCGTTTTGTGTTACATCTTCAAAGTCAGCGATGTGGCGTTGAAGTAGTTGCCCGTAAATATTACCCGTAAAAGTTAATCCGAGTTTAGATGGGAGATTACCTCCGATAGCACGAATTGTTACTGATACATCTATACGTTCATTCTGATATTGCGCTTCATTTCCGGTAGAAACATGAGTTGCAATGGAGTAATCGGCTACCAGGTCATTAAAGTCATAATCGCCTAAATCTGGCCAGCTATCTTCAAATACCAATGTTCCGGAATTAATAATAACGGCTAATCCTTTTTCATCCTTTCCTACTTCAAAATGATACATTCCGTACAGCATATTTTCTCCAACAGGCAGAATTGTTTCTTCTTTAGCGGCACGACTTGACGGTATGACTTCTGCCAAGTCTACTTTTACAACTTTGGTTTCGGTTGCACTAATGGGATACTCCAAATAGAGTACATTGTTGGCAGTAGGAATATCTACTGTTACTCGCGTTACCTGTTCTGGAAATACAGAGAGTTTAGCTTTCAAAGAGGATTCCGAACAGTCGGCATCAGCATAGACCCAAAGTACAGACTCTTCGGGAGCATTTACTTCAAGGGTCACACCACGCGTTACAATCCAACCAAAATCAGCAGGAATATTTAATTCTGCAGTCTTCTCCTCCAGATCGGTAGGCAGGGATAAGTCTTTACCATCATTTACACAAGCGGTAAACGTGAAAGCTATTCCAAACAAGGAATACAATACCCAATAATTTACTTTCATCATTACTTAATTATAAAGTTGTTTTGTTTTAGGACACAAAGATAGGTATTTTGTTGTATATTCTATTTATAAAAGTTGATTATTTTATTCAAAATAGAAACACGAGTTCGTCCACTCACTCGGATTTTCCGCTACTGGGGCCGAAACCATTTTCGTACACTCTATTAAAACCAACTATTTATAGAGAATATATTTTTAATAAAAGTTAATGAGTAGAACTCTCATCCTCTTTACTCCATTTTCTGTTTTCATAACAATTGATAATTATTTCCGTTTTCATGTTTATGCAAATTGTTGTATCTTATGAATATTCAGTTTGTTCCTCGGTGAGAAACGACCTGTTTCTCGTAGAGTTTCGACCCGATCTCCGTAGAGAAACAAGGCGATTCTCGTAGAGGAAAAATAAAGATAGATAACATATTGATTTACAGCATTTTGACAGAGTATTAAAATGTTATATATTTTCAATATCTAAACAATCTTTTTATCTATTTATTTAGCATTTATATGTATCCAAAATCACAACATGTTTCGGATCTTTTGTATATAATCCCGGGCATAAAGCTGTTGTTTTGTGAATCAGGCTGTAATTCAGACGCAATAACTTATTAGTAATATATTAATCACTATGAAAAAGTGCTTCCTCTCAACTTCATATTTTTTCAGAAAATACAATTTTATTTCTTTGTTATGATTCTTGGCTAGACGTACACACATGAAAAAAGCAATATTTTCAATTGTTTGTCACGCACAGGCGATATCCATACATTTGACGATGTTATTCAAACTCCTTTATTGAACATAAAAAAATCCGAATACACGGATGAAAAGACTATTAAAGAAATATATCCAACTAATACACACGGGCATTAGCATAACCGGAAAATTATGAATAGGAATTTGGCTATGAAAAGATTTCTATCTACATTTGCTTACTTATTATATATACTTAAAATGAAGCAAACAAATACAGAAAAAGATACTCCGAAAGTTAGTGTAATCATTCCCGTATATAATACAGAAAAATATTTACAATTAGCAATAGAAAGTATTTGTCAGCAAACACTATATGAACTGGAGATAATCATTGTGGATGATGGTTCAACAGACAGAAGCCCCGACATATTGCACCAGTTAGCTGAACAAGATCATCGGATACAAGTATACAAACAAAAGAATCAAGGGCCATCTGTAACCCGGAATACAGGAATGGAATATGCTAAAGGACAGTATATCTATTTTATGGATAGTGATGACCGACTCGAAACCAATGCGCTTGAGCTTTGTTATCAAAAATGTGAAACAGAATATTTGGATTTTGTTTTTTTTGACGCTGAGAATTTTAGTGAGGAAATAACTGAAAATCTGCCAGCTTTAACCTATTCGCACACAAAAGAATTGGAAGACAAAACTTATGGAGGATGTGAAATGCTAAGCATTCAGGTGAAAAAACATCAGTTTACCCCTTCTCCGTGTCTCAATTTTATCCGTCGCTCATTTTTGCAGAAACATGCATTAAAATTCTATCCACATATTCTGCATGAAGACCAACTATTCACTTCATTACTCTATTTACAGGCTCAAAATGTAGGATTTATTAAACGAAATCTCTTTCATCGCAGACTACGTCCGAGCTCTATTATGACCAGCCGTTTCGCTTGGAAAAACATGTCAAGTTACTTAACTGTAGTATATGAGTTGAACTATTTCGGTCAAAAACAAAGCCATGAAATTCAGAAAACAATCCATCTTTTTCTTTCTCAGATGCTCGATGCCGCTGTATGGCAGGCACATGCACTGCCACTACAACAACGAATCAAACTCCTCATCCTCTGCCTGACGAAATACAGAAAATATGTCACACCACGCACACTGGCAGTACTAATGATAAAAAGAAAGAAATAGCTCTATGACAAGTAACCTCAAACAACAGCTTTTCTCCGGTGTATTCTATACCGCCCTTGCCAAATACAGCGGTATTATCATTTCCCTTGTGGTGGCCGGAGTGCTGGCACGGCTCCTCTCACCAGACGATTTTGGTATAGTTGCCATCGCTACAGTCATCATCGCCTTCTTCAGTATCTTTACTGATATGGGCATCTCCCCTGCCATTATACAAGATAAAACACTGACCGAACATGAACTGTCTGACATCTTTTCATTCACCCTCTGGATGGGAATAGGCTATCAGTACTCTTCTTTGCCGCCTCGTGGCCCATTGCTGCCTATTATGACAGCCCAATCTTGCGCATCTTATGCCAATTGCTCTGTGTCAACCTCTTTTTTGCCTCTGCCAACATAGTGCCCAATGCACTGTTTTATAAAAATAAAGAGTTTAAGTTCATCGCCCTGCGTAGCTTCGGTATACAAATGGCGAGTGGCGCAGCTGCAGTCACCGCTGCTCTGAGTGGTGCCGGACTGTATGCATTAATAATCAGTCCAATTCTTTCCAGTATACTGATATTCGGTATATCAATTAAACGTTATCCTCAGCATGCCTCGCTAACGTTGGGATTGAAAGCCATTCGCAAAATATTTTCCTACTCTGCCTATCAATTCCTGTTCAATGTCATCAACTACTTCAGCAGAAACCTGGACAAGCTATTAATTGGCAAGTACATGGGTATGTCTCAGCTGGGCTATTATGAAAAATCCTACAGATTGATGATGCTTCCGCTTCAGAATATCACGCAAGTAATTACACCGGTAATGCATCCCATTTTCAGTGATTATCAGAATGACCTGCAACGCCTCGGCTCTGCCTACGAACGTATTATGCGCTTGCTTGCTTTTATCGGGATACCACTCAGCGTATTGTTATTTTTCACAGCCAAAGAAGTTACCCTTATCATCTTCGGAGATCAGTGGTTACCCTCTGTACCTGTATTCCGTATTCTCACCCTCTCGGTGGGAGTACAGATTATCCTCTCCTCGTCCGGAAGTATCTTTCAAGCAGCGGGAGATACGCGTAGCCTGTTTATCTGTGGATTATTCTCGTCCCTGCTCAACGTAAGTGGTATGTTGCTGGGCATTTTTTGGTTTGGCACACTCGAAGCAGTGGCATGGTGCATTGTCATTACATTTTGTATCAACTTCATCCAATGCTATTGGCAGATGTACCGCATCACACTCAAACGAAGCATGTGGACACTGTTGCGACAATTCGTGTCACCTATTATTGTGAGTATGCTTATTGCTGCCACGCTGCTACCGCTACACTATCTTACAGAGGGGAACAACATTTTTTTCACGTTACTATTGAAAAGTATTATAAGTTTCCTTATCTTTGGGCTGTACATACAGACCACACACGAATATGATCTGATAAGAAAAGCACGCGGGCTGGTCGGAAAACTAAGAAAAAAAATAAACGATACAAACAAGTAACAAAGCAAACAATGAAAATATTGTTTCTTATCTTTCACGGATTTGATGAAGCCAATGGCATCAGCAAGAAAATTCGTTATCAGGTGAAGGCATTGCGTGAGTGTGGGGCCGATGTACGTGTGTGCTACTATGACATTGCTCCTAACGGACATCGTCAATGGTTAGTAAATGAAGAAGTTATTGCAGATCTGGGAAAAGGTGAAATAGCTAAAATAAAGAAACGTGTGTACTTTAAACCGATCTATGAATATGCACAAAATGAAAGTATCGATTTAGTTTATATTCGCTCATTCCACAACGCCAATCCGTTTACTATTCATCTGATAAAGCAGTTGAAGACTATGGGAGCGCGTGTCATAATGGAAATCCCGACTTATCCTTATGACCAGGAATATGTCACTCCCGGTATGAAAGTTTACCTTACCATAGACCGACATTTCCGACATAAATTAGCCAGAGAACTGGATGCAATTATTACATTTTCTGATAAAGAAAAAAATATTCGGAGTTCCTACCATTCGTATATCCAATGGTATTGATTTTGATGCTATACCTTTGAAACAACACATAAACGATACCTCCCACGAACTACATCTGATCGGAGTGGCCGAAGTACATTACTGGCATGGTTTTGACCGTCTGATACAAGGATTAGCGGAGTATTATCTTCAAGAGCAATCCTACAAGGTATTTTTCACATTGTAGGTCAATTAAGTGGTGAACGCGAACGACAAGAGATAATACCAGCTATCTACAACAACGGACTAACACCTTACGTGATACTTCATGGTGCACGCTATGGTAAAGAACTGGACGAACTTTTCGAGCAGGCTGATCTAGGGATCGGAAGCTTAGGACGCCATCGAAGCGGGATTGACAAAATAAAAGTATTAAAAAACAGGGAATACGCTGCCCGCGGATTAGCTTTCACATATTCGGAAACGGATGAAGACTTTGACAATATGCCATACGTATGGAAAGTGCCTGCAAATGAGACTTCTATGGATATACAAAAGTTAATAGAGTTTCATCAGAGCATCCATCTCCAACCAATAGAAATACGGAATTCTATAGCTAACCTATCATGGAAACATCAGATGCAGGAAGTGATAAACCAGATTTCACTAATGACTACTCATAATGCTTAAACAGATATGACGAACACTCCCCTTAAATTAGTTTATTGTATCCCCTCTTTACATATTCCGGGTGGTATGGAACGGGTGTTGACCATTAAAGCCAACTATTTTGCAGAAGTGTACGGATATGACATATCTATCATTCTTACTGATGGCGAAGGCCAAAAAACGTTTTATGAACTCTCCCCTAAAATCCATATTATCCATCTGAATCTGAACTTCAATCAGATGTGGGATCAGCCTTTTTACAAAAAGCTCTGGATCTATCTGAAAAAACAAAGACTTTACAAGAAACGATTGACCGATGCCTGACAGAAATCCAGCCGGATATCACAATCTCTATGCTACGAAGAGAAATCAACTTTATCACTTCCATACACGACGGGAGTATAAAGATAGGCGAGATACACGTTAATAAGGATAATTTCCGCGACTTTGCAGAAGAAGGTATGAGTGGTTTTATCAAAAAAGGATTGGCCAAAATATGGATGTGGCAACTTAAACAAAAGCTAAAAAAATTATCCCGTTTCGTCGTGCTGACAGAAGAAGACCGTGTCAAATGGAGTGGCCTGAATAATACAGCTGTCATCCATAATCCACTCCCTTTCTATCCGGACCAGACATCGGACTGCTCAAAAAAAGAGGTCATTGCTGTGGGTAGATATTGTTATCAAAAAGGATTTGACCTTCTGATAGAGGCATGGCGAATTGTGGCCGAAAAATATCCAGAATGGAACCTGCGAATCTATGGAGGCGGAGAGCAGGACGAGTATCTCCAGTTGAAAGAACGATACAGACTAACCTCCCTTTACATAGAAAGACAGACACAAGAGATTGTAAACAAGTATTGTGAAAGTTCTATCTTTGTACTATCCTCACGCTTTGAAGGATTTGGTATGGTGATTGCCGAAGCAATGGCTTGCGGTCTCCCTGTGGTCTCTTTTGCCTGCCCATGTGGGCCGCGCGATATCATCCATGAAGGAAAAGATGGTTTTCTGATCAAAAACGGAAACATTACACAAATGGCCGAAAAGATAATGTACTTGATAGAACAGGATGACATTAGAAAAAAAATGGGATATCATGCACGTGCTGATATAGAACGCTTTAAGATAGAGAACATTGCCAGTCAATGGAAGTCATTATTTGAAAAAATTATAAGATAAGATAATGTATAAAGTAACAATCGCTATCCCTCTGTATAATGCCGAGAGATACATACAGGAGACTTTACTTTCGGCTTTAGAGCAGACGTTTGAAAGTATTGAGATTCTTATCATCGATGACAAAAGCACAGACGGTAGTATTTCTATCGTTAAGAATTTTCAGCAAACACATCCTCATGGAAAGAATATACGAATTTGCTCCCATAAAACCAATCAAGGAGTAGCAATGGCACGAAATACAGCTATTGCAAACGCTATGGGAGAATATTTCTTTTTTCTGGATAGTGATGATTTAATAACTCCCGACTGTATATCATTATTGTATGAAACAGCTCAAACAAACGGAAGTGATGTAACCATTGGATCGTACAAAGAAACACATTATAAAGATTTCAAAGAGAAAGTGTTCCGTTTTTCATATCAAAACATGAAGGGGAAAGATAAATTTATATCCTTTTTATATAGTTATCCCTATTATCCACCCTACAAAACAATATGGAACACTCTGTTTAAACTGTCATTCTTAACTGAGAAGAGACTGAAATTTGACAACATAAGAAAATGTGAAGATACACTTTTCATTGCCCAAATGGCCCCTGAGGTCGAGTCCTATACAACTATTTCTGACATCACATATATGTATAATAAACGGGAAGGATCATTGTGTCAATATAATCCAAGAACAACAATACCGGCAGAGGAAATAGAATTACAAACGTATGTCAGAATACGAATAAAAAATATTGCAACCCAATATATTGATAATACTTATGGAGAACATTTCATGACACACGCTATGATGAGCAGTTTTGAAGCCGCATGTATAATATTAAATAAGAAAAAGTTAATTGTTCCTCGGGAAGTAGCTGACTCAACTGCAAAACAACTATTAGATCATCCATTAAATCTTAATAAAATAAGATACTTTAAAAAATACAAAAAAATAAACATTGTCTGGATGTTGTTAGGCAAACTGCCCTATAGCATACAAAAGCCATGTTTGATATGTTTCCAATATGGAATAAAATGGTATAGAAAATTAAAACATAGAATGAGATGAAATGGTATACCAAGTACTTGCAGGTTTATGAAAAACCATTTGTAGATGCGCCACAATCTGTTATTGACGAAGTACGCAACAAGTTGGCAAAACTGCAAAGTAACCAACCAGTAGTTACAGTCTCTTTGATCGGCTACAACGAGGAGAAACGCCTGTTGGCATGCCTCTGGTCTCTGAGCGAGATGATATGTAAATATCCGGTAGAAATCATTGGAGTAGACAATGAATCTACAGACCGTACAGCAGAAATATATCAGGCTACAGGGATACCTTATTATACAGAAAACCAGCATAGTTGTGGCTTTGCCAGACTCTGCGGGCTAAATAATGCCAAAGGAAAATATCATATTAACATAGACTCTGATACTTTATACCCACCTCATTATGTAGAAACGATGATAAAGGTACTGGAGAAACCAGGAGTAGTGGCAGTAAGCTCATTATGGAGCTATATCCCTGATAAAAATCATTCTTGGATAGGCCTTAAATTCTATGAGTTTGCAAGAGATGTACATTTGTATTTGCAATCTTTCAAACGTCCGGAATTAAGTGTTCGGGGACTGGTTTTTGCATACCGCACAGATTATGCCCGCCAGGTAGGTATACGCACAGATATACGACGTGGTGAAGACGGCTCTCTGGCGTTGGGATTAAAAAAATATGGAAAAATAGTATTTGTACGTAAACGTAAAGCACGTGCCGTGACAGGATATGGTACCATCAGTGCCGATGGTTCATTACTGAATAGTTTTAAGGTACGCGTCCTATATGCACTGAAAGGAATCGGTGGAATTTTCTCTAAAAAAGAGGTATACAAAGATGAAGATTCTAATTTGATAAAATAAAGATACTTACTATATGAATACTCTTTGGATTGAAATCATCTTTTGGATAGCCCTCTTCATCGTGTTCTACACGTATCTGGGCTATGGTATCGTTCTCTACCTGCTCGTAAAGCTGAAAGAGCTTTTGATAAAACCAATAAAGCGAAAACTGCCCGAAGACAGTACACTGCCCGAAGTAACGCTCTTTATCACTGCTTTCAACGAAGAAGAGGTGGTGGACGAAAAGATGAAAAATTCTCTCGAACTGGACTATCCAGAGGATAAACTACACATCGTATGGGTGACAGATGGTAGTAATGACGGAACAAACGAACAGCTACGCACTCGTTGGGAAGGAAAAGCCACCGTACTCTTCCAACCCGAACGACAAGGAAAAACTGCTGCGATGAACCGGGGTATGAAGTTGATAAACACGCCTATTGTAGTGTTTACTGATGCCAATACGATGGTAAACCAGGAGGCTATCCGCGAAATCGTATTGGCGTTTGAGGATACACGCGTAGGCTGTGTGGCCGGAGAGAAACGAATTGCCGTACAAACACGGGATGGTGCAGCTGCCGGAGGAGAAGGTATCTACTGGAAATATGAATCAACCCTGAAAGCCTTGGATGCACGACTGTACTCGGCCGTAGGAGCGGCTGGAGAACTGTTTGCCGTACGCCGGGAATTGTTTGAAGAGATGGAGCAGGATACATTACTGGACGACTTCATCCTCTCACTGCGTATTGCCATGCAAGGACATACAATCGCTTATTGTACAGAAGCATACGCTATCGAAAGCGGATCGGCAGATATGCACGAAGAAGAAAAACGAAAAGTACGCATCGCTGCCGGAGGTCTGCAATCTATCTGGAGACTGCGCCCGTTGCTGAATCCGTTCCGCTATGGGATACTGAGTTTCCAATATGTATCGCACCGGGTACTACGATGGTCGCTCACTCCCATACTGTTGTTTCTGTTATTGCCATTCAATACGCTATTACTGTGTATGGGAGCTTCGTGTGAGATCTACGGAACGATTCTGATACTTCAGATATTGTTCTACATTCTGGGACTTGGGGGGTATTACCTGTCAACACGACAGATAAAAAACAAACTGCTGTTTATTCCTTATTATTTTCTTTTTATGAACGTCAATGTACTGAAGGGAATAGGATATCTGAGGAAAAAACGTGGAACCGGTGCGTGGGAAAAGGCTAAAAGAGGGAAATAAATCCTCATAAATCATAATTCAACATCCTCTCATAATTCATGAATCATAAACCATAAATCATAATACCATATGGACAGAACATTACATGACGCGCAGAACGCCAAAAAAATACTGCAAATCACAGCTGATACAATGATACTGGTAGATCAGGATGGGACTTGCGTAGACATTGATACACACAGTAATCTTTGGTTTCTGCAGGAAGAGAAACTATTGGGAAAAAACATATTTGATTTATTGCCTCTGTATACCCGTCAGAAGCTGGTCCCGATTTTCCGGCAGGTTATAGACAAACAAAAAAAGTGTTAGCAAAAACTATAAATTAGAATTGGCAGAGGGAACGTATTACTTCAAATGTATCATGTATCCTTATGAGGATAAAGTACTTTGCCAATATCGGGATATCACGGCTCGAAGCAATGTGAAACTACAGCTGGAACGCACCAATCATGAATTAAGAGAGATTCAAAAGGCTGCCCAGATCGGACAATGGAAATACGTCAGTAAAGAACGGATGTTCTATTACTGGGGATACACAGGTATCCTCTGTGGAGAAGCACAACGCTCTATTCCAATCGAACGTTACTATGAGATGATAGTAGAGGAAGACAAAAGTCTTTTTGCTAAGTGGCTGGAGAATAATGAGAAAGAAATGAATGAAAATAGCACAAGCTACCGCATTAACTATGATGGCGAAGTATATTATCTGAGAATACAAACGTACACCCGGGAAGAACTGTCCGATGGGACATTTTACATGGAAGGATATGTACAAAATGTGACGGATATACAACGCCATCGGAATGATATAAATACGCTTACACATGCTATCAACAATGCCAAAGAAAGTATTTTTGCTGCCCGGAAAGATGGCACACTGATATTCGCCAACAGATTATTCAAAGAGAATCACGGAATATCGGAAGAAGATAAATTAAACCTGTATAAGATCTATGAACTGGCCGGTGATATAAACACAGCCGAAGACTGGCAACAGAGGTATAAGCAAATAAATGAAGGAGGTTACTGTAACTTCATCGCGTATCAGCCGATACCCGGTAACAAGAAGATATTAGCCTTTGAGGGAACAATGTATCACGTAACAAGTGACGAAGGGGAAAGTAGCTACTGGTCATTCACACATGATATCACAGAACGCCTGCATTACGAATCGCAGATAAAACGCCTGAACAGTATCATGGATACCACGATGGAAAATCTGCCGGCAGGCATTGTGGTCAAAGATGTAAATAGCGATTTCTGCTATATATACCGTAACCGGGAGTCATATAACCGGGATATGAGTTTTGAGAACGAAACCACAGGTATGACTGATTTTGACTACTATCCGCAGGAGGTGGCCGAGCAGAAGCGAAAAGAAGATATGGAGGTTGCTACCACCGGAAAATGCAAACACTGGGTGACGGAAGAAAAAGATAAGAATGGAAATCTGATTATCCTGGATAAACAGAAGATAAAGGTAGAAGGGAAAGACTTTTCACCGGTTGTCATCAGTATTGAATGGGACATCACACAGTTGGAACTGATGAAGCGGGAGTTGATGATTTCTAAAGAAAAAGCAGAAACATCGGATAATATGAAGTCGGCTTTTCTGGCAAACATGAGTCACGAAATACGTACCCCACTAAATGCCATCGTAGGATTCTCACGCCTCATAGCAGAAAGTGAGAATGCTGACGAAAGACAAGAGTACTATACCATTGTAGATGCCAACAATGAACGGTTACTTCAACTGATCAATGAGATATTGGACTTATCAAAAATAGAATCGGGTATTGTAGAATTTACTTATGCTCCTGTAAGGCTAAATGGATTATGTAAGGAGATTCATGATGCACATGTGTTTCGTACTCCGCAAGGTGTACAACTACTGTATGAACCTTCAAATGAAACAACTATTATTGACTCTGACAAGAATCGTATCTTCCAGGTATTGTCCAATCTGATAGGAAATGCCTTAAAGTTTACAACAGAAGGGAGTATCAGTTACGGATACCGACAAGAAGGAGAAAAGGTGATCTTCCATGTGACGGATACAGGAACAGGCATCGCAGCAGATAAAGTGAACAAAGTGTTTGAACGCTTTATGAAACTGAATAATACGGCACAAGGAACGGGACTCGGCCTTTCTATCTGCAAGACAATCATTGAACGGCTGGGCGGAGAGATCTCCGTAACCTCAGAAATAGGAAAAGGAACAACATTCACTTTTTGGCTACCTGCAAAATTCAATGTGGAAACAGAACCATCTACACTGGCAAAAGAGTCTTTACCTACAAATACGGAAAATAACACAGCTACCGTAGAATTACAACCCGGCAATGTAGATAAAGGAACAGACATGCCAACCATTCTCATTGCTGAAGATACGGACAGTAACTATGATCTGCTGAATGCAATACTGAAAAAGAATTATAATCTGACACGTGCACGAGATGGTATGGAAGTAGTAATGATGTTTGAAGAAGTAAAACCGGATCTAATATTAATGGATATCAAAATGCCCAACCTGAATGGATTGGAGGCTACCAAGATCATTCGTGAACTATCTCCGGATGTACCTATCATCATGCAAAGTGCATTTGCTTATGAATATGACAGGAATGCCGCTGCGGATGCAGGATGTACAGAGTTTATCCCAAAGCCGATAGCACAAGAGAAATTAAAAACAATTATAAAGAAATACTTAAAGAGCTGACAATTGACAGTTGACAATTGTCAATTAAACAATTATGGGAAAAAGAGCTGTATTCAAACTATTTTATTGCATATCAATTGTAATAACCTTTATACTGGCAGGTATAACTCTGGCAGGAGCTTTCTCCGGTTACGCATCTCCGGACAAATACATTGGCTTTGCCTTTATAGGCCTTGCATTGCCGGTATTATTGCTGATAAATCTTATCTTACTTATCTATTGGACCACACGGCTCCGTATATGGTTACTTATCCCCCTTATCGCCATCCTTGGCAACTGGGCATACCTGAACCGGATTATTCAGTTCTCTTCTCCGAATACAGCTAAAGCATCACTAACTCTCGCTACCTACAACGTAGATGCTTTTAATGGAGATCAGACCGGATATTCCTGTAAAGAGATAGCCCGCTTCATGGAGGAACAAGGTGCAGATATCCTGTGTATGCAGGAATTTGGCAGTAACCGTGAGTTCAATGAGGATAGTGTAAAGCAGGTCCTTTCTGCATGGCCCTACTATTCTATACCCAAACCAACAGACGGAACGTCCATTTTGCAAGTAGCTCTGTTCAGCAAGTATCCCATCCAAAATACTGTACTTATCACGCATCCGGACAGCAGAAATTGTAGTATGCAATGCGATATCAATGTGAATGGAAAAACAATCCGTATCTTCAATAACCATCTCCAGACAACAGAGGTGAGCAGTAACAAACGTATTTTAGAAAAAGAACTCGCTACAGAGAATACCACTGGTACTGAAAATGCAATTCATAAACTGGCAGCAGGACTGGAAGAGAATTTTGTGAAACGTGCTGCTCAAGCAGCAAAACTGCATAGGATGATAACCGCTTCCCCCTACCCTACACTGGTATGCGGTGACTTCAACTCACTGCCTTCATCCTATACATATCGCACCATGAAAGGCGATAAACTAAAAGATGGCTTTCAAACCTGTGGACATGGATATATGTACACTTTCCGCTATTTCAAGAAACTGTTGAGGATTGACTATATCCTACACACAAAAGACTTTGAAGGGTTGGATTATTTCTCTCCGGAAGTGGATTATAGCGATCATAAACCAGTGTTGATGAGAATGAAGATATAAAAAAGTACAGAGTTGTCCGTTTCCGATAACAACCCTGTACTTTTTTTTAGAAGGCTAATCGATTTTATTCAACCTTTACAACATCACCTACATGTATAAAGTTTGAACCATCATAATTAAACTGCATAGTATAGTTATTTCTTGTACCAGATTCTGCAGGATTAAGATACACTGAGAATGTTACATAATAATCCAATGTAATACCATCTATATCACTCTTTGCATCGGGATACATCCCCTTAAGCATAATACATAAACCTTCGGCAGCACGTTTAAACATAAAGGCAGCTTGTTCTTCGACATCTGTAATTTTTGCTAATTCAGGATCTTTACCATATCTATCCACACGGTCAGAAACTTTAAAGTTAAAATTACCTTGATATTCGCTTGCACCATAATAGTATTCAGCTGTACCATAACTATCTACATAAGTAGAATTGGTTTCTTTCACATAGTCAACAATACGTTGCAAATTACCATCACCTTTAGATATCACATAATAGATAGAAGGATCGTAGATCCATTTTCCATTACCAACATTCACAAATTGCGAAGTAATATCAACCACTGCTGTATTTTTGGCCCATACTTTATCACTACCCAGCTTATATTCAGCAGCTTCAGCTACAACAGTTTTACTTCCACTATCGTAATTTTTATAAACAAGGGTCTTTACGTCACCTATCTGTGCATAAGGTAACATTTTAGCCAAATATGCTGGTAGATAATTCTCTGGTAACTTAGAAGACCCAAAATCTGTTATCCCCATAGCAGCATAATCTTCTGGTGTCAATATAAGTACATCCTTTTTGTTAAACGGTTTCCAATCTACACCATCAAACTGATACATAGCATTAAATGGCTTTTCATGCGTAGGGGCCATACGAGTAGTGGAGATAGAAACATTATCAAGCTGATAAGTGGAAGTAATCGTAGCAGAGCCTACATACTTAAATGCAATATATAATCCTTTGCCTGCATATTTACTCAGATCAGCCATCCCAGGTGAATACCATTCAGTGTAGTTGTTACCTGCATTCTGAAATTTGAAAGCAGAGGTAATATCTTCCCAGTCCTCATCTTTTAAATTGGCAGTTCCGTCATAAGTAGTAGAAACCATCACATGTAAAGCGTCGCCTACATGGTAGCCAATCTTTGCATCGAAAGTCAAAGATGCACCATCAACGATGTTTGTTTTAGGACCAACTAACCAAGATACATTATCTCCGGTAGCACCAAAAGCAGAACATTGTACGTAACGATTATCATTGTAAAACTTACCAACCCAATTTTTAGTACCAGATGCATTTATTACCTGCCAACCTTCTACATTACCGTTGATTGTACCCGTAGCTTTACTATCGTGAACATCCAATGATTCAAATTCTTGTTGATACAGATCATCTCCAACTTCAATTGTAGGTTCTTCGGTATCGTATTTATAATCAACCAATACTAAGTCTCCCTTCTTTGCATTTGTTTTAACATTAGTCAATACTTTAGGAAGATACTCAACAGGAGATTTTTTTGGAGTCAGAAAGTTCACTACAGTTTCATCACCCCATACAAAAGCATAAGCATCATCTTTCAGTTCATAAGTTTCTGTTTTAGACATCTCAAGAACCGTTTCAGGCAATGCATCCTGATAGGCATATGTAACTTTTACAGTTGATTTCTTACCCCAATCAGCATATGATTTGGCAAGAAGCGCTGGAATATAATCCTCTGCTTTTACTAATTCATTCAATGTATTAGTAGATTTAACTGCATTTGCAGCAGCTTTCTTTTCTGCCGTAATATTTTCTTCAGCAAGCACAAGTTTACTTATACTTGTATAATCGGCTGCAACCAATGTATATTCTCCAGACTTGACTACAGGACTTGACTTTCATCAATTTCATTATAGATGTCATTCATCGGATCACAGGCTACCAATCCCAACAAAAGAAAGGCACCCAAGATTGTATGTTTTTTATTCATAATCATCTTTATAACTATTAATATTTAAAATCTTAAAAGTTTACTCTAAAACCAGTAGACCATGTTCTTCCAAAGCCATAGAATACCAATGCAGTCTTCATATCATGCTTATCACCATCTTTTGCATCAGCAATATATTCAACGTCAGTCAGATTATTTACGTTCGCATACATAGTGGCAGAAACACCTTTTACTATCTCAAAACGATAACTCAGTCCAAGATCAATGGTGTAATAATTAGGAAGTTTCCATGAGTCAACTCCAGTATCTTTAGGATTTGTCCGATTTTGAGGATCAAAATCTGCAAAATTCTTACCTGCAAAGTTATAAACAGCATTCAATTTCAACCCTTTTACCATCTCCCAAGTAGCCCCTAAAGAAGCTGTCATCTGAGCAGAATTACCAACATGTACATTTTTTATATATGCACTTTCCTCCTTTCCAATAGGATTCTGTGCTTCATCATATAACTGAAAATGCACATCATCTGCCCAAGTCCAATCCCCCCATGAGAACATACCTCTTATATCAAGACTAGAACAAGGCTTATAAGTAGCTTCCAATTCAATACCTGCATGAATAGCATCAACACCAGTTATATTGATTTTCTCATTATTAATGGTTCTTGACATTGATTTGTCCATCCACTTTGTATAATATCCATTCAGTGTTACATTGAAATATTCATTATTAAACCCATATCCTAATTCAAATGTACCAATCTTTTCATATGAAACACCTTTTACAGGTAAAATATTATAATTGGCAAAAACAGCATTCATAAATGGTGCACGAGTAAAATAACCTCCATTTACAAAAACATTATGGTTTTCATTAAATTTGTAGTTAAAACCAGCTTTTGTGCTCCACGGAAGGAAAGTTTTAGCTTCAGATACTGTTTTACCATCAATAGGAGCTCCTCCCGGATTATGATATTTATAAACCTCTCCCGTTAAGGAAGCTGACAAAAAAGCAGACCATTTTTCAGTATTATATTCACCTTGTGCAAAAACTCCAGCCCAAAATATTTCACCTATATTATCATAATTAATCTTATCGCCAACTTTCAATACAGCATTTGCAGGACGATAATACAGTTTCTTACTTGCTGATTGATTTTCCAAAAAATAATCTCCTCCCAAAAGATTATCAATTATTTCTGTGTGGTATCCTTTATAATAACGTCCATCAAACCTGCAGTTAAAGTAATTTTTTCAGTCAAATCATTTCTATATGAAGAAAGCAAACCATACCAGTCATGAGAATTTACAACATTAGTAAAAGCCACCTGAGAACCATGTTCAGACTCTGCATTAGCTTTCAATACAGCATCATAATCAAATAATCCATCCGGAGTCAGCATAGCACCTGCCTGCGGACGTCCTGTATTATAGTCGATAGTCAGCCAATTAGTCTTATTCCCAGCTACTCTGCGCCCGCCCCCACGTGCTAAAGAAGCATAAGCGGAAGTAGTCAACGAAGAATTAGCATTAATAGTCCAATAATGATTCAATGAAACTTGTGGTTTGTGGTAGTAATTATATCCGTATCCAGCGCCAGTTAACGCTCCATTCAGATAGCCATAACCATTACTATAACGTCCACCATCCGGACTATTTTTATAATCTTCAATATAGTGCTTCGTTGCACGTTGATTGTGCCATTGAGGAGCACCAAAAGCAGTTAAAGAAAGTTTATGGCTATCATTTATTTTCTTTGAAATATTTCCAAAGTAGGTCCAGCCTTCATAATTTGTCCCTCTAATATAACCATCACCTGTATTTAAAGCCCCAGAGAAGGTAAATGCCCAACCATTGTCAAGCATTCCTGTAGACAGTGTTACCGCATATTTACGATATCCATCATTGCCAACACCTACATATGCCGAACCTCCCTTTTTACTCTCAGTACTTTTAGTTACCATATTCATAGTACCTCCCACTGAAGATATACCTAACTTTGAAGCACCTAATCCACGTTGTACCTGGATAAACTGAGTAACATCTGACAAACCTGACCAATTAGACCAATATACTTTTCCATTTTCCATACCGTTAATAGGTACTCCATTTATCAAAACGCCAAGGTTAGATGAATCAAACCCACGCACATTAATACGAGAGTCTCCATATCCACCACTATCTCTGGTTACATATACGGAGGGAGTAGATTTCAACAATTCCGGAAATTCCTGATTACTCAACATCTCTTCAATAGTTCCTAACTTAATATTAGAGATAGGTACTGGAGTCTGTCTATCTGAACGAATAATGGAAGCAATAACACTAACCTCGTCAAGTCCAACTGCATCGGTTTCCATTTTTACAACTCCTAAATTGACAACTCCGGAGTGATTAATTTTCTTTTCTACATCCAAATAACCGATATACTTAAATAGCAAAACGGCTTTTAGAGTTTTCAACTCTATTGTAAAATTACCGTTAACGTCAGTCACACTACCTTGTGTAGTACCAACAACTGTTACGGCTGCCCCAATCAATGGGTCACCGGTTTCAGCATCAACAACTTGACCTTTCACTGTAGTCTGTGCAAAGGCAGTAGCAGCAGAGCAAACTGTCAGTATTGCAACCAGCAGGAAATGAATTAGATGTCTTCTCATAAATTCTGTTTGTTAGTTAATAGAATTTGTTAATTAATAAATGTTTTGAAGTGCAAATATAATTAATAAGATTTAAAATCACATTACATTTTCATGTCGATTTTTAAGAGTAACAAACATTTTATTGCATTATAAAACACGAGAAGCTCCGCAGTAAAACTACGGAGCTTCCCATTTGAAACTGAAAGCTTTAGAAAGCTTTCAGAATATCATAAATATCAGTCATTAACGAGCTTTCTATAACGAACACGTTTGGGTTCTTCATTACCTAATCGCTTCTGTTTATTCTCTTCATACTCCGAATATGAGCCTTCAAAATAGAACACATTTGAATCTCCTTCAAAAGCAAGAATGTGAGTACAGATACGGTCGAGGAACCAACGGTCATGCGAAATAACAACGGCACATCCTGCAAAGTCTTCAAGGCCTTCTTCAAGTGCACGAAGCGTATTCACATCAATATCATTGGTAGGTTCATCAAGAAGAAGTACATTACCCTCTTCTTTCAATGCAATAGCAAGGTGCAAACGATTACGCTCACCACCTGAAAGCATTCCACAAAGTTTTTCCTGATCGGCACCGGAGAAATTAAAACGTGAAAGATAAGCACGTGCATTGATATCACGCCCACCCATACGAATCAATTCCGTACCACCGGAAATAACCTGGTAAACGGTCTTATTAGGATCAATATCTTTATGTTGCTGATCTACATAGGCTACCTTTACAGTCTCTCCTACTTCAAACTCACCTTTATCCACGGCATCAAGCCCCATTATCAGACGGAAAAGGGTGGTCTTACCTGCACCATTAGGACCGATAATACCTACAATACCATTAGGAGGAAGCATGAAATTAAGATCATCAAAGAGTAACTTATCACCATAAGCCTTAGCCACATGTTTGGCTTCGATCACCTTATTTCCCAAACGAGGACCATTGGGAATAAATATCTCAAGTTTCTCTTCTTTCTCTTTTACATCCTCATTCAGCAGCTTATCATAAGAATTCAGACGAGCTTTACCTTTAGCCTGACGGGCTTTAGGAGCCATACGTACCCAATCCAGCTCACGCTCAAGTGTTTTACGACGTTTGCTTGCAGTCTTCTCTTCCATCTCCATACGTTTGGTCTTCTGTTCAAGCCAGCTAGAGTAGTTACCTTTCCAAGGAATACCTTCACCACGGTCCAATTCAAGAATCCATCCGGCTACATGATCAAGGAAGTAACGGTCATGCGTTACGGCAATTACCGTACCCTCATATTGTTGCAAGTGCTGTTCAAGCCAATCGATAGACTCAGCATCAAGGTGGTTGGTAGGCTCATCAAGGAGAAGGATATCTGGCTTCTGTAGCAACAGACGACAAAGTGCTACACGACGGCGTTCACCACCTGACAGATTTTCCACTAATTGATCTTCTGGGGGACAACGAAGAGCATCCATAGCACGTTCCAACTTACTATCCAGATTCCAGGCATCAGTAGCATCAATAATATCCTGTAATTCTCCCTGACGGGCAAAGAGCAGATCCATTTTATCCTGGTCTTCATAATACTCAGGCAAACCAAACTTCTGGTTGATCTCTTCATATTCGTTCAGCGCATCAACAATGGGTTGTACCCCTTCCATTACGATTTCTTTCACCGTTTTCGTATTATCCAGATAAGGTTCCTGAGCCAGATAACCAACCGAATACCCCGGTGAAAAGACTACTTCACCTTGATAGGATTTTTCCAGTCCGGCAATAATCTTCAGCAAAGTCGATTTACCCGATCCATTGAGACCAATGATACCAATCTTTGCTCCATAGAAAAAGGATAGGTAAATATTTTTTAATACCTGTTTATTATTCTGGAAGGATTTACTCACTCCCACCATTGAGAAAATAATCTTTTTATCGTCTACTGTTGCCATATTATATAATAATGTGTAAAATGTAATTTGGTACAAAGATAAGAAAAAATATTAGATTTCCTTTGGCAGTTAAAAAAATCCCTCTATCTTTGCACCCGCTTAACAGCAATAAGGATTGATTCGCTAGCTCAGCAGGTAGAGCACAACACTTTTAATGTTGGGGTCCTGGGTTCGAGCCCCAGGCGGATCACTGAAAACAAAAGAAAAATCAAGCAAATCCCTGATAATCAGACATTATCAGGGATTTCTTTTTTCTGGCAGATAGCAGAAAATAGCCGTTTCAAGCATATTGTTGGTGTGCAAATCGTGGTACATAAATCAGGCTGAAAAAAGTCCCACGATTTAGCTTCTTTCTCACTGATTCATAGCATTTTGCATGGTCGTACTTTGGAAGAGAATACATAGTTTTGTAACTCTAAAAACGATGTAAAAATGGCTAGAAAAACCTTCAATGTGCTATTCTTTATCAAGAAAGCCAGATTATTAAAGAATGGAGAAGCACCCGTGTGCATGAGAATTACTGTAAACGGCTGTATGGTAGATGTTTTAGTAAAAAGAAGCTGTCCTGTAAATCTATGGAATCAGGCAAAAGAAAACTCCAAAGGAAAAGATCGTATGTCGGTGGAACTGAACCACTACTTGGAAATCACACGCTCTCGCATACACCAAATTTATAGAGAACTGGAATCCACAGGTAAGACTATTACAGTCGATCTTATGAGAAAGCTATATTATGGGGTGGATGAAGATAGTAAAACGCTATTGCAAGTATTCAGAGAGCATAACGAACAAAGCCGTAAGCTAATCGGTAAGGACTTCGTTAGTAAGACCGTTCAACGGTATGAAACCACTACCCGATATTTAGAGGAATTCATAAAGAAAGAATATCAATTATCTGATATTGCCCTAAACAACTTGGAAGCCAACTTTATTTCTAAGTTCGATGCTTTTTTGAAAATTGAAAAAGGTTGTGCGCAGAATTCAGCTATCACCCGATTGAAGAACTTGAAGAAGATTATCCGTATTGCTTTGGAAAACGACTGGATAAAGAAAGATCCGTTTGCTTACTATCGCTTCAAACTGGAAGAAACCGATCCTGAGTTCCTGACGATGGACGAGATTAAAATTATTCTTGCAAAAGAATTCACGATTAAGCGAGTAGAACAGGTACGTGACGTTTTTATCTTTTGCATTTTTACTGGATTGGCGTTCAGCGATGTGAAAGATTTATCACCCGAACACTTGGTAAAAGACAACAAAGGGGAGCTTTGGATAAGAAAGAACCGCCAAAAGACAAAAATCATGTGCAACATTCCTGTGCTGCCTGTAGCAGCTTCTATACTTGATAAATATAAGGATGTGGCAGAGTGTACCGGAAAACTTTTACCTGTATTGTGTAATCAACGCATGAACAGTTATTTGAAAGAAATTGCCGATGTGTGCGGAATTCATAAAAATCTTAGCACTCATACGGCCAGACATAGCTATGCCACTTCCGTGTGCCTTGCAAATGGCGTAAGTATGGAAAATGTAGCCAAGATGTTAGGTCATGCAGATACCAGCGTGACGAAACACTACGCACGGGTATTGGATCAGAATATTCTAAAGGATATGCAGAAAGTGAATAGCTGCTTGTCGGAATTGGCTATATAAATAAGGCAGTAGCCAATATAGAAAAAAGGATTGGGAATAATGAACTTCATTTTCTCAACCCTTTTCTTTTAAAGTAAGTTTTCCAGAACCCAATATGAAGCATTGACAAAGGTAATTTCCGTATTTAGCCTGTTCAAGTCCAAGCCTTCGGTTTAGATAAAAATCTTCCTCTCATTGCATTTCGAGCGTATTTTTATCTAAAGACTTGCACAGACTAAATACTTCACTGGAAAAGTCAATGATTCAAATTAAATTCCGAAAAACAATGTTTTTGTGAGTGGCAGATTATTCTTTCCAACTTTCAAAATAATGCTTTTGGAGCAGTTTATCAATATCACTTTGCCGATAGATGATTTTACCTTTTATCTGGATAAAGGGGATTAAGCCTGTATCTCGCCATTCTTGCAGGGTTCGCAGGCTGACATTCAGTTTTTTAGAAACCTCATGATTGGAAAGAAAACGTTCTCCGTTCAGGTGGGGCTTATAGTGCTTGACAATTGATTCAATACCGCTTAGCATTGAGTCGAGCGAAGAAATAAATTCTTTGACTTGTGGTGTATCTTTATTTATTAATTCCATGATTGAAAGATTGTTTTATTGAAATATTGATTTTAAGATGGCTAGATAGCGAATCAGTTAGAGATTAACTGGTCGATTGATTAGTTACGCAGATAGTCACCCAATGACGAAAGGTTTAGCACATCTTTCGCTGGATCATAATCTATGTAAATCCGTTTAGGAGCAGGAGCAATAAAATACTGGCTACCGTCTTTCTGTATTTCATAAGTAGAGGGTGAAGCCTGTTTGGTGGTTTCCGATACATATATAATAGAAAGAAGATACTCTTTGTCGTTCCGATAGATGATAACCGTAGGATTCAGATTAACACTTTCCCATGTGCCGACAATGGAAAACAAGTTGAAGGACGGATAATATTCTTTAGTTCTTTTCATAAGGCTTGATTTGTTTGGGTGACTGATTTTGTGTTTCACTGTCCGCAATAATTCTTTCAATATCGGAAGACTTATAATAAATCTTGCTCCCTATTTGAGAATAAGCCAGTCGCCCACTACTTCGGTAATATTGCAGCGTTCGCTTGCTCAAGCCTAACAACAGGCACACTTCCTGACTATCCAGCCAGTTTTCTACTTTTTGAGTATGACTGCTGCACAAACTCTCTATCCGTTTGGCAAACTCCGTGAAGCTCTCGCAGACATACGAAAATGTTCTTTTTTCGATGGTTACTACTTCCATACATTTAATTTTTAATGGTTAATAAAACGTGTTGATTCTATTTTCATCGGCAAATGAAAGAAGAATCAAGAGCCGTTTTCTAAACTGTCCGAGAGTGGTATAAAAAGACTGTTTATGGCAAAATGACACATGAATAATTTATTAGTCATAATACTCTTGCGGCACAACTATCAAAATGAATCCGAGTTAATTAATGGCGACAAGCTAAATAGATAAAGGTAGAATGACAGAAAAGAGAAGTTTTATATGATACATTTTTAGCATATTCGATTAATCATTACTAAAATGGGAATCATGAAAAGATTAAAGTAGTTTTTACACATGATTTATAACCTGCGTATTAACAATAGCCATGGAAAGAGGTCAGAATAAGAATAACAAGAGGATACAGTAGAGGCAATACACGTACTTATGACTATGGTTTGGCGTGAAGTGGCTCTGCTGATAGTTACATACCCTTTTTTGTATCCCTACAAATAGGGATTGTTTTATAGAAAATACCCATTTGTATGGATTGTTTTATTTTTGAAATACAACGTACTTTGTATTCTAATAACAGGAACTACGTTCTGACCTATGCAAACAACAAAAGAATATACACATAAATTATTGTTGGAAACAGCAAGGAGAGCCTTTTTCAAGAAGGGCTTTAAGGCTGTGTCTATGCGTGAAATATCCAAATTGTCGGGTATCGGTCTGAGCAACATCTACAATTATTATCCTTGTAAGGACGATTTGTTGGCTGACGTGTTGCATCCGCTTTTGGAGGCGATGAACAGTATGCTGGAAGATCATAATCGCCCGGAGGCCTTTTCTTTGGATGTCTTTACCTCCGAAGAATATCATCGCTCATCCATGAAGGAGGTAATGAACATCGTAAGACGGTATCGTGAAGAATTTAAGTTACTTTTTTCATCTATCCAAGACTCTCGTTTCAATGATTATTGGGAACAATGGATTAAAAGAAGTACAGTAATGGGTATAGAATATATGGAAGGTATGAAAAAGCTCTACCCTGATCTGCATACCGATATTTCTCTATTCTTTATGCACTTCACCTGCTCATGGTGGGTTAATATGATGAAAGAGGTGGTGCAACATGAAGAGCTTTCCAGTGAAGAAATTGAATGTTTTATTGGTGAGTATATCCGCTTTAGCACAGGAGGCTGGAAAAGGCTCATGAATGTAAAAATAGAAAGATGAAAACAAATAGAAACATCCACACATCCTCCTGCCTACAATGCAACCCTTGTGGAAGCGGTTGTACAATTGTGGACAATCGGATTTCTTTCGTATTCGATTCGGAAAAGAAGCACTTTAGCCATCTTCTGTTCGACCCGACACCCGTTGCTTGCATGGGCAGATGCGGCAGGTCTTGTCAAGCAGGATTTCGCTTGGTGCAGGAGGCTAAATACCGCACCACTTCGGTAGAACAACTAAAAACAATCAATATATGAGTATCACCAACATCATCTGTAACGGCGAAATAACGCTTGTGCAAGGAGTAAACGGACTTTTCCTCTGCGAGGAATCGTGGGTAACACAAAGCAGAAAATCCGCTCTGCCCAGAGAGGCTTTGAACAAAGAGACTATTAGAATTAAAAAAGAATGCATCGATATTGAACGTCCAGAGACTGATTTTCCAGACTTAACTTAGTAACAGATGTATGAAACATCCCATTTTTAATAATAATAATTCATCGTATCAAGCGAGTCGCCTGCAAAGAGCGACTCGCTTTGTTTTTGAACAAAATAGATTTTCGTTCTCTTTTGAAGTACTAACTCCCAATCTGTCATAGCCATGTCACAACAAGTATTTGTTCCATTTCTTCTGACACTGTTTGCCGGTATATCCACCGGCATAGGCAGTGCCATTGCTTTTTTCGCCAAACGCACCAACACGTCGTTTCTTTCTCTATCGCTGGGCTTTTCGGCGGGAGTCATGATTTATGTATCGTTTGTCGAACTGTTTACCTCTTCTGTGCAAACACTTGTGGAGATGCACGGCAAATCAGAAGGAACGTTTTATGCCACGCTCTCTTTCTTCGGGGGTATCGTGTTGATATTGCTCATCGACAAGCTAATTCCTCGCTACGAGAATCCGCATGAAATGCACCGGGTGGAAGAAATGAGTGAAAAAGCGAAAATACAATTAGACGTGAAGCCCAAATTGCTACGTGTTGGCATGGTAACAGCCTTGGTGCTGGCTATCCACAATTTCCCGGAGGTATGGTTACGTTTCTTGCTGCCCTAAAGGATGTGAACATTGCCATACCCATTGCCATCGCCATTGCCATACACAACATACCGGAGGGTATTTCGGTATCCGTTCCTGTTTTTTACGCTACAGGCAACCGCAAGAAAGCCTTTTGGTTCTCGTTTTTGTCTGGATTGGCAGAGCCGGTGGGAGCCGTCATAGGCTATCTCGTGCTGGCTCCGTTCCTCGACGACAATGTGTTCGGCATCATCTTCGGCATGATTGCTGGCATCATGGTATTTATCTCGCTCGATGAGCTGTTACCCGCAGCTGAAGAATACGGTAAGCACCACCATGCCATCTACGGTTTGGTGGTAGGCATGGCGGTCATGGCACTAAGCCTGCTGATGCTGGGTTAGCAAGAAGAAGTAATATAGAAACAATAAATAAAAAACAGAAAAAGATATGCATACATCTCACACTTACCACTGTCATGAGCACGATGCTCACAAAGAGCATACTCACGGGCGTATATTTTTTAGGTATCGCGCACAGCAAATAATAGACATATCATATTAGTAAGAAAAGACTTAAAAACAAAGAATAATTATGAGCATAATAAAAAACATCTTTCAAAACTTCCGCAAACCCAAGAATAGCTTTATGGGCAGGTGCATTGTGAAAATGATGAACCAAGGGCATAACCGGATTTCTCTTTGGTGCATTGACAACTTCGTAAAACTTTCCGGTGGCGAAACGGTGCTCGATATCGGTTGTGGCGGTGGGCAAAACGTAGCTAATTTCATCAAACGAACTCATGGATTAGTTTGCGGCATGGATTATTCACCCACGTGCGTGGACATTGCGAGTCGCAAGAACAAGGCGGCTATCAGTCAGGGACGAGCATCTATAGTAGAGGCGAATGTTTCAAACATTCCTTTTGACGATAACCGCTTCGATATTGTAACCGCTTTCGAAACTATCTACTTTTGGAATGATATAGTGGAAAACTTCAAGGAAGTATTGCGTGTATTGAAACCCGAAGGAAGGTTCTACATCTGCAACGAGGCATGCAGCGAGGAAGGCAATGAAAAGTGGGTGAGGAATATCGACCTGCGCATTTACTCACCCATAGAAATACAAAGAATGCTGGAACAAGCGGGATTTATAAATGTGACCTACGACATCTCGCCGGAGAGCCAATCGCAACGAATATGCGTGCAAGCGACAAAACAACCGATGATGAAACCAATAGACAGATGAGCATCAATAAATATACCCCGATACATCGGGTTCTGACTACCTATCCGCAGTTGATTCATCGACTGGTGAAACGAGACAGTCGTTATGTTTCTTTAATCAATCCTGTATCAACTTGTACGTTGGGGCATTGCACTACTATTGAGAGCATTGCCTTTACAGTAGGAGACGATATGGAGACTCTTCTCACATACCTCAAAGGAGAAATGGAACGAGAAGATATACAGTTCAAATATTGAAAATTACTACTAATAACTGCCCGAAAGGGCACAAAACAATATCGATTTATGCTTATACTTTATAACAAAGCAGCCCGCAAAAATCTTTCCAAGCCGAAGGAAGCTGCCAAATGGTATCCCGTGCTACGTTCTACGGGTATGTTGAAAGAACGTGAAGTGCCCAAACTCATTGCTGACAAAACGACACTCAACCCCAAAGAGGCGATCGCCAGAATAGAGTTTAAGGATGTTGAGGTACTTACACAAAAAGTAACCGAAGGAAACTCTTCAGGTACAACTCCTATAGTCGTTTCCACGCCGGAAGCTCCCGATCCCAGCATTTAAGGAGAAACCAACAATCATATAAATAAACAATGAAACAGAAAGTACTATTTTCTCTATTGATACTGATGCTCATGAGCATCAGTGTATCCGCCCAAACAGGTGGGGGGCGGATTGCGGGCGTGGTCATCGACAACACTGACGAAGATCCACTGCCCGGAGCAACCCTCTTTATTGAGGAACTGAAAAAGGGCGATGTAACCAACAAATATGGCGAGTTCTCTTTTTCAGACATTCCTTTCGGTACTTATACATTCACCGTGAAGTTTATGGGCTATCAAACAGCAGTCCAAAAAGTAACCGTAAGTAAAGAGAATGTAAAGAAAACTATTATCCGCCTGAAAGCCGAAGTCAAATCGCTGGACGAAGTGGTGGTGATGGGCAAAAGTGAAGCCCGCAAGATTCGGGAGCAAGCCATGCCGGTAACGGTTTACAGTATGAGCCAGTTACAAGGTACAGTAAATAGCGTAGAAGATATTCTGACTAAGACCGTAGGCGTAACCATTCGTTCGCAGGGAGCAGTAGGCAGTGCCTCGCGTATCTCTGTTCGCGGCTTGGAAGGCAAGCGTATTGGATTCTTTATAGACGAAGTACCGATGAACGATAATTCCGATTTCATCGACATCAACGATATACCCATCGACATGATTGACCGCATTGAAATATATAAAGGTGTGGTTCCAGCCAAGTTCGGTGGATCTGCCGTGGGGGGTGCTGTAAATATCGTGATTAAAGAGTATCCACCTCGTTACTTGGATGCTTCGTATTCGTTCGGTAGCTTCAATACACATAAAGCAAGTAGCGTCTTCAAGCGGAATCTGGTCAAACAAGGAATAGAGTTGGGGGCAGCGTTGTTATACACCCATTCTGATAATGACTATCGTATGGAATTGCCTCAGAACAAAGGTAAGTTCATAAAACGCGACCATGACAAATTCAACCAATCGGGGGGAGGGATATCGATGAAAGCCCGTAAATGGTGGTTCGATCAGATGGAGTTTGAACTTGAATTTATCCGAAACAGCAAGCAGATACAAGGCGTGGTAGAGAACATACGCTCTGCCGAAAGTAGTGCCGGAGCTTACAACTTCGCCATTGATTTACAGAAAGACAATTTCCTACTCAATGGACTTGACTTCAGTAGCGGCACGGGCTATGCCTATTCTCAATACAACTTTGTGGATACAGCTAGGCTTCGCTACGACTGGGATATGAATCCTTATCCGCCTGTTTCGGCTTACGGAGGAGAAATAGGAGTTTTACCCTCTGACATGAAAATGCGTAAGCATACCGTGGGAAATAAGACCAATCTCAATTACATCATCAATGACCGGCACTCCATCAACCTCAACTCATTATTCAAATGGGCATTGGGGAAGCCCTCCGATCCGTTGTTGGATAAAGCGGTGGGGCGACAGATAAACTTCGACTCACACATGACGAGCTGGGTATTAGGCTTGGGTTACGACTATAAATCCCCCAATGACAAATTCCTCAACTCGCTGACGGGTAAGTATTATTACTATTCCATGAATACGAAAATAGGAGATGTTTGGAATTCCGTACCCAAAGAAGTGGATATGCAGCAGCACGATTGGGGTGTAAGTGAAGCCTTGCGCTACCGCTTCACCAAAGAGTTGTTGGGGAAAGCTCCGTAAGCTATGATGTACGACTACCGACAGATGCCGAACTCATTGGCGACGGCTTCCTTATTGCTCCTTCGGGCGACTTGAAACCCGAAAGAGGAACTAACGCTAACATCGGATTGATGTACGATAAAAAGATTGGTTCCGGATTGTTGCAGGTGGAGGTAAACGGATTCTTCTCTTACCTGCAAGATATGATACGCTATACGCGCAACTTCGTGCAGGGCAGATACACTAATTTCGGTGAGATGCGTACCTTCGGTGTAGAGGCAGAAGTCAAAGCAGATGTTACACGCTGGCTTTACGGATATGTAAATGCCACGTTTCAAGACCTTCGCGATACACGTAAGTACGAACCAACGAGTAACGTTCTCAATCCGTCGAAGGGATTGCGTATGCCTAATATTCTATTTCTTAGCAAATGCGGGGGTAGAGTTTCACAAAGAGAATCTCTTCGGAGGGAAAGGTCAGAATGTAAGACTATTTACCGATGCTTCATTCGTAGAAGAGTATTTCTTCGATTTCGAAGTAAGTCAATATCAAGAGAAACGCATTCCGCGCTCTTTCAAGCTCGACTTGGGATTAGAATACTCCATCATGAACGGTGGGCTTACCTTCTCGGCAAAAGCATCCAACCTTACGAATGCCCGCCTGTTCAGCGAGTTTAATTACCCGCTTCCCGGCAGAGCCTTTACCGCACGTATCAGGTACGTGCTGAAATAAAGCTAATCACAATTCAATATATTATTCAACAATAAAATAAAAAGTAAAATGAAAAAGAGAATCAACGGAGTATTACTCCTCCTAATGAGTATCACTATGCTGTTTTCAGCTTGTAGCAAAGACCCGGAAACGAAACCAATCACGACCGATCCGGAAGTAAAAGTTGGCGATATACTTGTTTACACCATGCTTATGAATCCCGGTGGACAGACCGGGTCAGGTTGGATGCAGTTAGCAGATGGAGTGTCTCCCAAGAAACTGACAAACAAAAATGCCGTGCAAGTCGGTTACGGAATGATGCCAGTGTGCAACGGTAATGATGTGTACACTTTTCCTGCGTTCGGAGCACAAGGTGATGAAAATGTAGTAACAAAATGGGGGCGTTCGGGAACTAAACTCACCAAAACGGCAACCATGCCTATTCCCCTTAATTCTGTTCCAAGACACATCTCTTTTGTTAATGCAACAAAAGCCTATCTGATATCACTTATCGGCAAGTTATTTATATTCAACCCTCAAACGATGGAACTAACTGGTGAGATTGATCTGTCCTCTTACGCTGCACCGGGATTGGCCGTACCGATGTTTGGATCTCCGTTTGTGCATAATGGACGTTTGTATGTAACACTGAATCAGACAGACATGACATTCCAACCGGCTACCGAACCTCAGATAGAACTCGCGGTAATCAACACTCAAACGGACAAGGTGGAGCGTGTCATCTATGAAAAGGCGAGTGGTATCGGTATCGGGGCTTATACCTATGGGCAACAAACCTTTATCGATGAAAAAGGCGATATGTATCTGATGTGCACGGGCGCATACGGCATGAATCCTAAGTACAAGACCGGTATCTTGCGCATCAAGAAAGGCGAAACCGAATTTGACCCTACCTATAATTGGGTGTTGAACGATCAAACAATCGAAGGCGAATCGGGCAAAACCGTTTGGCTGCTTCAATCACAATACGCCGGCAACGGAAAAATGTATGCCACGATGGATATTCCTTCTTATTGGGCAAACCCAACATCTCCCAACTGGTTCACGGATAAATCGCTCATCAGTGTAGAGATGGATATTTACAATAAAACGGTAAAAAAACTTCCGATACCGATGACGTCAAGCTTTGGAGGAGCAGTGGAGAAATACAAGAATCTTATCGTGTTTGCTATTAATGGCAGAAATGATGTGGGCTTTTATACGCATAATCCTGCAACCGGCGAAACAAGCTCGGATGCCGTAGTAAAGGTAGATGGAGCTCCTGCATATTTCCATTGGTTTGAAAACTAAGTAATAATCAATCACTCAGAAGAGGCAAAGGTGAGAGTTGAATTATCGGCCTTTCCTTTGCTCTCATTTTTTAGCCCAAACATTTATTAATCTTGTTTCTCCATTCAGAAATGGCTATTCAAGGGTTTCAATATCACACACAATAAATAAAATTTCGTATGCCAATAAACGATTTCATTCAATTTCACTTCGGTTGGCTCAATGCATGGATACCTTCGTTTGCATTGGTGCTGATACAACTTTTGTATATGATTCTTTACCGAGAAGGTGGCAAACGTGCCGTAGATACATCTTGGTATACCTCTAAGGACAAGCGGTACGCCACTTTAAGCTTTGTGTTTCAGGGAACATTGCTTTTGGTGTCGCTCTTTGTCCCTCTCCGCATAGGTACACCGCTATTCACGGTGGGGTGCGTCTTGTTTGCCTTTGCACTTGTCGGATTTATGGCAGCCTTTCATGCTTATGCCTCTACGCCTAAAGGAGAAACTGTCGTACGAGGCGTTTACCGCCTGTCGCGCAATCCGATGTACTTCTTCTATGAAGTGGGAGCATTGGCGGTTTGCATTGCCTCGGCATCGTTGTGGTTGCTGCCTGCCACAATTCCTTTGATCCTCGTCACGCATGGCGTTATCTTGGGTGAAGAGCGATACTGCATGACCACTTATGGGGAAGACTATGCGCGGTACAAAGCGAGAACTCCCAGATACTTCTTACTCAAATAGCAACCTTATGAACAATCTCTCTCAAATACTCAATTCCGCCACGATGGGGCAGCCCCGTCGCTTGCGTCCGCTGATAGGCTGGACGGTTGCGGAGTACTTTTTTCGTGGCGCACCGTATGGGGCAATGCTGCTCGTGGTGTGGGAGGTATTCAAACCTCTGCAAAATCCCGGCACACCGCTCAACCTCGTGAACATAGGTTGGGCGTGCCTAATGCTCCTAATTTCTCTCGTTTGCCTTTGGCTCATTAGCAAAAAGGCATACCTTGTAGCCTATAAAGACGGCTACGACATTTGTTGCGATGGTCGTTTGGAAGTGGTCAATCACCTGCGCCAACTGCCGATGAGTTTCTTCAATAGTCGTGATCCCGGCGACATCGGGGCATACATTGTCAGCGACTATAACAACGTGGAGATGCTCACTACTCACCTTATCGGTCAGTTCTTTGGCGGGCTGGCGATGCCCATCGTCGCTTTGGTTTCGCTCTCATTCTTCAACTGGCAATTAGCTTTGGCGGCAGCAGCTGTCATTCCATTGGCATACCCCATGATGTGGCTCACCAATCACTTTGTGGCAACCTTGGGCAAGAGGCATCAAAAAATAAAGACCAATGCCGCTTCGCGCATGATCGAGTATATACAAGGTATCCGCCTGATTAAGGCTTTCAACCTGAGCGGCAATAAGTTTGAACGCTTGGAACGAGCTTTCCGTGATCTAAAGCGGGAGAGCATCCGTTTGGAAGCGGCTCCCGCACCCAGCATCACGCTGGCTTCCACTCTGCTCAATGGCGGCCTGGTTCTTATTATGCTACTTGGCTTCTCGATGTTGTTAAATGCCAAAGTCTCCATGCCCGTTTACATCATGTTCCTGCTGGCAGGATCGGCTATCTATGCCCCACTCATCAACGCCTTGACCTTTATCGCCCTCATCAACTACATGAAGCTGGGAGCCGAACGCATTGATGCTCTTTGCAAAACGCCCGTACTTCCGGAGGGTATAATAGAAGATGTTGTCAACTCAGAGATAGAGTTCCGTCACGTCAGCTTCAGCTATAATGCCGATATTCCCGTACTTCGGGATGTATCGCTTACCATTCCCGAAAAGGAACTGACCGCTTTTGTGGGACCATCGGGTTCGGGCAAAACGACATTGACACGACTCATTGCCCGTTTCTGGGATGTAAGCGAGGGGGAAATCCTATTTGGCGGACGAAACATCAAAGACTACACCGTGCATACACTGATGCAACAAGTTTCCATCGTCTTTCAGGATGTGTATCTCTTCAACGATACCATTTATAACAACATCCGCGTGGGACGTGAGACAGCTACCCGCGAAGAGATAGAAGTTGCCGCACGCAAGGCGCAATGCCACAACTTCATCACCGCTATGCCTGATGGCTACGAAACGATGGTGGGTGAAGGAGGTAGCACACTATCCGGTGGAGAGAAACAGCGTATCTCTATTGCCCGTGCCATTTTGAAAGATGCGCCCATCGTGTTGCTTGACGAGGCAACCGCTTCGCTCGATCCCGAAAACGAGGTTCACATCCAAGATGCTATCAACGACTTGGTGAAAGAAAAGACTGTAGTCATCATCGCTCATCGCTTGGGCACGGTGATAGGTGCCAATAATATTGTAGTGATAGACCAAGGACGGGTGGTGCAGCAAGGCAAGCATCAAGCTCTTTTGGCAGAGGAAGGACTGTATCGCAATCTTTGGGAGGAACAACAACGGGTAAAAGGATGGAAGTTCAAACAATCGAATAAACAGTAAGGCTATGGATACAAATAAACGCAAGACCGGGCTGGCACGGTTGATAGAAATAGCCGGCACTAAACGTCGGCTGCTCATCGGGGCGATGTTGTTGGCAGTTATCACCGCCATCGTGCAGTTTGTGCCGATCATAGCGGTGTACAATATTCTCATCGAGTTGGCAGAGCATGCGCTTGATCCCTCATTAATTGACAAGGCATACATCTGGCTGTGGAGCTATATCGCCTTGGGAGCTTTCTTCGCTTTCGGAGTGCTCACGTTTGCTTCCCTCATGCTCTCGCACATTGCCGCTTTCAACATTCTGTATGAAATACGAATGCAGCTAGTACAAAAAATGGTTCGTTTGCCCTTGGGGTTCTTTTCCCGCCGGGCTTCGGGAGAACTGAAGAAAATAATGAGCGACGACGTGGAGCGCATCGAACTGTTTATTGCCCACCATATCCCTGACATCGTAACTGCCCTACTTTTTCCGCTGATTCTCGTCAGCTATATGTTTGCCGTAGACTGGCGGTTGGCTATCGTAGTATTGGCTGTGCTGGCGATGGCATTCTATGTGATGGGAAGAATGTACACCGGCAAAAAAATCCGGGAGGTTTCCAAACGGTATGTGGAGACCTTAGGCAGAATGAATGCTAGTATTGTGGAATATATTCGCGGTATTCAGGTGGTGAAGACCTTCACCGAATCGACTAATGCCTATCGCAAACTCAATGACGACATCAAGGAGTACCGCAAATTTGCCAACGAGGTAAACGTACAATACCAACCCACATATGTAGGTTTCCTTACCATACTCTCTTCGGCACTGCTCTTCATCATTCCCGTGGCAGTGTGGCTGTTTGTGGGGAGTGCCTCGTATGCCACTTTCGTGCCGGTGCTACTCATGTTCCTGTTTTTCGGCGTGGCTGTTTTCTTTCCCGTGCTTAAACTCTTGTGGATAGGCAGCTTTCTGAATCAGAACAACATGGGTGTACAGAAGATTGATGACATTCTCTATATGGACGAAATCGAAGAGCCTGACATTCCCCGACACCCCAAAGACGCTTCAGTGGAATTTCGCAACGTCTCTTTTGCCTACGACACCACGCCGATACTCAAAGCGATATCTTTCATCTCCCATCCCGGTACGATAACTGCATTAGTCGGTCCTTCGGGAGCCGGTAAAAGTACCGTTGCTATGCTTGCCGCCCGCTTTTGGGACGTTCAAAGCGGAGAAATCTTAATAGGAGGAGTGCCAGTCAAAGAGATTCCCACTTCGGTGTTGATGGACAACGTCGCTTTTGTCTTTCAGGATAATATGCTCTTCTTCGATACCATCGAGGAGAATATCCGTATGGGTAACAAGACTGCAACCTTTGAGGAAGTGGCACGGGCTGCCTGTGCCGCTCAATGCCATGAGTTTATAGAATCCTTGCCCAATGGTTATCAGACATTGGTAGGCGAAGGAGGCATCTACCTCTCTGGTGGTGAAGCACAACGCATAGCCTTGGCTCGCGCCATATTAAAAGACTCCCCTATTATCTTGCTGGACGAAGCCACCGCCTTTGCCGACCCCGAAAACGAAGGTAAGATTCTGGCAGCATTCTCTCATCTCATCAAAGGAAAGACGGTATTGGTCATCGCTCACCGATTGTCTACAATCACCAATGCCGACCGAATTCTGTATGTAGATAAGGGTGTGATAGCCGAGCAGGGAACACATGAGCAGCTACTTGCTCTTAAAGGAGAATACGCTCGTATGTGGGAAACCTACAACCGAGCAAAGAGGTGGACGATTGGTGGAAAAAATAACCGTAAATTATAAATACAACAAAATATAACCGGTATGAAAAAACTCATTCAAACCGCTGGCTACGGGAGAATTGTATCAACGCAATCCTCAGCAAAGCAACGCAATTTATCAATATGTAAATGTATTAATTATGAAAGACTTATCAGATTTGAGATTTTTCCGACTATTATCGGAACACTCACAGAAAGAGTTTGCCGTAAATGATTTTACGGCCGCATTGCAAGAACTTGCCAATCACTTAGTAAGTATTGCTATAAAGGAACAGGACTACGCTGTATTATTACGTTACTTCTCTTTTGGACTAAACAGGCTCAAGTCGTATCGAGTACAATTTGAGCAGGGGGAAAAACGCCTTGTCATTGCTTATTGATGAAGCGATAGGACTTGTAAATACGGAAATCCGCATACTCAATATGCAAATTAAATATCCGGTTCAATTCCAAAACCGGAAGAATAAACTTCCACTCTCGCCGCTCTACCTTACAGACGAAACCTATCTTATTGAGATTATGGAGATAGTTAGTGGATTGTTCCTATCTAAAAGAGTGGTAACGCGCAGTGGTACAGAAGCACCACTTACAGAAATCGGAAGAGCCTTTGAATACCTTTTCAATATTAAATTGGGCGATGTGCATAAGAAGCATGAAAGTGTCGTTAGTCGTAAACCATCAAAAATAACCGAATTTTTAGATACGCTTCGTAAAGCCATTAATGAAGAAAGCAAAAAGAAAGGCTATCTATAAATCAACTATTTAACAACTATTTATAGGGGTGTACCAGTGGTACACCCCTAACTTATTTTCATCCATTTGCCGAACTTTGCTTCATCAATCGATTGAAACCAATAATGTTAAACTTAAAAATGAAGCAAAATGTATATAGACAACGAAAACTTCGACAAGTGGATGGAACGGCTATCAAAAAAGCTCTCCGAAATCGGACAAGACCTAAAATCCCTTATCAATACCGACAAGATATTAGATCCTAGCGACAAGATATTAGATCCTAGCGACAAGATATTGGATAATCAGGATTTAGCTTTCCTGCTGAAAGTATCTTTCCGAACCCTGCAACGCTATCGGGCAAGTGGCAAACTTCCTTACTTTATGATAAGTCATAAAACCTATTATCGTGCTGCTGATATTCGGGTATTTATTCAAGAAAATGCCGACTGTAAAACATACGAACGGTTCAAAAAGGAAAACCAACTCGATAAGCAAACTGAGGCAAACCAAGGTGGGTAATATTACCGCCTGATGAAAAGCTATCGCTCCCCATTTAGCAGAAACGGCCTCACCTTGTGGCTCGGCTCGTTTCGCTAAATGAAGCAAGAGGGAACTGGACAAGTCCTGTTCTTCCTTCTTGCTGCGGGGCAAAGCCTTCGGCTTTAGCGGTTTAAGTGAAACCGCTGTAATGACACCTGTAATAATCAATTTTAGTTTATTGCTTATTATCAGGTGATTAATAGAGCGAATTTCTATAAAATTGTAATTACTCATGCAAAATAACAGCAGGAAAACCATATTCACCACCGTTTCCATAGACAAGGAAACGGGCGGCTTAGTAGAAAAGATATGTAAACACTATTCGCTGAAAAAGGCGGAAGTAGTGAAACTGGCTTTTCGGTATATCGACAAGGCAAATATCAATCCCGCCGATGCCCCCGAATCGGTCAAAGCCGAACTTGCCAAAATCAACAAACGGCAGGATGCTATTATACGTTTTATCCGTAACTACGAGGAAAAGGAACTTAACCCGATGATACGGGCGACCAATTCGATAGCCGTCCGCTTCGATAGTATTGTGAAAGCATTGGAAACACTTGTTCTTTCGCAGTTGGAGAAGAACCAAGAGAAACACAATGCCGTGCTGCAAAGAATCAGTGACAAATTCGGCGAACATGCGACGTGATAAACAGTCAGGGTAAACATATCGGCGCGTTAAAAGAGACGCAGAAAAAAGACAATGCAAAACTTTTGAAGTTGATTAGCCTTTATGCGGAGTTGGCAGCTTGCGGAGTGATGGACGGCAAGCGCAAAGAGAGCCTGAAAGCCGAGATAACGAACCTGATAAACGAATAGCAAACAATGAACATCGATTTCCCGCCACCGTCCAACGGAGTGTATAACAATGCAGGCAGCAGCCGACAGTTAGCCAACTATTGCGAGCATGAAGATTTGCAACGGATGGAGCAGGGAATCTATACCGAAGGCTTTTTCAACCTTACGGATGATAATGTCTATAAATCCCATGTGATTAAAGACATTGACGGGAATATCGGGCAACTCTTAAAGACTGATGCCAAGTTTTACGCCGTTCACGTCAGCCCGTCCGAAAAGGAACTGCAAGCGATGGGAAGCACGGAACAGGAACAAGCCGAAGCCATGAAGCGGTATATCCGCGAAGTGTTCATTCCCGAATATGCCAAGAATTTCAATAAAGGATTATCAGCCGAAAACATCAAATTTTACGGCAAAATCCATTTCGACCGAAACTGTTCCGACAACCGTCTGAATATACACTGCCATTTGATTGTGAGCCGTAAAGACCAATCGAACAAAGTCAAGATAAGCCCGCTTACCAATCATCGAAACACCCAAAAAGGCGTTATTACAGGCGGTTTTGACCGTATCGCCTTATTTGAGAACGTGGAGAAAGGTTTTGATAATCTATTCGGTTATAATCGGCAACTACCCGAAACTTTTGAATACTGCAACACTATGAAGAACGGCACTGTCACGGATAAACTATGGATGCAGGAACGGGAACTGAAAGCCCCCGAACAAGATTTTGCTGGTGAAAAGAAAAAAATTGTCTATGTTCAAACAGATGAAAATATAAAAACACAAATAAATAAAAAATGTAAAAACGTTTTCAAATATTCCAACCAATACGCAAACAGATGAAAGCGGTTTATCTTCTTTATTTTCCATACTTCCATCGGCTGCGGATGTCAATCCAATGGATGAGCAACAACCGCTGAAACCCAAGAAAAAGAAGAAACGGAGACCAAGATTAAGCTGATAAAATATTAGATTTATATTGTGCCAAAAGTTATTTCCCGTCCAACTTCGGTTATTTCCCGCTCATGGCTTCCCTGCCCGTTTTGGAGGCGGAAGCCCCGCGAGAATAACCGATTGTCCGAGAATAACTTTTGCCAGTTTAACGGCGGCATAGCCGCTTTTATTAATACAGTTTATTTTTGATACTAAAATCTAAAGATGCAAATATATATTGTGTACAACAGTTCTATGGCTGAAACAATTATAATAAGTAACGACAATATGGTGACCTGACCATATTTCTTTTCTGCTTTATTTAAATGCTCAGATAAATTTACTTCAAACATACCGTATGACTGCTTGCGAGCGATTTCTTTCATAAAATGCTCAATATAAATCAGCATTGAAAGAGAACAAAATGGCAACAACAATATCAGACTATTAAATTCTTTATTTATCTGACATAAAGCAAAATATCCTGTAATAAAAATTGTATTGAACATGAACAACTTATCATGCAACCTATCGAAATATTTTAACACATATCTTTTGGAATCGTATTCCAATTGTTCTATTTTACGTGAAAGGCGTTCCAAAGACTTCTCCGCTTCTTCGATTATTTTATCTCCATCAAGATTATCCATATTATTCATTATATCTTAGAATTATCGTTTATTATCGGCATATCTATTGTTTTGGTTAAACCCTCTAAAGGCTTTCGGGAGCTTTCTTCTTCGTAAATAAGAGATGAAAGATAGATTAATGCAGACCTCGTAAGTTTCAGAATTTTAAATGCTTTATCATAAAAATCAAGCCTTTCAATTTCATATGTTTCCGGTGATTCGTTCCAACAAATATTTTTCCCTTCAACAATTTTAAATGATTTATGCTCCATAAAATTTCTCATTATCGCTATTTCCTTCGCTTCCGGTTCTATTGGTGAATCTACTCCTTCGTCCAAATCCTTGCTCAACCAAAATAAGCCCTGCAAAGCCAAATTTTGAGAGGTAAACATTTCCTCATTTATCGGATTATTCCTATTTCCTCTTTTATGCCATATATTTCTAAAAGAAACTCGATTTTTATCAATTCCCAAGTTTAAATATATATTCATAAGATAGGCTATCTTATCAAAAATAGAATAGCAAACGCGAAAGGATATTTTTATTTTTTCAATGGAAATGGCATAGACCGGACAATCAAAAGCAGTATAAAGGACAACATCTCTGTCTGAATAATGAGGTTTGTCAGTATTTACGCCTTCATAGAACAGAAACCTTGCTGAAACAAATTCCTGCTTCATTTGATTATACATCGATTGGCATATTGGTTTTTCTTCTCTTTTCAAGACCATTGTTGGAGTATGCAGAATATCGTGTGCAACAACATTTTGGGCTATAACATCATTTAGTGGATTTAGAAATAATACATTATCAATGCACCACTGTCTATAGTCAATTTCATCCGTTGATAATCCATGAAAGAAATCGTCATATTGCTTGAAATCATTCAAGTCTTTTAATGGATACCTTGTGGCAATGTGTTCCGCCAAACTATTAAACCCTGAACGGGCTTCTTCGTAAACATCTTTTTTATCACATGCTTCCAGTAAATGCTTTCGGGCATATTGCAAAAATATAAATTGATGTACCCCGTCAAAAACTTCCCTTGCATATCGGTATAATCCAAAACCCTTATTCCCCAAAGCCATGCCAAAATTGGGATTTATCAAAAGTGCTTTATTGAAATAGTCCTGCGCTTCTGAGAAAACGCCCGATATGGTCAAAAGCACATCCCAGATTAGTTAGGATTTGACAAACATTAATATCTTCTCTTTTGCCAATGAGTTGCAAAGCACAACGTAAATGATATACTTGTTTTTCAAACTCTTTGGAACTAATGGGAACTTCGTAAGAGTTTAGATATTTTAGTTGTAATACATAACTCCAACCATTTGCCAAAAAATAATGAAATGTACTTTTTTGCTCATCATTGAAACGCTGCAAATCCACGTCCACAGATAGATTTAAACCGTTTTTTATAGATACAAGGTCATTTATACTTCTGGATTTCTCAAAAATATTGGCAAAATTATTTAGTATCTCATTAGGCGAATATGTATTTATATTAGTAGGGGTTATATTCATGTTTATTTGTAGATTTATGTTATTTTACTTTTCCTATCTCGTCGATTATTCGACCTATATCGTTCCCTTCTTCCTCAATCCACTCATCAGTTTTTATGAGGTTTTGTAGTATTGCCAGTTGTTCAGAAGAATATAGGTTAGCGGTTAATGATGATAATTCTGTAGTTTTATCCCATTCGCTACGGTGATAATCTTCTGTATCTTTGATTCGTTCGGGTTTACCGTTGGGATTTAGAAGTTGTAACGAAGAGGCTTTGTCCTTAATCATTTCAACCCGATGATAAATCCGCTCATAAATTTGTAATCCCATCAAGTCCCAATCACACAGGTAATATATCGGATATTCAATTTTCGGTAAATTTTCAATCGGCAAGGTATTATTGCCGCCAACGTGCCATAATTCAACATTCCTTTTTGGGGCAATGTCAAGGGTAAGAAAATAACGATTTTCACATAGGATTATACATGTTGGATTTTTGCATGGAACACGATAAATCCACTGACCTTCGTTCTGGGGAAACTTATCTATCCCTATTATTTTTAACACAGCATCTTCCAATGCAGAACCCTTTTCAATATGTTTGGCCGATTTGAAGAACGATTTTGAAATTCCTTTTCGTCCGTCTTTTCCTGCCTCTATTTTACTTCGCATTTCGGATAATAGTGTTTGCCCACTATCGACCAAGACATTCTCACATTGCTTGATGTTCATTAGGCTCTTGATTTCAAATTCCGAAAATGGAGTGTGGGGCGTCAAAATCTGATTTTCCGACAGAAAGGAATAATACTTGTGAAATAGACCTTCTATATTTTCCCGCTCATATTCATCGTCGAATTTACTGTATGGCTCTATGGTTTTAGTTGAACCGATTTTCTTCTTAATATACCCTTCTCGTTTTAGATATTTGAAGTATGGGCGTTCCTGTACTTTCAAATTGGTTTTGCGTTCGTGGTATAATTGATACAGCGCTTTAAACTCAGGCCATGTTAATTGTTTATTTATCATATCTTCTGAATTTCATCGGCATTACTAAATATAGCAAAAGTACTCACTCGTTCTTTCCGCTTTTTACTGCCGTTGAGGATGTATAAATATTGTTCACCGTCCCTGAAATCATCAAGGGGATTGATTGACATTGATATTAGCTGATAATCTTTGGCTTCGGCAATTCGTTCAAGTAAATCGAAATTACTACCAATTCCTTCAGCCTCGTCAATAGGCATAAAACGTAATCCACTGTGTTGTCTCCCCTTTTCTTTTTTCTCAACTAAGGAAAGACGGGCAACGCATAACATGGCAGTAACGGCATAGGTCTGACCTGCGCTCCCGACATTCTTTTCTCCATCATCCGACTCCATTTCGAATTTTATATCAAAATAGTTCTTGGGATTTAATAAGTCTTCTATTTTCGCATTCTTGAATCCACCACATTTTTCAAAAGCTGTAGCCATCATGTCAGGAATATCAATTTTTTCTCTTAATGCTGCAAATAAATCTTGATGAATGCTTTCTTGTTTTATCGAATCATTAAGCTTTTCCAAAAACATATCAATCCAATCGATTGGATAAATTAAAGAAAACGGACAAGTAAGACTTAACTTAAATCCTTGTGATATTTCTTTATCCGAGCCTTTAAAATAGGCTCCAATCTCATACATTTTTGCAACATAATCGCTGACAGCATCTCTAACATCCTGAAAAATTTCCTTGAGCAAATTCAGTTTCCGATTTCCGATATGGATATGTGTGTCATTTAACTGTTTGAGAAAGTCTAACATTTGCTGTAAAGCATCTGTCTCATTTGACGTCAATTGTTTTGCGGGAATCTCATTAACAACTTCCCTTGTTAATGCCAAATAATCTTCAGACCCCATGAATCGTTGATACATTTTTTCGCTTAAAAACTCGATAACAATATCATCATATGCTTGCTTATAAGCATTCCTTGCTGAATAGAATAATTGTTCTTTTTCTTCGGGTTTGGCTACAATATTAATTTTTAAGTTTATCTGTTGGTCTGACTGTGCTTGATAATCTAACTTTGCCTGATGATAAAGGCTGTCTTCTTCTTGAATCTTAGTTTTCAGAACTTTTATTTCTTCTTTGCAACTGTGTTTTTTCTTTAGATTATCATTTAGTTCTGAGCGAAGATTTAATATGCTTGTCGTATCTAAATCCTCAGGGATTTGTATATAAGTTGAAAATAATTGTCGAAATCGAGTTGCTCTATTTTGTTTATATATAAGCAGTCTGTTTGCTTTTTCTTGAAGTTGTCTGATAGCGGTTTGAACTTCAAGAAAAGAGAAATTCTTTGAGAATTCTATTTGGCAGGCTTGTTGTATATCTTTTTTTACTTGCTCTTGCTCCGTTTCTCCCTTTATTTTCAGGATTTTGGCAGCATCAAGTTCCGATTTGGTTTGCTTAATGTCTTCTCCATTAAAATGGACTTTCAACAATTCATCTAATTGTGTGGCAGTAATATCTAAATTTTCATCAATGATATATGCTGATATTTCATCTCTACGAACAAAAGCGTTAACTGCATTCTCGCCATGTTTAGACGCCACTTTTTGCATAGCCTCTATAGTTTCTTTCTCTTCTCTTAATGAATTGATGATTTCTGCTGCATCTTTGTATTTTTCGTTGAAGTATCCCGTAATTTCGTCACTATTCTTCGTTGTGAAAAATCGTTCGGGTATGTAAGGTACAAATCTCCTAATGCTGCCCCAATCAACCCAAAAACCATTCGGATTGCTTTCTTTTTCCCCGATTTCCAAGTTGCCAAAAAAAGTTTCCGGATTTGGTATATATTGTGTATTCTTTTCAATACTTGCAGGTTTCTCAATAAGTATCATATCTAAGTTGAACAAGACACTTTCTTCCTCATGTGATAATGATGGTTTGTTCTGTATTGTCCAATATGCTAAAGATTTAGTATTGGTGACATCTGAAAAGTCCTTTAAAGTAGTAAGTCTCTTTATTTCGGTGTTGATTTCTTCTGTTCTCTTCTTGTAAAAAGCAGAGCCATCAACTGCTCCTCTCGCCCAAGGAGATTTTGTCCATTCTTCATATAACTTTTGCTTCATCAATTCATCACCCAAATTTTTCAAGTGTTCCTTTTCAGCCTTCTCACTCAATTGTTTTGAGTGCCTATCTCGTAATTTTTCGCATGTTTTATAAGCATCAAGTAATTTTTCTACTTTTTGCACTTGAATGTACTGTTCGTCGAGTTTGGGGTATTTCTGAAATGCAACGGACTCTTTAGTCAGATACGCTGTTATATTTTCTTGAGCATTTTCAATGATGGATAATTTATCTGCTAAAAGATTTACGTTTTTCCGTTGCTCCTCAGCTTCTGCTGAAAATAAACGCAAAAAGGAATTGGCTACTTTATGATTGATACTTTTTATGTCATACTGAAGCTGAATACATTTTTCTTCTGCCGTATTCTTGTTTTGATAATGAAATATGGTTTTTGTTTTCAAATAGTCTTCCTGTGCTGCATCCCGTGCTTGTTTTAAATCGAAAAGACGTTTGAACTTTTCGTATTTGATTCGCACTTTTTCTAATGTGTCTTTATTTTCTTTGTGGTCTCTTAATTCTTGTGCTATATCTGCAAGTTGTTCGTCAAAACGAACTTTGATGATATTTTCCCTATCGTCATTAAGGAAAAACTCTTTCAACCATTTCGAATTGTTTTTAAATCCTTTACCACGAGAAAATGCGCGAATGATTTGTGCAAAATTCTTTAAGTTTCCTTCTGTCTTCAGGTCAATGGGAAGGATTTTGTTTTGTTCAAGTAATTCATGATATTTATTCAAAGACAGTTTTGCAGCATAAGCCTGTTTATTTTCTTTCATCCTTTCAGGAAGATTAGTTATATCTATAATCTCGTCACCCAACATAAAATCTTTTGATATAAGAGGTGAAGAAAGAGGCTCAAATACGTCTAATCCTATATTTGCTTGAATAATAAAAGGGTCAATGGAAGTAGTTGATATGTACATCCCGATGACAATAAATTTGTCCGTATCTATTGCAATGTTTAGAAATACATATCCATATCGTTCAATGATTAACTTTCTTGCTTCCCGCTCTGAACTTGAATCTGTGGCAGATTTAAATTCCCTTTCTCCGACTAATATCAGTTGTAACACATCTGCAATAATAGATTTTCCGACACCGCTGTCACCTGCAAAATCTGTCCGAAACGGATGAAAACGATAATCTGAATTATAATGATTACGAATGCCTACTGTTGAAAGGCTATATATACGAGGAAATTTTTTATTACTCATTGCTAATCGGTGTATTGATGATGTAGTTTTCAAACATATTCAGTAAACGATTGAGAGACGGCATGATTTCAAAAGTTTCCGTGCTTTTGTCTATCATAATCCAACATAAATCGTTGAATTTTTTAAGCGCTTTGTCCATCTCATCTTCAATAGATTTTAGCTCATAATCCGTTTCTTCTGTATCTTCCGATTTTGCAAATAGCCGTAATAAGTGCGGTTTATATTCTTCATACTCCGACAATACTTGTACTTTAAAATCTTGGATTAGTATACGGCTTTCTGCTCTTGGTTCAAGAACATACATGCGAATTAATAGAAAGGCTATGATTAGATGCGATTCCGCAAGATATTCACGATTTTCTACAGGAATATTACCCCGTTGGTAGTATCCGTTTCCATCTTTGAAGAAATCAATGAAAAAGTATTCTAAATCACCTTCGCCCTCACGATTCAAATGGATATCAAACAAATTGTCATAATAAGATTTTAGTTTGTCGTAATATTTTCCGACAAAAGCAAACTGCTTACCCTGTGAAGGACATTTTTGAATATGTTTTCCACTTTTCAAAGCATAATCGACATCTGCAAATATTGATATTGCTTCTTGTGTCGTTAAAAATGCATAGCCTACATTTTCTTGTAAATAATCGTCTTCCATATTTTTATCATTGGATATTCGGGGATGCCAACTATTTCAGTTGAAATAGATATCCCGAATGAATTAATGTCACGGTAATATTTAGACATGGTTTTGTGAGCTAACTTCACACAAATACGGATATTCCCATTTTCTTTTTTGAGCACTTCATAAAAGAAAGCAGAAAAATCAACTTCTTGATATGCTTTTAGTCGATTTTCCAAATCAAGCATATAAAGGTTAATCCTTTTTTGAATTTCAATCCTTTCTTTTTCCAATAAAAAGCGATTCTCTGTTTCAGTGGCGTTGGTTACGGGAATTTTTGATTTCGCTGTTTTGAACCGACTAAGGGAAGCTCCATCAAAATTTTCTTTAACGATAATAAACCTTGGTTGCTGAGTATAACGTATCGGGATACTTGGTATGCCATCAGGGAAACGGATTTTGCCTTTTTCCAAAGTGCTTTTTTCAAGTAGTTGATTAAAGAAGCGTTTGAACCGAATGTAGAAATCGTGCCTATTGATATTTCTGATATATTCATTTAGTCGAGGTTTAACGCTGTCTATACGCTTGCTGATGATTTTCAGATTACCTCGAACTTCCTGAAAGAAGGATAGCACATTTGCCCGTTGTCTGTTCAGAAGAATATCTTCTGTAATGATATTACTCTTCAATAGCTTGTTTTGAATATCGTGCGCTCCACTAAAGGCATTATTCAACTCTTCTGTTTTGGAACGAATATCTTCCAATGTGTTAACTATTGATTTTAAAGCATTCAAATCGTAAGCATGCTCATTTGATATCTGTCGTCTGAAATCAATGACTAATCGGTCAATTTGGATATATAGGGTATTAATTTGTGTATCTACTCTTTGGCTATAGCTTTCGAATGTAGTAGAGTACCACTCTGTGAAGGATTGTTCGCTAAAGGTGTTAGAAAGGTATAAAAACTCTTTTTGTAGCTGAGTGGGATTGAATGTCTCTTCAAGAATATTTTCAATCAGTTTGCACCACTTTTTGGTAAAAGGTTTGAGACGGTATAGCCGATTCTTTTCATCGCGCCATAAAAAATACTTTTGAAAATACTTGACTATATTATTAAACTGTATTTTCTGATTGGTTTTCAAATCATATCGGATCTCCCTCAACGATTTGATGATTTCTTCTTCTGAAAACTCTTTCCCAATGTCTCCGTCCTTTTGTTTCTGATACAGATGAAACAGCACCAATCCTTCCTGCTTAAGAGGAATAAGATTTTCATATTCTTTTTCTATTTCATTGTATAGATTGAATAAGGACATAACTTTAACAATACAAAAAAGTTAACCTTATTGCCAAACATTGGTTGTTTTAGCATTATAAAGATTAACCTTACATTTAAATTTAGTTTTTATTTTCTCAATATGCATCAAATCGGCATCTGAGTATACACCGATATACACACTCCATAATTTGTCTTGTGCCTTCTTCCCTTGATTAGCCGCGATGTTTATGGCTTCTATGATATGTGTATCATTGTCGCCAAAGTTGAAACCAAATGTTATTAATGAGCCTTTTATCGAAGAAAACTTATCAAAGCAAAACGACAGGTATTTGTTATGCATAATGTGCGTAAGTTTTTCATTTGCATTGCCTGCTGTCACAAAAATGGGATATTCTTTCTTTTCCATTCTTGCTTTAATGTTATCTAATAAGTAGTCACCGTTATATTCTTCTTTGATTATATCTATTCCTGTATCAAATAGAGGAAGCGCACCATGCAAATAAAATACGGATTGGCTATCCTTATTTTTACCCCAACGAAGTTCAGAATATTCCGGTTCATAATCCGGAACATACTCATCTCCTAATGGGTTTTCGACTTCTCTTCCAAAGCCATCTCCTGCATTTTTACAAGTGTTGCGCATTAATACCCAATAAAGAAGCAAGTCATAATTCGACGAAAAAACATATCCGTCATTAACTAAGTAATCTTCTAAAAAAGTACAGCAAGCGGCATTTTTTTCTTCAGGTATCTTAAACACATGTTCAGGGTGCATTGCTTTAACAGCATCAATCAAGCTATTTTTCAGGGTTTCACTTGTATGCTTGATTTTATCAATCAGTTCTTTGTCTGCATTGAAAACTTGAGCAACATTAGCGAAAAGGTCTAATTGCTGCATGATTATCTCAAAGTTCTTTGTATTTATGCTGTTGAATAGCTGTTTCAATAATTCATCTTCCGAGTTTTCTATAAATGCACTAAGCGCATTATATGAGAATATTTTGGCATCATAAGCCATACTGAATCCATTTCCCAACAGCAAATGCTTAGCCCTTCCTTTTTTGCGTAGGGATTGAACAACCTCTTGATAGGTTTGAAGTTCTTCAACTTTCATACTTCAACTTTTTTCCAATGATGTTTGGGAACAAAACAAGGCAATTTACTCAAAATAATATCCTGAGGTAAGCCCCACATGATTTCATATGTATTTTCTCCAACTTGGGAATTAGCTTCCTTTGCTTCTAATTCCATATCTATGGGGACATTCACAAATATAGTATAGTAAGGACTGGTAGATTGGTCATAACTTTTAAGTTTTGGGTCTATGGCAACAAGCTTGTCAAATAACCCTTCAACATTTAACTTCTTATCTACACTAATAGGAATTGAACAATAAGAATTGCCCTTGCTGTCCACAAGGTGACTTTTAATAATGCTATCTGCTAACTTAATCTTTATCATGATATTTTCTTTAAGATTTCTACTTCAAACTTTCGTTAATGGCAAAGTTAGCAAATCTTTTAACATTGTCACTAACTTTTTCATTTTAAGAATGAAATCTATGGTATTAATACTAGGAATTAGTTGTTTTGCTTCACCATTCACAATAAACAAGCTGTTTTTATTCGAATAAAGTTGCTTATGACATCTCTGTTACCACTACTTCAGCAGTTGCAAAATAGCAGGGCAAAGTCTTTTTTGTTTTATCGACAAAACAAAAACAGCTTATTTTCGTCTTATCGACAGAACAAGAATACCCCTAACTAATCCTGATATTTTGTTTTGTTTCTAAAATGCATTATATTTGCAGCATAATAGAAACAAAATCAAGAAATGACATTTTTGGAATTTAAGAATCAGCTATTCGATTTGGCATGCTTCAATATCTATCAGGTATATGCATGGCAATCGGATTTTGACCGTAATAGCCTTACTCGCTGGGTGAAGAAAGGATATCTTATCCGGTTACGGCAGGGATACTTTGCTTTCTCTGAATATAAGAGCAAACCGGATTATTTCCTTTATTTTGCCAACAGGATTTACCGTCCGTCCTATATCAGCTTGCATACAGCATTGTCGTTCTATGGGATGATACCGGAAGCGGTGGTACAGATTACCAGTGTGACAACCCTAAAAACAGCATCTTTCGTCAATGACTTCGGCGAATACTCTTATAAGAACGTCAAAGAAAACCTGATGTTCGGGTACGAGTTGAAGCCAATGGCAGACAATCATACCATACAGTTTGCCACACCCGAGAAGGCATTACTTGATTTGCTGTATCTTTATCCGTTCTATGATAGTGAGCAGGAATTGGAAGAATTGCGCTTGGATGAAGATTACCTGCACGATGATTTAAACAAGGATTTACTGATGGACTACTGCGACATGTTTCAAAGCAAGGCACTTGATCATCGTGTAAAGTTACTTCTTAAAACTTACGATTTATGATACAGATTGAACAGATAAGAAATTATTTTCCGGTTCAAATCCGTGGAAATTCGGGGTTCGATAAGCACATACTAAAAGAGTATTTACAGTTGATGATTCTGGATTACCTTTCTTCTACGCCAAACATCCAAAAGATGGCTTTTATCGGTGGGACAAACCTGCGTTTAGTAAAAGGGATAGACCGGTTTTCTGAAGATTTGGATTTTGACTGCAAAAACCTGTCGAAAGACGAGTTTATTGAAATGACAAACGGCGTAATTCAGTTTCTGGAACGTTCAGGATTACGCGTGGAGGCAAAAGATAAAAAAAATCCAAAGCTAACAGCCTTCCGGCGTAATATTCATTTTCCTGAACTGTTATTCGATTTGGGATTGAGCGGACATAAGGAAGAACGCTTTTTGATAAAGGTCGAAAGCCAATACCAAGGAATTGCTTATCCCCCTGTTATCACAAATATCAAAGGGTACGGATTCTTTTTCCCGTTTCCCGTTCCTTCTGATGGTGTATTGTGCAGTATGAAAATTGCCGCCATGTTAGCCCGCGCCAAAGGACGTGATTTTTACGACCTGATGTTTTTGCTTTCGCAGTCAAAACCCGATTACGATTTTCTTTCAAAGCGTTGCGGAGTACATAATTTGCAGGAGTTCAAACAGGCAGCAGGCGAATTGCTGAAAACAGTCGATTTGAAGAAGAAGCAAAAGGATTTTGAGCACTTGCTTTTCAATAAAGCGAATAGTGAGAAGATTTTGAGGTTTGGGGATTTCGTTAATTCGCTTACAGAATAATTCGATGCGAAATGCACATTTCGGAAATGACCGTTTCGGAACAATGGAAAGGCAAATTAAACAGCCGTAAATTTTACCGCCATAAAAATTACCTTCTATTTCTGTTATGCCCTATTTTTGCTGCACAAGAGAAGTAAAAAGACTAATTATTTCAACTTTTCGGTCAAACAATGGATTAATTTAATATTCTTTCTTAACTTTGCAGTAACAATCGTGTTAAATCACGGGCAAAACGATGAGAAATAATCGTGTGCTAAATCGTGTGGATTTTCCGATGAAAGAAAAGATAAGTCGGTGATTGTCAATGGTGATACGTAAAGCGTTCACTTTCTGGTGGAAACAAATGCATATTACCCCTAATTTTGTAGATTTAAAGAAAGTACTTATCTTTGCTTTCAGTATTCTCCATGAGCAAACTATCGCAAAAGCACGTAGCAAATTAGTGGGTTAAATCATGGGATATGCTTGAAGCTAAAAATATAAAGTTTTAAATATCAGCGTGGTAACTCTGTAAGGAGAATCCCAGGCGGATCACCAAGAAGCTGGAAAAACCAGACAATAAAAAGACAACTCCTACAATATCAAGGTATTGTAGGAGTTTTTCCTTGTATAATGTCCGTGACCTAAGACACGAAATAGTCACAATTATCACATACTATCCTAAACAATTTACGGAAAATATATTGATTCCCATTTCAAATCATCATATGTTATCTTTAAGAAACCCACACGGAATAGATATAACCTTCATTTTCTCAATAATATTATCTATTAGCCCAATGAAATGCTCTTCATCTTGATAGACGGAAACAATAAAACGTCCTCCCTCATCAATACTCTTGTAACCAATCTGTTTATACCATTCTATTTTATCGGCCATCTTTTCACCGTATTCCAGATCATCTGTCATTCCAAAATGTTCCCAGTGAAAGACAGTCCGAGTTTCTTTATTATATACGGTAAAGTCAGGGTATCGTTCTTTACCAGCAGCAACTAAAAGACGTTCATAATAAACATCGAATATCTCTACCGCCAATAACCGATTCATTATATTAAGTTCTTGTATAGATCGGACCATTGTTCCATTGGCTGCCCGATATTTTTTATTTCCTCTAAAGAACTGGCTTTTATCCGGATGCGAACTGGCAATATTCTTATTTTCTGACGTCGTTTTTTTAGAGTAAACTCTTAATGGAGGAAAGAAGTACCATTGATAAAAACTTTTATTAGAGGTGTCAACCTTCACATTCTTGATAATTTGAGTTAATACTCCCCGGTCGTGCATCCTACGCATAAAACCATTAAATTCTTTAGCTGATGCGAAATGTTGTCTAAAATCATCTTTATGTTTCAAAAACTCATATATATCTGTACTTCTTACTGTTTTCGTATTGACCATCATAGCAAAATACTCTCCAATGTACTTGTTAATGGTCATTAGTAAACTATATTCTTTCGGAAGTGATTCCATTTTCAATAGATTAAGTTTTATATTTTAATTATTGGTATCTATAATTTCGATCTTTACTTGTTGTGCTGTTTTTTTATACAAGTCCAAATCAGGAATACCATTCTATTTATCATTTAATCTCTGATTCTAAATACGAATAATCTTTTCTCGGATTTTTCAACTCAGTTTACAAATATATCTATAAAAAAAGATTCAAGAAATATTTTTCCAAGTTTTTTAAACAGTATATCTTCAAAATAAATACTTTCCCGTTTTAGTTATTTCTTCCCTATGAAATGAAATCTTCTCATACCTCTTATATAGTAGAAAATGAATCTACAAATCAATTCTATAAATAATCAGTCTTAAAAAAATAAGAGTTCGATTCATCATGTAACTTTGCAATTTTTACACCAAATTTGTATTTACATAATATAATAGTAAAACTACACGATATGAAAACTAAAAAATATTCGGAACACTCTGACTATTCCTTTCTGCACTCTGCTTCGCAGGCTGTTTAAACAATGATGATTCACAAGATAAAGTTGAAACCATTAAAATGTTTGTTTCAGCAGAAATGAGCATGTATCAACTTTGAGAAGCATCTGATCCTATTGAATGTATGTTAGTAAAAGAAGAAAAAGAAAACGACATTAGCTAATCCTCCAGCAGATGGAGGTAGTATTAGATATCAATTGATAGAAATATTATCGAAAGATAAAGTAGAATAGAAAATTATGTAGTTTCCTGTTAGAAAGTATATCATAAATTATGCTTAAGGAGAAGTTATAGAAAACAATTTTCAGATCGGATAAATTTGAATTTAAAAGCCCAGACTTATCCGATCCGAAAATCAACCATTAAATATACACATCCAGATTTCTTTAGATCAACGAATAAAATTAGTTCGAATAGCAGATTCTATTTCAGGATACTTTTTTTCTTTAGCAATGTTTTCCAACAACCATGCCATATTTTTACCTAACATCCGCATTGTCTGCAGACCTTCCGCATCTTGCAAAGCATCTCCAGGTAACATCCCATGTACAATATTCCAGTACTGAGAGGAAACAACAGGCATGTGATTAATTGTAAAATACTTATTCAACCGGTCAAGAGTTGCACTCGCTCCTCCCCTTCTGCAAACAGTTACCGCTGCAGCAGGCTTGTACTTCATCAAATCCGAACTTGAATAAAAAACCCGGTCAAGCAGAGCACACAGTGAACCATTAGGCCCTGCATAATAAGTTGGTGAACCCACTATTAATCCGTCAATTCCATCTTCCAGTTGTTTTCTGATTCTATCGTACAATTCATCTTGAAAAACACATCGTTCCAACTCTCTGCAACGATTACAAGCGATGCAACCTTGCATGGCCTTTACCCCAATTGAAACGATTTCTGTTTCCACTCCATTCTCATTTAAAGTTTTAGCCACTTCTGACAAAGCAATATGAGTATTCCCACCCTTTCGTGGGCTACAAGATATAAAATTTTATAACAAACTGATTTACTATATTTTATATAATATATAAAAGAGTAGTTATATAATTTAGTACCATTTTGGCACCACTATTTAGCCAACGTAAATAAAATCAAGGGATGGTGCAAATGGCATTGGATAATTAATTTCTCCGGCTGCATAAACCACATTCGTTTACCGTCCTCAAATCTGTCAACACTTTCCAGAGGTAATCAGAGGTTTATTTGAATCTCCAACAAATGACGAATTGTTGATTTTGCATCTATATTTCGTAATTTACCTACAATAATTGAATTTATGACTTGCTGTACAAGATTTTATTTGTATCTTTGCACCATACAATAGATAAAATCAATAATTATGATAGCAGAGTTCAGCATTGAGAATTTTTTCTCCATTAAATCGGTTCAAAAAATCAGTTTTGAGCCATCGGCAGATACTTTTATGTCTAATGAGTATTCGTATGAAGTTAAGGACGGGGTAAGATTGCTGAAAGTGGGAATCATCTACGGTGCCAACGCTTCCGGTAAAACGAATATATTGAATGCCATCGAATTTTTCAAGATGTTGGTTTTGAGAATGCCTAAAGACCGGACCGAGAAAACCGGGGTTGTCCCTTTCATGTTGGATGATACTTCAAGGAACGAAAAGACAAAGATGTCAATGGTGTTCTATATCAATCAGTCGAAGTACATTCTCAGTTTTGAATTGGACGCAAAGCATATCTATTCCGAGACATTGATTGTTTATGATTCCATTCGCCCGACCAAGCTGTATAACCGAAGTTATGATACCGTGACAGATTCCTCGACTATCGACTTTGGCGTAAATCTGAAAATGACAAAGAAAAGCCAGGATGTAATTTCCGGCAACACTATCAATAATTGCAGTGTGCTTGCCGCATTTGGCAAAAGCAATGTGGAACGGACAAGGCTGAATGATGTGTACGATTATTTTGCCAAGCAGGTCAAAGATGTATTGGCTCCCGGTATGTTGCTTTCGGGATATGTCAAATCACGATTGGATAAAGACGAGGCAGGAGATTTGAAGAAATTCATTTTAAATTTCCTGAAAGCGTCCGATTTCAATATAGAAGATGTGGTATTAAACGAAGAGGAAGAGCTGATTACCCCTGAATTGGAACAACTGATTCAGAATGCCCCTATTGATAAAGATGCAAAGGCTGAAATGCTTAGAAAGGGGAAAATTACAAATACGGAACTGACCTTCAAGCATAAGGCTGGCGATAAAGTATATGATTTGTCGGAAGAATACGAGTCCAATGGCACTATGAGATTCCTGGGAATGGCGGTGATACTGAATTTCCTGTTAAAGACCAATCGGTTTGTACCCATTGATGAAGTGGAGACAAGTATTCATTATGAACTGTTGGCTTATTTCCTGAAAGTCTTTCTGGCAAACAGCGACGGAACATCCCAAATGCTCCTGACCACACATGACATCAATCTTCTCAACGAGGATTTCATTCGCCGTGATACGATATGGTTCACCGACAAAGACGAACTTGGCGAAACTAAAATAGTACGCCTGTCTTCTTTGGGACTGCATAAGAATCTTTCCCCATACAATGCTTACAAGCAGGGAAAATTGGTAAAGTTGCCGTTCTTGGGTAGTCAGTATATCAACCTGAATGACTAATGATATGGGACGGACAGTAACAAAAAGTATCGCCATCATAGGCGAAGGAGAAACGGAATGGTTCTATTTCGACTCTCTGAGGATTGCGTGTCGGTATCCTTTCAAGGTTGCGCCGGATTTTCCGCAGCACAGCGACATCAATCATATTTTGAAACTGGTAGAATCCTATTTGAACAAGCAATACGACTTTATCGTATGCCTGTTTGATATGGACAGATTATTCCAGTTTCCATCTGAAATGCAGTTGTATCAGCGGGCAAAGAAAGAGTATAGCAAGAAGAAATATGCCGGAAAGGTTCTGTTCGTAGAAACGAATCCCTGCACGGAGTTTTGGTTTCTACTCCATTTCTTGCCTAATGTGGTTTGTCGGCGATATGAAAGTTACGACCAACTGCTTCCCGTATTGCAGAAATATATGCCGGGGTATGAAAAGACAAAGCGATATTTCATACGCACCAACCTCTATAAATACCTGACAGAGAATGGCGATTTGGAACGGGCGATGTCAAACTCAGAAAAGTTATGTCAACTTTGCAAGGAATCGCCAGAGGATTTGAAAGCATACTCAGAGATTCACCAGGTTATCAAATTATTAAATAATAATTCTATATGACAAAAAGACAAGTATTTTACAGTTTTCATTTTAAGAATGACTCATGGAGAGCCGGACAGGTTCGGAATATTGGAGTAGTAGAAGGAAATATGCCAGTTTCTTCCAATGATTGGGAAGAGGTTAAGCGCAAAGGTGATGATTCTATTAAAAGGTGGATTGATACTCATATGGATTATCGCTCTTGTGTTATTGTATTAATCGGTTCTGATACTGCATCAAGAGAGTGGTGTAGGTATGAAATTAAACATGCATGGAAAGAGGGCAAAGGAGTTGTTGGTATTTATGTGCATAATCTAAAGAACATTGAAGGAGAGCAGGATATAAAAGGAGATAATCCATTCAAATTATTCTGTATTGATAAGACATTTAACTATATAATCGAACATAAACATCCAGCTGATAGTAACGAAATTAATTTGTCCGAAATATGTAAGACTTATGATCCTCCATATAAAATCAGTACCAATGTGTATGATTATATCAAAGAGCATATAAATGAGTGGGTAGAAGAGGCCATTAGAATTCGTAATCAGTATCCTAAATAAATTTTTGTTATGCCAATAAATAAAAATGTTTTCATAAAGAATTATCTTAGTGCTCTTAATAATGGTGATGCTGCTATATTTGCAGGTGCTGGATTGTCTGCTCCAAGTGGATGCGTTAATTGGAAGCAATTGCTAAGAGAGATTGCCGAGGAATTGGAGCTTGATATTGAAAAGGAGTCAGATTTGGTAGCGATAGCACAATACTATTACAATAAAAATGGATGTAATCGAACAAAATTAAATGATATAATTAAAGATGCTTTCCAGACAGGAAAACAACCAAATGTTAATCATAATATACTCGCTAAATTGCCTATTTTTACATATTGGACCACAAACTATGATAAACTAATAGAAAAGGCATTGGAGAATAATGGTAAGATCTGTGATATAAAAACTTGTTGTGCGAACCTCACGACTACTTTAAAAGGACGCAATGTTGTAGTTTATAAAATGCATGGAGATGTTGATCATCCAGAAGATGCTGTATTGATTCGCGATGACTATGAGTCATATAATCAAGAAAAGGCGCCTTTTATAAATACATTATCCGGAGACTTAATGACAAAAACATTTTTGTTTATAGGCTTTAGTTTTACGGATCCTAATTTTTATTATATATGTGCACATTTAAGGGCACGTCTAAAAGGAAATATGAGGGAACATTATTGTTTCCTGAAAGATGTTTCTAAAACAGATTATAAAGATGAGGACGAATTTAAATATGAGAAGAGAAAACTATCATATTTTATTGATGACTTAAAACGATTCAATATAAAAACCGTGCTTATTCAAGAATACTCAGAGATAACTGAAATATTACAAAGTATAAAGAGGGTTTATAATGGTCGTACAGTATATCTATCTGGTGCGGCAGCTGAATACAACCCAGATGGTAAAGACGCATATGAAAAATTTATAAGTAAATTAAGCGGTCGCTTAATTTACGAAGGATATAAAATAGTTTCAGGATATGGTTTAGGTGTGGGTAGTGCGGTAATAAGTGGTGCTCTTTCTGAAATATATTATAATCAGAAAAAATCGCTTACAGACCAATTAATTCTGAGACCTTTTCCACAAGGTGACGATGCAAAAGAAATGTGGGAAACTTATAGACAAGACATGATATCTTATAGTGGTATATCAATCTTCTTGTTGGGTAATAAGAAAGAAAGTGGAACTATTGTTCCATCTAATGGAATGCGGTCAGAATATGAAATTTCAAAAGAACAGGGTAACTTCCTAATCCCTATTGGTAGAACAGGATATATATCTAAAGAATTATGGAATGAGTTATTGGAAGAAAGACAAGACGACCATACTTTTGATATTTATCGACATGATATTGAGTCTTTGGGCGATGATACAAAAACATTAGACGAAGTAATAGAAATAGTAATAGAGTTAATTAAAAAAGTAAAATAACTATGGCACATAAAACATTTATTTCTTATAAATATAGCGAAGCGCAGGATCTTCGCGATAGGATAATAAAGGCATTGGGGGATGATGCGAGTTACTATCAAGGAGAAACAAGTGATTCTCCTGATTTAACAGATACGTCTACTGAGAATATAAAGAAGAACCTAAAAGATATGATGTATGACACATCTGTAACGATTGTAATTATTTCTCCGCATATAAAAGAAAGTAAGTGGATTGATTGGGAAATTGAATATTGTCTTAAGAATATAACAAGAAAAAATAGGACATCGCATACTAATGGGGTTGTTGGTGTTATAATGAAAGTAAATGGGGGCTATGACTGGTTTAAATACACCTCAACTAAACCAGATGGATGTTCTGTTACTAATTATTATGATTCAAAGGTTTATGATATCATAAACAATAATAGATATAACCAATATCCTAAAGTGTATTCTTGTAATCAATGTAAATGTGTAAACGCATTGACTGGTTCTTATATTGCTTTTGTTGAAGAAGATGAGTTTTTGTCAAATCCTCAAAAGTATATTAACAATGCCTATGATAAAAGTGAAAAGGATGCAGAAGGATATAACTTAACAAAACAACGATAGATTAGGTATGTTTGACAAATAATCCGATATTTAAATCAAGCATTCTTCTGTAAATAATAATAGCGTGTCCTTGGCTATATAATTCAAGGACAAAATGGAAGGTAAGATATGGCAACAAATCCACCGTCAGGAGACGGACATCGCAATGGTGCAGTGAGAAAACGTTCTCAGGTTTTTAATCCCAAAACAGAACAATGGGTAAAACGGGATAAAGATACAGGACGCTTTATTGATGTAAAACAAGATGGTACACCATTTAAGGGTGTAACTAAAGAAAAGTGATTTTTTAACGAGGGCAAGAATGATACTTGCCCTCATTTATTTTTACATTGGCCTTATCATTGATTCCATGAAGGATATTTCATCTTCTGAGAGACTGTATTTTGCATAGAGTTGTTGGTCAATTTCGGGAATACTCTTACTCCAATCAATATCGGATTTTGATGTAAAGTCTTGCAACGGGACAAAACGAAAGACATCCTGTGACACCTGCATTGTTCCTCTTCCAAAAAATAGCAGTATTCTGAAAAAATTGGATTTGAGATATTTATTTGCATTTTGCTGTTCTATTGAATTATCAAATGGTCCAATTACGAGAAAAGTTTCACTACAAATAACATTAGGTGAAGCTAAAATTATTTCGGGAGGAACAATTGCATCAGCAGAATAAGCTTTTGATATAAATAATTTGTATTTATTTATCCATGCTTTATTTTTAGTGATAGCATCGATTGCTATATAACTGGTTATTCGTTTTGCCCCTCCTTTTATACCATAAACGCCCCATAGTAAAGCTGAATTCACAAAAGGTTTGTCACTTAATTTATACTCAGTATAAACTGATTTATTGTTAAAAATATCTGTGCTTATACCAAAAGGTTTACGAGCTGACACAATTTGACTAAATGAAGGATATTTAGAAGTCTTAGTTATTATCGCTTGTCGACGACTATCCCTAATAACTATATCAGAGTTGCCATCAGTTAGTAATCGTTTTGTCAAGAAGCGATTGCCGTTTGTAGGTTTATAGAAATATATCAATTCACCAGAATGTTTCTTATCCCAAAGGAAATACATAATACCACCGTCTATATGTTGACCATTAAAACAAAATCCAGAATCTTCATAATCGAAAACACTTGCAAGATGTTTATCTTTCATCATCTCTTTTCTAAAAGGTTTAAGAACGGCCTTTCCTCCAATCATCCATTTAGATGGCATAATTAATGAAAAATAATTAGGGCAAATCTGTTTTGCTATTTTTACAAATACTTGATATATAGGATTGGCTGCATCATCAGAAGCTCCACTACCATCATTTATTTGATACGGTGGATTCCCCACTATCGCATTGATTTTCATGTTCTTTATTCCTGTTCTTTCTGTGATGAATTTATCTACCTGCTTGATAAAATGTTCAGGTTTGTTTTTGATTTGATTGATTAAGTCCTCGAAATATCGGGTGTTTACCTTCGCTTTGCGGAAACCTATAAGGGTGCGTTTGGTGATACTCTTTGCCATCGGAGTTTTACAGATGACGAAGATGTTTTCAGCCACTACCTTATCCCATATTCGTTGTTCATCTTCGATACTTGACACCGAGAACAGAGAGTTCTTTACCCTTGTGCGATAAATGCTATATGCCATATAAAGAGGATATAATCCAGACTTTGAATTTATTTCAAGGATTCGGGAATCCGGGGCGAATACATTGGATGTCACTTCGCCCCGGTCTATGAAACGAGGCTCAGATAAAGTGGTTTCATAACCCTTTTCAAAGAAGTTATATCCGCCCAGACAGTCACCAAGGTGCATATTGACGACACGCCAAGGCGTAAGCACCGTTTCCTTGTCGGGATTGCGGAACGTGCTGAATATATCCGTTATACGCTCGATGCGTTCTTCCACGCTTAGTTTGTCTGCGGCACGAGCCATGGCACGGATGCGCTTGCCTGCCGCACAAAATATTTCCGGGTCGTAATATTTCTTGATGCTGTTGAACTTCTGTTTGGTAACACCCTTGGGCATGAACTCCTCCCACGATTGCGGGTCAATGAGTGAAGCGAAGTTGTCAATCGTTATATCTTGACTCTCATCGCTCAACTCTGCACCGTAGATAAGCAATGGCATACGGATGGAGATACCCCGAAGGATGGAAATGGCGGCCTCGCGGTTGTTCTTTTTCTTTTTCAGTTCTTCAAGACGCTTCTTCTCTTCTTCCGTCAAAGGTTGCTTGTCCTTGCCGCGTTTCTTGGATTTCTTTTCAAGGTCTTCAAGTTCCTCGTATTGCTCATCGGTCAGCCCTTGGTTGTTGATGTCCACCTGATTGGTCTTTGGCATTGCCTTGGTCTGGCCGATAATCTTTTTCAGGTCGTCAAACTCCTGCAATTCCAAGTCGTTGAGTTTCATTAACTCATCATTATATAGGCTCTTGTCCTCAAAACCGTTGCGGACCACACGTTCCACATAAACACGTTTAAGTTGTTCCAACATCTTGGGTACATCGAACTGGCTCATCTTGGAACCTTCGATGGAGATAATCGGACAGAAGTTCAGGAACTCGCCCATAATCTTGCGGTCGTTACCGCTGGTTTTTCCTGCCTTGGAAGAAATCTTTGCTGTCTCGGCAATGACTTTCAGTGTTCTGTCAGGCGCAAAGTCAAACACATAACACTGTTCCTTGACACGTCCGTTGATGGTGGCAGGAGTCTGCACACGGAAGATGGTCTGCATATAACTTGATGCAGCGGTATTATAAGAGCCGGACAACATGAATACGCCCGTCCACGCCTTGACACTGACACCCGTGGTCAATCGTCCGCAAGACAAGGTAATGGTACGGGTGGCATCAGGGTCTTTGCCGATGGCTTCTTCCACCGCAGCAAGAGCATCCTTGCTCTCTTCGTCCTCGTCACCGTCTCCTGCCACATTCACTACCTTGAAATGCTGGAATACAGGATGCGATTGCAGTAAAGCACTCATGGCACGAGCCTCCTTCACGCCCGGCAACATCCATAGCGTATGCCGGAAGATGTTGCGGTATTCCTCGTTGGCAAACGGATAGCAACTATCCTTATCCTCCTTGGAAATAAGATTCAAAAATGCCTTCACATCTTTTTCATGAATAAAGTTTCCAGCTTCATTGACCCGAAAAAACTCGCGGAAGTTGAAAGCCACATCTTCATCCACGAACTCATGGAGTAACCGTCCAAGGTCGTAGGTATAGATGTTCATCGTAGGTAGAGAGGCGTATGGATTTGGATCACCGAAATGGGTCAAATCCCATGAAGCCTTTGCCCGTTGCTCCATCACATAGTCCCAGGTATAAATCTCGTCCTCCTTGAAGTCGTCCAACAGGTTGAACGGAGTGCCGGAAAGTCGCAATATCTTGGTATTCGCTTTTGTCAGTTCCTGCATGACAGCCTTGCCGAGTTCCGTCTGTGTCCCTTCGTGCGCTTCGTCCACGATGATGCAATCCCAAGCGGTGGCAAACACTTCATTGTTCTTGTCAAAATTGCCGCCCACAAGTTCAGAACCGCGCAAATCCTGCATGGAAGCGAAATACACATATTGGCATTTACCCTGTTTTGCTCTCGCTTCAAGTGAAGCATGATTGTCACCATTGTTCTTTGAACCGTATGCAAAACCGGGACTGTCATAGAATATCCTGCCGAAATCCTCGAACCAGCCGCTATTCACCACAGGGCGATGGGTAAGAATCAGAGTACGACTGAAATCCATGTCTTTCACCACCTGCAAGGCTGACAGCGTCTTGCCGAAACGCATCTTAGCGTTCCAAAGCATTTGGTTACTTTTCCTGAATTGCTTTTTTGTTTTTTCAATAGCCTCCTGTTGTTCGGGACGGAACACAATCGGCGTTTGGTCGTGTGACACCTCGGTCGATGACAACGATTCTCGTCCTTCCTTCACGGCTGCGATTGCCCGCTTGACGGTTTCAAGGTCGGTGATGAACCACTCGTTGGCTTTGTTCTCGGTATCGAATATCTTTTTTCTGATGCCGGAACGTTCTAGAACGCTATGCACTTCCTTGTCGTTAAAAGAGCACAAGCCCTTTTTACTGTTGTATATCGTAAGTTCCGTATATAAGAGGTCGTATGCGATACCAGCCGTCTGCGTATATTGGTTGATGCGTTTCTTCGCGGATTCGTTGAGAGCCTTGCTGTTCGGAGCAAGACCGAAAACATTGTCATTGTCACAAGTGGCCTCGCCCACTTTCAGGCATCCCCTATGTGCAGCATCATTGATGCGGAACACATATATCAGTTTTAATTTTAGTGAAGATGTGAATTTCATACTGCACTATTTTATGAGGTCGATAAATCGGATTCGTTTTCCCATCTTTCCCGTTTCAGGGTCTTTGGCCCGCCAGTCCTTGATTTGGCAATAGACACCATTATGCCTGCGGATGTCATCTTTCTGACAGCCTTCGCATTGACTGACTTCTTCCCTTGTCCCGAACAAGTCGGCTACAATAGTCCGGCGTTCACCGCAACTGTTCGGGATGACACCTTTAAGCCCGTCCATCTGCCAGACGTTCCATGAAATGATGTAGGCGATATAATTGATGGATTTCAACAAGGGTCGCTTGCCGAACTTTTGTTGATAGTATTCGATAAAGGAGATAAGCATGGATTCACGGGCAATCAGCAAGTTATCGCCTTGCCATTCGTAAGCAAAAATGCTCTTATATGCTTCCTGTGCCCATTCCAACCATTCGCCGGAAGTTTCCGTGTTTTCGCCAACTACCCGCAACTTGCGGTCAAGCAGCCCGATACGCTGTTCTAAGGGAATAGCCTCCCCCGTTGTGGTGTCATATCGGCTTATAATATAAGGGGCTTCCCCGCAGGTTATCTCCAGTCGGTTGTCACGTACATAATCTTTCCAAGTCTTACCTTCCGGAAATTGAATTTTCTCTGAGTTGGGTCTCCACCGATGACAACCCTGTTCATCGGTGTACTCCGTATTGAACACATCCTTTCTTCCAAACCATGCTTCATCGATCAGGTTGTTCTGCGCATTGCATATCCATGACGGAGTGAACACCTCTGCCATTTCTCGCGAACGTGCGGTTTGGGTGTCACGACTTTTGAGGATACGCGGCATGATGACATGCCCGTTATCTCCGGTAATAAGACTGGGAAGAATTGGCGAATCATATTGATACCCTTCGCCCAGATATTCATAATCGGAAGTAGCCCAAAAGATATTGCGCTGAATATCCTCCTTGCTCGTTGTATGGTCTTTGAGCAGGTTATTCAACAGTTCGGGCGAAAGCCGAAAGATACTATCTTCCAATATATCAACTTCAACAGGCATTTTATATCGGGTTTATGAGTATCTCTTGATAAGAGATATAGTTTATTTCGCAAAGGTACGCATAATATTTCAAATTCCGTGTTTAATCCTCATTTATAATGATATATGAAAGGCATTTTGTGAGAATCTGTTTTGTAAATCCGTCAAATCGGATTCCTATAACACTGATTATTAGTGCTTATTTCTTCGGGATGGCTCTCTTATCAAGAGATTCGTCTTTTCGCTCAACACATTTCACCATAAACATCCGGTCAAAAATCTTTCAGGATAAGGCTGTTTGCCTTGTCCACCACGCTTGTGTCAAGCGATGCGAGATAGATGCGCGTAGTCTCTTCCGAATCATGTCCCATGCCCTCGCTGATGACTGAAAGAGGGATGTTCTTGCTCTTGGCGACGCTCGCCCAACAATGCCGGGCAACGTGCATGGTCAGCGGTATGTTCAATCCTGCTAGACCGGCAACTTCCTTCAACGCCACATTGATGCGGCAGATGGCGTTACGGTATTGTGTCCGTTCATCGGAACAAGGGTTTGTGATTATCGGCAGGAGGTAGCGGGTGGCCGTATTCTCTCCATACTTGGCGATAATGTCTTCCATGCACTTCTCCCATTTGACTGTGAGTTGCTGCCCGGTCTTTCTTCTACGGTACGTGATTATTCCGTTCTTCAAGTCCGATTTTTTCAGATAGGCCATATCAATGAATGACATTCCACGGGTATAAAAGGAGAAGAGGAACATATCCCTTGCATAATCCAGATGCGGTTTCAGAATCAAATCAAGTTCCTTAATGTGCTTGATGGACTTCAATGGGATGGCGCGTTTTACCGTCTTCCCGATACCCGTGTAAACGTGCTTGAAAGGATGCTTCTGTTCCGTCAGTTCCTTTTCCACGGCACGGTTGTAAACGGCACGGAGTATGCGCATATAAAAGGAAACCGTGTTGGGGCAGATACCCTTTCCTTTGAGCCAGGCCTCGTAAAGCATCATGGTGTTACCGTCCATTTCGCACAAAAGAATGTCCTGCCCTTCACGGAACTTCATAAAACTGGCCAATGCCGCTGTATAGGTTTCTGATGTGCGGACTTTGCCAAGCTGCTTCAACTGTCCTATGATGCCTTGCATGAAACGGAACAGCGATTGTTCGCCCGTTTGCCTGTTGAATTTCTCGATGATACTATCAACGGAATAAATTCCTCCTTGCCTGTCGCATTGGGTGACTATGGCTTTCAACCGTCTGGCGTCCCAGTCGATATGTTCCGCCACTTTACGGAGATACCGTTTCCTGTTTTCGCCGATTTCGGGCAGGATTTTCATGGAGGAAGTTTTCTTGTCCCATTCTGTGTCAAATATGCGGTAGTCCGTCTTGACTTGGCGGACTATGCGCCCGTGGATTACCTGATAATATATGCTGCCCTCCTTGCCGCTTGCGGTGGAAGGACGAAATTTCACTTTTATGGATGCCATTCACTTTATTTTTGTCGTTTGGATTGATTCTCTTCTTCTCTCACTGTCTTGACCTGCCGGTTGAATATGACTAAAGTGGAATCCGCACCGACAACATCCACCAGTTTTTCGTATGCTCCGACGGTCACGGCCAGTTCCGGGTGCAACTCGTTAAGCATGATTGTAGTCACATGGTGTTTGTCTGCAACCGTTCTCAACCGCCTGTTTTCTTCCCGGTATTCATGCCATTGTACCCAACTGATGGCAAACAAGGTAAAGAATACAAGCGTACAACCAATGCCAGCCCATGCGTAAGGATTCTTGTGCCAGCCATCGGGAACTTTGCTCCATAACAGCCTTATTGCGCTTATTGCCTTGTCCGGGCGGATTATCTGCCATAGTTCCGATATGGCACTTTGCTTTTGGCGTGACTTTTCCGAAGCCAGTTTGTCATTCTCAATGTGGCTTGTCAGCCTTTCCAATATCTTGTTGAGCTGTTCCTTGATGGTGAGAACACCATGTTTGCGCATATCCTTCTCGTTGGCTTCGGTGTATAACCGCAGACTTGCTACCGCTTCATCACCTATTGATTGCTTGTATTCCTCGATGGCTTCCTTGCTTCCGAAAATGGCATTGACATTTTCCGGTGCATTGCCATTGAAGAACCGTATAACAGGCTCCAGCTTCGCTTCCAGCCTTTTCAATGCCTCGTTCTTGTCCGGGCTATCCTTTCCGTCCAGTTTCTTCTTGATTTCCTCGATGTCCACTGCCAATGCCCCAATAAGGTCGGTTAAGTTCTGCTTGTTGTCCTTCATCTTTTTCTCCTCCTTGGTTTATGTTTGTCCTTTTCGTTGTCATTCTCGCCCCAGCCGCTTTCGTTTCCTCCACCTCCGCCACCGGATGAGACCCTGGCTTGGTGCGGTTGTACGCACAACTCCATGAGTGTGCCGATGGTCACTTGAACGATATTTGAGCCGGATTCAGCAGAACCGCTAACATTGCCGTCCTCTTCCGTTTTAGTCGGTAATGGCTCTTTTATAAAAGTGTCTGCCGTATTGTTGTGAGATTCCACATCCTGCCAGATCGGTTGCGGCTGTTCTTGCACACGGGGCTTCCATTCCATGCCCTCTGCGATTTGGTTCCCGAAGAGCCTGTTCAACTTATAAAAACTCATACTCCGGTCTATCCGTGAGCCGCTGAACGAGATTTCATTCTTCGTGAACGACACTCCGATGATTTTGCCTTCGTTTCTATTGTATTTGAAATTCACCCCGATACCCTGTTTTGCCAGCTTGTCGCACAAATCCGACCAGCAGTTGCAATGGGGTAAGGCAGCTTTGACGGCATCATAGATTTGGTATTTCACCTTGTCCTTACCACGCAGGCGGTCACGCTTCACGTTCATCTTGCCCTTGGAGAAGTGCAGTCCGTATTCTCTCGTGAGAGCTTTGCATACTTTTACATTACGCACATTATCGTTGCTGTCGCTGATGGTGTTCCCGTCATTGTCCACCCTGTTGGCCACGATGTGCAGATGCTGGTGTTCCCTGTCGGTATGGCGGCACACGATGTACTGGGTGTTCGTTATGCCCATGCGCCGCATATATTCACGGGCAATTTCGACCATCAAGGCATCTGTCAGCTTGGGTGCATCCTCGTGTGCGAAGTCCAGCGAAATATGGTACACCGGATTTTTCAGCTTGCGTCCCGGCTTGTCATCCGCCTGTCCCTGCATACTCCTTGCTATGGTGGCGTTGTCATCCAGCCTCACGTCCTTGCTGTCGATGAGCCGTGCCTTCTTCGGGTTGTTCACGTAGTTCACCACTCTGGCGAAACTCGCCCGTTTTTTCAAATCGCCCATCATATCCTCTCTATGATTTTATTGAACTCGTCCAGCAAGTCCATGATTTTGCCTTTCAAAAGAGAAAAGCCCTGTTGGTGCGCCATCTTCGCCAGTTGGTTCAGGTTGTTACATCCTCCCTCCAGCATCCTTATCTGCCACCTGTCCTCCTGTGTCCGTGCCGCCACGACCTTGCCATGCAGCAACAGTTCGCGCAGAAAGTGCGACGGTTTCTTGCCCGCATCGGTAATCCGTTTCATGACCGCTTTCCACTCGGCAAGCGTGAGCCGTGTGGATATGGTCTTTGTCCTCGCCTTGCCTTTCACTGTTTTGGGGCGGCCTCCCTTGTTCCTGTTCTCCTGATATGTCATATCCGTTTTCTTTTATTCGTTAAACCGTTCTGTTTTTTAGGGCTGTAATCCGGGCTTGCCGTTTCCCGTGTGGCCGGGTCGCCGTTTGTGGCGTGGTTTTCGTGGACGAAAACATTAACTTGCCAGCCCTAAAAATATCCCTTCTAAAACGCTGTCGCTTGCTATTCCTGCCGCTTCATTCCTGTGGCTGTTCCTATTCCCGTGAACCAGATAAGGTACTGTCTTCCTCTAAAAATGGTGTGTTGTCGGCGGCATCCACGACTGCATTTTCCGCAGAGCCTTTCACTTCGCTTTCGGTTGTTGCAGCCGTTTCGGTTTCCGCTGTTCCTGTTCCTTCTATAATAGGATTGGAATGGGTCGGATTCATGGACGGCAAGCTATCCGTTCCCTCTGACGTTTCTTCTGTCGGTTTTTCTTTCTTCTTCCTTGCCGAACTGCGACGCAAAGTCTCTAATTGTTGCCCGTTGAAAAGGAATACACGTACCCCTTCGTATGCCTTGATTGTCTGGCGGTATGTCGGATTCTCGATGAGCCGCCCTGCTATCATCACGACTTCACGCACACCATGTCTATAATGGAAGTCACGGGATTGGAATCAACACGGATTAGCCCGCGTTCCGAGAAATCCTCCAACAGACGGGACACCGCCTTACGGCCGATGCCCCATTCCTTGGCCAGTACCAGCATGGAGCCGTCCGCCTGTCCGGGATGGACGGCATAGCCCAATCCCCGTTTGGTGTTCTGTACTTCCGATACTGTTATCTTCGACAAGAGGGAAAGAAGATAGGTAAGGTTGCATATCCCGTCCGTGCTCCCGTGCAGGAAGTACCATGCCTCCACGGACATTGCCATCTCCAATTTGTAGCACGGCAAAACAAGCTGTTTCAAATTTTTCATAAGCCTTGATGTTTTTTGTTGTGTGTCTTACAAATTATCCTTTGGCGTTCTTGTCGGCCTTCCTGTTGGTAGCTTTCAGGCTCTTGATACGGTCTATCTGTTCCTTGGGAAACAAGACACGCCGTCCTATCCGCTGTCCTTTGATGTGTCCCAGCTTCTCGTGCCGCCAGATGGTCGCTATGCTCACGCCCCATTTCTCCGCCAGTTGCCGGATGGTGTAATACTCCGATGTGTCCTGTGGTGCCTGTTCCTGCCGGTATTCCTCAAACGCGCACCTCACGCTTGCGCCGATAAGCTGTTGAAGCTCGTCGCGCGATACCAGTACCATTTCTGTCTTATCTGTCATAATCCACTGATTTTAAGTTCGTGGCGGCAAAGGTAGGGCAATAATGAAACCTGTGAATTTGTGGTATTCTGTGAAATGACACCGCATGAAAAAAGCCGTCAAACAACTGGTGCTTAACGGCTTGTGGAAGTCTGTGGGTTGTGGTGAATTGTAGCCACCTGTGGGTTATGTCACTATTTTATCATGGGAAGCAGCTCTTTGAGCTTCGCTATAAAGGTTTTCTCCACGTTATACTTGGCGAGGCTTTCGGGTGTCAGACCCATAGAACGAGCTGCGGCTTCCCTGTAACCTTTCCAGTCCTTGAAGTAGGCTTTGGACAGCAGGATGGCGACACTGCGCATCTTGCCTTTCACGCAACTGCCGTATATCGTGGAGTAGTCGGCACGCATGACGGCACGGAGGAAATCCCGGTCGGAAACGGCATTTCCATCCAATAGAGGCTTGCCCTTGTCGGGGCCGCTCTGTACGGTAAAGGTGGTAAGGAAACGGTACAGCCTTAAAACGGGAACTTGTGCGGTCGTGCTGAACGCGCCGCCTTGCATTGTATCTGTGGCGGTAAAACCGGGTGATACTTCTTCTGTACAAGAGGGTATTGTTTTGGATATTGCCGACTTGGACTCGTTCTCGTGCAGCACGTTCCTCTTGATATATCCCATTGTCATGACGATATGGAACATCTTTATTCCTGCGGACTGTGCTTTCACATCATCATTTTGGGGCAGCATGGAAAGGTGGACGGCTTCCGCAAAATATTCCGTGAAGAGTTGTGCCAAATCCTTGTCGTTGGCATTGACAATATACTCCTTGACGGCTTGGATTTTCGCCTTGTCCACTTTGGCAAGCATGGCATACATTTCTTTCCCTCTGTTCCCATCTGAATCCTTTGCACACTTCCGTATGGCGGCACGGATGGTGTCGATGCAGTCGGTGGCTTCGGTACGTGTCATTGGTTTGGGAGAAATATCAGAACCTTCCGGCGATACTTGATCCTGTTCTTTTTCTGTAAAGAAGTATTGCCTTATGACTTCCATGCTCAGGTAAGCCACACCTGTACGGAAAGCCGCCTTGTTCAAGTCCGCATATTTGGAGCAGATGCCGTGAAGCCTTTTCGTGTCATCGTGAAGTTCGACAAACTTCCGTGCCAGCTCCTTATCCTCGTGTTCGGTGACATATTCCCTGATGCCGGCCAAAAGAAAAGGCAGGGGTTTCAGGCTGTATCGGATGTTCCGGCAAATATCCTTACAATCCGTTTCGCCACTGCCGGAAGATTTGCCGGCAAGCGATTCCGCAAGTTTCAGGCTCTCACTGATTACGTTGGACAGCTTGAACAGGTCGCTAATGATGTCAAACCTTGATTTTTCCATAAGCACCTCCTTATATTTCGATGATACCCTTGAAATCCTTTAACGCTATGACGGCCTTTTCCTCCGCGTCCAGTTTCAGGTAGCGGCGCAGTTGCGCCTCGCTGCTGTGTCCCGTGATGGCTTGGATGGAAGGCAGAGGGACACCTGCCTTGTACGCGTTGGTGGCGAAACTCCTTCGGGCTGTATGGGAAAGGAGCATGTCGCAGAACCTCCTTCCACGTTTGGGATTGAGCCGCTTCTCGTCAAAGCCGCAGTCATGTGTCCAGCCGAGCAACAGGCCGATGGTCTTCACCAGCTTGTTCATTTCATTGGGATGAACCGGGGGCAGTTTGCCGTCATATTTGGCGAGAATGGCTCTCACGCGCCTGTCAACGGGGATATAGACTTTCTTTTCCGTCTTCTGCTGGGTGATGAGTATGAACTCCGTGCCGCCGATTTCCGTTATCATGCCCTCGCATATCCGTGAATAGTCGGAAACACGCTGCCCGGTCAGACAGCCCACGATGAAAATATCCCTCACGTGCTCCAGCGTCCTTATGTGGGTAATCCTGCATTTGGAAAGTTGTGCCAATTTCTCGTCCTCGCTGATGTCAAGTGATTCCAGTCTCTTTTTCACAGCTTCCTTGGTGGAAAGGTCGAGGTCAAGCATTTCCTGTATCTGTTCCGGAGTGAGGTAAATGTTGTCCACCTCCTCCTTTTTCGGCACGAAGTCGGAATGGCGGAAGTCATCGCATTTGGTCAGCTTGTCCTCGTAGGCCGCCTTTGCCACCGTGCGGACATCGGTCATGTACGAGTTGATGGCGTTGGGCATCAGACCACGCTCCTTCCAGTAACCGACAAGGCTGTTGCGTGTTTCCATCGTCATGTCATCCAGTCCGAGTTTGCGGTGGGTCTCCTTTTGGTAGTTGCGAATCTGTTTTTGGATAATGCGCAGACCTTTTATATAGGCAGGTGATACTTTCACGGTACGGCCTTTCTTGGTGCGCCGTCCGGTTTCCATGTCTTCTATATAAGAGGTGAGGAAATCCTCAAACAGCATTTTGCCTTTGGGTTTGACCTCCACAATCTGCATCATACCGTTGAGCACGTCGTGTTTCACGCTCTCGATGATGTTCTTTGCCTCCTTGGGATTGAAGCCGTCAGCCTCAAATGCCGCCTTTATCCTCGCGAGGACTTGGGCGAACTGCCCGTACTTTATCCCGATGCTCGACATCAGGGCTGACGAAGTGTATTGCAGGCTGCGGTACTTTTCCCATTCAAGCTGCTTGATGGTGAAGCCCGTCACGACTTTCATGTTCGCCTTTCCGGTGCGTACACGGGCATAGATGGAACCGTAGTCTTCCTTTCCTGCCTTGGATGATTTGATGAAGATGAAATCCATACGCGATATATCCTTTGGTTACATGGTGCAAAGATACAAAATATACCCCGAAATATGGTATCAAATAGTACCAATATTTTCTAAAACAGTGAAATTTCGTGAGTATTCAAATCAAATGAAAACATCTGCAAATATCTGATATACAAAGATAACTCATAAAACGGAATTTCACTGAATATATTTAGTGAATAGTGGGCTACCATTTATTAGTAATACTTTCATATTCAGATCATTTTATTAATGAATTTATATTTTCCTATTACATAATACTTAAACAATGCAAAGTTACAATTGTCATTAGACTAATAAATTATACTGATTACAGATAAAAATACCTTTTTTACTGGATCTGATCAAATAGTTACGACCATCTATATTAGCAATAAGATCCGGATCCTATCATAAACTTTAAAAGGAAAGTATATCATTCATTCCTTATCTTCCCCTTAAATAATCAATTTAGTTACTCTCTTTATATGTGGATGGTTGTACTCGAAAATGTTTTTTAAAGAATTTATTAAATGCACTTTGACTCTCAAAACCAAGAAGAAATCCAATTTCCGGTAGGGAGATCTTTTCTTTCAAATATTTTAAAGATAATTCCATACGTAAATCATCAAGAATCTTTTGATACGAAGTACCCTCTGTCTTTAACTTTCTCTGAATATTACGTTCACTCATATTAAATCTTTCTGCAACATACTTCAAAGATAAATCATCATTTAAAAGACTATGCATAAGATACCTGCGAACCGTTTGAGACAAGCCATGATTCTGTGCTGTTTCCTGTATTTGTATCTCGTTCATATAATCTTCAAAAATCGCAAGCATCTCTTTATTTCCCGTTACGATTGGTAAATCCAATACCGTCTTATCAAAAACAAGAATCAACCGATCATGATTAAATATCACAGGACATCCCAGATACTCTTCAAGTTTATCCCTCCTCCCCTCTTCCTTATACATAGAGTACACAAGAATAGGGTACAGAAACCGCCCTGTAAAACTATAAGCATATTGGAGAAAAAAGCCACATTGCATTTCAATCCACTGTCTGGAGGCTATCGGATACAATCGTTCGAACTGAGGTTCTATCGATATTTCAAGAAAAAAATTAATATCATCCTCTTTCGTCACAAATGTATATATATCATTTATTGCCGGGTCGAATGGTGCATCATTCTCAAAAATATCACGCACAGTTTTACTTTGATTGAAAATATTAAAGAAACTGCCGGTCAAAACAAACGGTAACAAGAATCCCGTTTCCAAACCGATTCTGGAGTTACCTGTCTTTTTAACAATATATTCCAGATATACCCCCAGTATATCGGCATCAATTTTGGCTGTCGGATTTTGTAATATCGTATAATCATACTTCAATTCCACCAAAACTTCAGATAATTCGGCATGCGTAGTTCTAAAATGCTTTAAAAGCATATTTAATAATCCGGCTGTAATGAACATACATTTGTCGCTTTTGGACAAATATATGGCTTTATTTTCAATACGACAAAAGAATACCTGACTTATCTTTGCATTCCCAATAACAGAACTAATTTAATATGATAAAAACTATTAGGTATTATGACTATTATATATATGGGCATTAGTCGCTTATATTATACATTTGGTCATAAGTAGTAAGGCAGTTCGTCAAATAATCTCTCACAGCAGAGTTACTTGGTTTATCTTTAAACCTAAAATAATAATCATTATTATCAAACTAATTTATTATTCTACCTATGAAAATGTGATTCAGCAGAAATTAAAATTATTAGGAGCAGAATTCATCCGCTTTGTCAACATTATTGCGTAGAATGTTTAGTAACCTGCCCATGGACTAAATCAACTAAAAAATTAAATATGCAAAATCAAATTTTTATATTTCGAACATCAATAAAAAACAAACAGGATATAAAGCGTATCAAAACCCTTTTTACCCAATATCCTACTATTCATAAATGGAATGTAGATTTAGAAGACTGGGAAAAGATACTAAGGATAGAATGTTTGGAGATAACTCCAATTGATGTGCTGAATGCATTGCAAACAATAAATATCTATGCAGAAGAATTAGAGTAACTCTCATTAAAACCAAAATTCAGCCATTGTATCAACATAAAATTAAAGAGAAGATGAAAGAAGAATCATTACTGCATTTCGATAATTCGGACTATGACTACATTGATAGTTATAAATATACAATCATAGATAAGAAAAACAGGATCGATATCCCTGAAATAGTGAAAGCATTTGCCAAGCCTGGTCCAAAATGGTTTGAAGGACTATTTTCCCTAAGAAATAAAATAGCATCACTCTTCAAACTAAAAACGCCTGCTATGGTTGTAAAAAAAGAAGATAACGGCAGTAACAAATATGAAGTAGGAACACAGGCCGGAATATTCAAAGTATATGGTAAAACAGCAACAGAAATTATCCTTGGCGAAGATGATAAACATTTAGACCTAAGGATTTCGCTACTTCTGGAACAAAGTAAGTACAATGAAAACGAAAAAAAGATCACAGTAACGACTATCGTCAAGTTGAATAATAAAATAGGAAAATATTACTTTTTCATAATAAAACCATTTCACCGGACTATTGTTCCATTAATATTAAAACGCAACTTTAAACAACTGGAATCGGAAATCAATGCATAAAATAACCTATAAATACACTGTTTACAGATATGATAGATCGGGATATCCGTTTGAAATTAACATTGTTAACGGGAAATTACATCTATATATCTTCTGACTGTAAGAGTACGTACTTTTATACCACAAAACTACGTACTCTTTGTATATAAAACTACCTAATTAACAGACCATTAAATACGTAGTCTTGTATATAAAGAGATAGATAGTTATAACTCCCTGAAGCAGAAGTAGTCCAGACTTAGAATTGGATTTTATAACTAGGATTGGGCAGCATATTACTAACCTTTATTTTTTCGATTTTATTCTTTTGTTCATTATATCGATATCCATGTTGCCCTGTATATCCGGTAACATTTAGCAATTGTAACCCAAATTCGTGCGAAAGGTGTTTTTTGTTTAGTTTGTAACTCATACCTAAATCGGCAGTAAAAGCAGGTGAAAACTGTTTTACTAAAGGCTTGTGTCTCATTATGGATAATGTCTTTACTATCCATTAATACAACTTCATCAATGGGGGGATAGCGATCTCCTCCCTGATAAGAAATACGGAGATTAGTATTAAAAATATGTTGCCGGTGTTTTCCCCATATTCATTCTTTACCACCTAAAGCATTGAACAGGTACCTCCGATCGAGTCTCGTATTACGCCAGATCTTATCTCCGCCGCAATATTCCGACTTGAATACCGAGCCGGTAAGCATATAATAATACCCTTGGGTCAGATAGCGTTCCAATATAATCCGGACAAATAGTATATATATAAGCATTAAACGGTTTCTGTAGATTTATAGACTGACGGTTTATCCACAATTTTACAAAAATATCCTGTGCCAGCTTCAAGAGTGTCCTCCTATCGGAACATTAACACATTATAACATTGGCACATTATTAAATCATCTCTCAGCCAGATACACTCCGCCAAGAATAAAAGCACATCCAATCAATGCTATTAAAGTAATCCGTTCGTCTATTACAACGGCAGAAGTAATCAGTGTGACCAATGGCACAACGTAAATATAATTGGCTGCACATACCACCCCCAAACGTTTCACTGCCAATGTCCACATTATATAGCAAAGCATGGAAGCAATGACTCCCAGAAACAATAAATTCGCAATCACCAGCGGTTGAAACAGAATAGTGATATCTGTCTGCAAAGGATAAAAGAAGAAAAAGGGAAGCAATGTCAATATACCATAGAAGAAAACTTTACGCGTAATAAAAAGAGTAGAGTAATTAGAATTCATACGTTTCAGCAGCAAACAATAGATGGCCCACATCAAAGCAGCAACCAAAGTCAGAATATCTCCCAACGGCTGATACGAAGAATAAAACTACCATTGAATACTACTAAAGCCACACCAGCCAATGCCATCAAAGAACCGATAATCAACTTCGGTTTCAATCGCTCGCCTTTATATAAAAAGAAAGAGAGAAAAGCCGCCAATATCGGAGCAGTACATATGATAAGCGATACGTTGGATGCAAGTGTCATGCCAAGAGCTGTATTCTCGGCAATGAAATAAAGTGAACCACCCGTAAGTCCGAGGAGTACAAAAACACCTTCGTCCCTCCATGATTTAGCCCACAAAATACGGGGCGAAAAGAACCAGATACAAATGTAAGCCATGATGAAACGGTAGAACAGGATATCAGTGGCAGAAAGACCGTAACCAATCAAAACTTTAGTTGAAACGAAGGTAGTCCCCCAGATAGCAACTGTTACTGCTGCCATAAGATGAAACCAGACGGAGGGTTTAGTTGTTGTATTCATGCTTTATGCTTAGAAGAAAAAAATCGCAGCAAAGATAGGTATATCCGAGCATAGTTTTTTATATCTTTGCGCCTCATTTCAAAAAGACCAACTAAAAAAACATCGATGCAAGGAATAAAAAACTTAACTCAAGGTCCTATCAATCGCCAGTTGTTCAACTTAGCAATGCCGATTATGGCAACCTCATTCATACAGATGGCATACAGCCTGACAGATATGGCATGGGTAGGGCGTCTGGGTAGTGAAGCAGTAGCTACAATAGGCTCTGTGGGTATCCTTACATGGATGTCCGGTTCTATTTCTTTATTAAACAAAGTAGGTTCCGAAGTTAGTGTAGGCCAATCCATAGGAGCACAAAATCAAAAAGATGCACGCCATTTTGCATCACATAACATTACAATTGCACTGATCATTTCTCTATGTTGGGGTGGACTGCTTTTTCTTTTTGCCAGCCCCATAATCAGAATATACGAACTGGCACCACATATCACGGATAATGCTATCTCCTACCTCCGGATTGTATCTACCGGATTACCTTTTGTCTTTCTTTCGGCTGCCTTCACAGGTATATATAATGCAGCGGGCCGAAGTAAAGTGCCTTTTATATCAGTGGTACGGGGTTAATAATGAATATCATACTTGATCCTCTCTTTATATTCGGTTTGGGACTCGGAACAAACGGAGCTGCTTATGCCACCTGGCTGTCACAAGCTACCGTGTTTGGTATTTTTATATATCAGCTACGTTACCGTGATGCACTGTTAGGCAGTTTTCCCTTCTTCACCCGATTAAAAAAGAAATATACACACCGTATTTTAAAGTTAGGATTACCAGTAGCAACGCTCAACACCCTGTTTGCCTTCGTCAATATGTTCCTTTGCCGTACAGCTTCAACGCATGGCGGCCATATCGGATTGATGACTTTTACTACCGGTGGACAAATTGAAGCCATAACCTGGAATACTTCACAGGGGTTCTCAACCGCACTAAGTGCTTTCATTGCACAAAATTACGCTGCAGGACGAACAGAGCGAGTTATACGTGCCTGGCATATGACCTTGTGGATGACAGGAATATTCGGAACGTTCTGCACATTGCTATTTGTATTCTTTGGCAATGAAATATTTGCTATTTTTGTACCGGAACAGGCTGCATATGAAGCTGGAGGGGTATTCTTAAGGATAGACGGATATTCACAACTATTCATGATGCTGGAAATTACCATGCAAGGAGTATTCTATGGCATCGGGCGTACAGTTCCACCGGCTATTATCAGCATCACATGTAACTATATGCGCATTCCACTTACCATTTTTTTCGTTCGTTTAGGAATGGGAGTCGAAGGTATCTGGTGGGCAGTATGTGTTACTACAGTAGCTAAAGGACTGATACTCTTGACATGGTTTGCAATTATACGTAAAAAAGTGCTTTCAGTCAACAAAACATAAGAGATGATTGTTTTTGAAATAAAGGAACGACAACGCAACTAAATATTTTTTTTATCTTTGCCCCGTTCTAAGATTTAACATTAATATTAATTTAATAAAAGTATGAAAAAGATTAAGTTTATGGCCTTCTTTTTGAGTGCGGCCTTAGTATTTGGAAGCTGTGGAACAATGAACAATACTGCCAAAGGCGGAATAGTTGGTGGTGGCTCAGGTGCTGCTTTGGGCGCAATCATCGGTGGAATTGCCGGTAAAGGTAAAGGTGCCGCTATTGGTGCTGCTATCGGAACAGCTGTTGGTGGTACCGCAGGTGTATTGATTGGTCGCAAAATGGATAAAAAAGCAGAAGAAGCAGCACGAATTGAAGGTGCACAAGTAGAACAAATCACTGATAACAATGGATTGGCTGCTGTGAAAGTGACATTTGATTCCGGTATTCTTTTTGGTTTCAACTCTTCTACATTGAGTAATACTGCCAAACAATCATTGCGTGAATTTGCAGGTGTACTGAAAAGTGATCCCACTATAGATATCGCTATTATCGGCCATACTGACAAAGTAGGTACACAGGAAGCCAACCAAAAGGTTTCTAACAATCGCGCTTATGCTGTAGAAAATTATCTTCAGTCATGTGGTGTTCAGCCTTCTCAATTTAAGACAGTAGAAGGAGTAGGTTATTCACAATATGACGAAGCACTGACTGCAGCTCAAAACCGTCGTGTGGAAGTTTATATGTATGCCAGTGAGCAGATGATTAAAAATGCAGAAGCCAGTAAGTAAAATACTTCGTTTTATACGCAATCTGCTGCTTTTTTTCTTCGTATCGACTTTGCTTGCAGTTATCATCTACCGGTTTGTTCCGGTATATGTTACTCCGTTAATGGTCATCCGAAGCGTGCAGCAGATAGTATCAGGAGATAAGCCACGTGCAAACACACGTGGGTTTCTTTTGATAAAATCTCCCCTCACCTGCCTATGGCAGTTATCGCTTCCGAAGACAACCGTTTTGTAGAGCACAACGGGTTCGATTTCAAAGAGATAGAAAAAGCGATCAAAGAAAATGAAAAAAGAAAAAGAAAAAGAGGTGCGAGTACCATCAGCCAACAGACTGCAAAAAATGTATTTCTTTGGCCCCAATCATCGTGGGTACGAAAGGGATTAGAGGTCTATTTCACGTTTCTCATCGAAACATTTTGGTCAAAAGAGCGGATCATGACGGTATACCTCAACTCTATCGAAATGGGTAAAGGCATTTATGGGGCACAAGCCACTGCGAAATATAAATTCAATACTACGGCAGCCAAACTGACTAAAGGACAATGCGCCTCATTGCTGCCACGCTTCCCAATCCGATACGTTTTGACTCGGCTCATCCGTCATCTTACATCCTGAAACGACAAAAACAGATATTGAGACTGATGAACCTGGTACCTAAATTTTCACCTGTAGAAAAAGAGAAAAAAGTCTCAAAACCACAAAAGGAAAAGAAGCGATAACCTTCTAATCAGTATTCATCTACAAAATTATAACTCTTATGAAGAAATACATCTCATTTCTTTTCTCTCTGCTCTGCCTGTCAGTCGGTATGAGAGCCCAACGTACAGAAGTTTACGCTCCGCACATACAAACGGTGCAGGTAATAGCCAACGATGATTATAACGCTCCGGCAATTATAACATTAGAAGCCGGAGAATATGTGGAAATATCTTTCGATGAACTTTCACATGACTATCATCGCTATCAGTATGTTCTCTCCCACGCCAATGTAGATTGGACTCCTTCCAACCTTTCGGATATAGACTATCTGGACGGATTCAATAATAACCCGATTGAAGACTACGAAACATCTGTCAACACCACGATGCCCTACACACACTATCGTCTCAAATTGCCCAACGATGAAGTGCGCATGACATTGTCAGGCAATTATATCGTGACTGTTTATGACGATTCTGATAGTAGCAAGCCTATCTTCAAAACCTGCTTCCGGATACTGGATAAACAAGTCAATGTATCGGCTGTAGTAAGCAGTGATACAGAAATAGACCGCAACAAAGGACACCAGCAAGTTAGCTTCAATGTTAATTACAAAGGATACACAATTCGAAATCCGCAACAGGAAATAAAAGTACAAGTGATGCAGGATGGACGTACGGACAACATGGTAACAGGGGTAGTGCCAACTTATGTAGGTCCCGATGAACTGCGTTATACACACAATCGTGCCCTGATATTTCCGGCCGGAAATGAATACCGTAGATTTGAAACTGTCAGCACACGTTATGCGAATATGGGAGTAATGAGCCTGCAGTTTCACGATCCCTACTATCACGCAACCCTCTTTCCAAGCGAACCGCGTACAAAAAACTACAGCTACGATGAAGATCAAAACGGACGGTATCTGATTCGCTACGATGATGCAACAGACAATAATATTGAAGCCGATTACTTTTTTGTGCATTTCAGCCTTCCCTGGGAAGATCCTTTTATAGATGGTAAACTCTATCTGGAAGGAGAATTCACTTATGATAACTTCAATTTGCAGAGTGAGATGAAATACAACAAAGAAACTTATGCGTATGAGTCTGTGCAATTATTGAAACAGGGAGCTTACAATTATCAGTATTTGTATGTACCCAATGGAAGTACCAAAGGCGAAACCGGACCGGTAGAAGGAAACTATTATGAAACAGAAAATGAATACCTGATTTTGATATACAATCGTGCATTTGGCGAACGATATGATAAACTGATAGGTATGCAACTCGTAAAATTCAGACCATAGTCAGAATAAAATAAAGAAGGGAAGTACTAAAAAGCAAGTACTTCCCTTCTTTATTTTTATTCTATTGACGATCAGGCGAAGATATCACTCCGTTCAATATAGGCTATTACATCTCCTTTATTAACAGTGGCTCCTTGCTGGGCACATACTTCAACAACACGGCCCGTAAATCCGGTCAGCAATTTCTCATATTCACCCCATGGTGTAGAAAGGTAGCAAAACGTTTCGTCGTGCTGATATTTACGACCGATAAACGGCGCAGTAGAAGGACCTTCTACTGATACTTCCCAAAGCACTTGTCCCTTATCCGGGGCAATAATGGGATCGGCTTTTGCACGTTTCAACTTTCTTATCTCTTCTTCAGAGTATCCATTCTTCGCCATAGCAGCATCTTTTGCGTGTTCCAAATCGGTCTCAAAGCGTTTTTTGGCAACTCCCGATTTGTAGTCACGATATTGACGGTCGTGCATAGCCAATTCAAAGAGCTCTTCATCATCCTCTCCATATTCCCAACCGTTCTCGTCCATCTCTTTTCTGTAACCTTCCAAAGCATCCGGATAATTCGATTGTGGGTCAGTATCTACAAACTCATATCCTTGAGATTTTGCCAGTTCAATGATTTCAGGAGCAAGCTGCCCCGGTAAGCGTCCACTTTTTCCCAGAATCATATCCCAAGTATGATTGTCAATCATCGTCCAACGTTCTTCACCCTTTACAAGCTGCATCACATTCATTAATGCCACATTCTTCACATATTGACTAAATGGCGTTACCAATGGGGGATAACCGAGTTTTGGCCATACATACTCTACTTCATCAAAAAGTATTACCAGCAAATCATCGATACTCAGTTCCGGTTCGTTTTTACCTCTCAATATCATATTAATCCCTGCATGAACACCCTTCAAATCAGCCATCATAGATCCCATCATACCACCAGGAAGCCCACATTTTAAAAGAAGAGATGACATCTGCTTGTTAGTAGAATCCATAAAATATCCTAAAAAGTCGTCAATAAATTCCTGAGTCATGGCACGTGCCTTCATATAAGCTTTCATATTGATCTCAGGCACATCATAGCCTTTATCTTTGAGCATCGCCTGTACCGAAATTACATCCGGATGTACTTTACCCCACGACATAGGTTCCATAGCCACATCAATAATATCAGCCCCATTCTCACAAACTTCGAGAATAGATGCCATTGAAAGACCTGGTCCGCTATGCCCATGATACTGGATAATTATTTCAGGATGTTTCTCCTTTATAGCTTTTGTCAGTCTGCCCAACATTCCGGGACGACCGATACCTGCCATATCTTTCAAACAGATTTCGGGTGCACCGGCTTCTATCAACTTATCGGCAATATCGGCGTAATATTCAACAGTATGTACCGGTGAATGGGTAATACAAAGAGTAGCCTGAGGAATCATCCCCCTTCAAGAGCATACTTAATAGAAGGAATAATGTTACGCACCTCATTCAACCCACAAAATATCCGCGTAATATCCACTCCTTGAGCATGTTTTACTTTATACATCAACCGCCGTACATCAGCCGGTACGGGATACATACGCAGACCATTCAACCCGCGATCAAGCATATGAGTCTGAATACCTGCTTCGTTAAAAGGTTTGGTAAATGCACGTACGGCTTTATTCGGATTCTCTCCATACAGCAGATTTACTTGTTCAAAAGCTCCTCCGTTAGTTTCGACACGGGCAAAACAGCCCATTTCTATAATCAATGGAGCAATTCGCACTAATTGGTCTACGCGGGGTTGATATTTACCGGACGATTGCCACATGTCCCGATAGACGAGACTGAATTTAATTTCCTTTTTCATTGCCGTAATCTAATAAGGTGATTTTACATAATTTGGTTAACATGTCATCTATTACAAATATACAGAGTTATCTGACATAAAGACAAAATAAATCTAAAAAAGTTTAGTAAAAAGGATATGTTTTATATCATATTGTCACAAAACAAAAGAAATAAGAAGATTTTCACCTTCTTATTCCTTACAATTAAACAATAACAAGCCGTCTAAAACCACAGATTAAAATAAACACGGCTAATTCTCTTTCAATTTAAAATCTATCTAATTTATACCTATTGATTAAACAAAATCCTTCAATTCCTGTTGCAGTCTCTGACGTGTGAAAAAGATACGGCTTTTTACGGTACCTAATGGTAAATCAAGCTTCTCAGCAATCTCACGATATTTAAATCCTGAAACATGCATAGAAAAAGGTACTTTATATTCCTTGGGCAATGCATTAACAATGCGGCGCATCTCTTTGAGATCATAAGCTCCCTCGGTACTTTCAAATCCGGAATCTTGCGGCAAATTCAAATGATAAAGATTGTCTGTCTGGTCTACAAAAGTCTGATCGCGTACAATCTTACGATAATTATTAATAAAGATGTTACGCATGATGGTATACATCCATCCTTTGAAGTTTGTATCCGGGATATATTTGTCCTCGTTATCCAAGGCCTTAAGTGATGTTTCCTGCAACAAATCATTTGCTTCCTCACGGTTAGCTGTTAACTTATAAGCAAAACGAAGCAACTCTTCCTGAACTCCTATTAAATCTTTCTTAAAACTTAAACTTTTCATACTTAATGGTTTTTACGGTTAATATTTCGTTTCATTATCGATGTTGCAAGTTTAAAGGTATTTTTAGACTTTAGTAGGGGGGAATTCGTCTTTCTTTGGGGTGAAAACTATCAAAAAACAGTTTTTAGGTGCTTTTTGATAGTTATTGGGTGCTATTGATGATTTTTATTCTCTGTTCTATTGCAAGAATGATCACTTTCACCTATCTTTGAAAGTATTAATAACCCTAACAAATACACAAAATTATGACTCTATTAATCATTTTAGGAATTATCGTCATACTTGGAATCATGGTAGTTTCGATGTACAATTCACTGATAAAATTAAGAAATAACCGTGAAAATGCATTTGCAGATATAGATGTACAGTTAAAACAGCGTCATGATCTGATACCACAATTGGTAGATACCATAAAAGGTTACGCCACCCACGAAAAAGAGACATTAGACCGGGTGATACAGGCTCGTAACGGAGCAGTCAATGCATGTACGATCGACGATAAAATCAATGCGGAAAATCAATTGACATCTGCTCTTTCGGGATTGAAGATTACGTTGGAAGCTTATCCTGATTTAAAAGCCAATCAGAACTTTCTTCAGTTACAGGAAGAAATATCAGATATTGAAAACAAATTAGCATCAGTCCGCCGCTATTTCAACTCAGCTACAAAGGAACTGAACAATGCTGTTCAGACATTTCCTTCCAACCTGATTGCCGGTATGTTTGGCTTCCACAAAGAAATTATGTTCGACCTGGGAACAGAACAGCGTGCCAATCTGGAACAAGCCCCTAAAATTAATTTCTAAACTCCTCACGGATAATTGATAAATCATGCAATACATCGGAATTCAAACACAACAGAACCGGAATAATATTCGTTCCGTATTTCTGCTGTTTCTGTTTCCTTGTTTAGTAGGGGTACTCTCCTATCTGTTCTGTTATTTGCTGGTAATGCTTACGCAAGAACAATATGTGGACTATAGTCGTATGGATATGGTGAATGACATATTCCTCCAATCTATACCTTATATAATAGGAGGTGTTACGATCTGGTTCCTTATTGCCTATTTTGCCAACACAAGCATTATCAAAGCTGCTACCGGAGCAAAGACACTGGAACGCAAAGAGAACAAGCGCATCTATAATCTGGTAGAGAACCTCTGTATGTCACAAGGTATGAAAATGCCGAAGATTAACATCATCAATGACTCTTCTCTGAACGCCTATGCCAGTGGAATTAATGAGCGTACTTACACTGTTACACTTTCCCGTGGGATTATTGAGAAACTAGACGATCAGGAGCTGGAAGGAGTCATAGCACATGAATTAAGTCATATCCGTAACCGGGATGTACGTTTGCTGATTGTTTCCATCGTATTCGTTGGTATCTTTTCTATGTTGGCGCAGATTGCCATACGTTCTATTTATTATAGTTCGCGTACACGTAGTAGCAATAGCAAAGGAAACGGTGTTATTGTGTTGATTCTGATTGCTCTCATTGTAGCTGCCATTGGCTATTTCTTTGCAAGTCTCATGCGTTTTGCCATCTCACGCAAACGTGAATACATGGCAGATGCAGGTGCTGCCGAAATGACAAAGAATCCGCTTGCTCTTGCCAGTGCGTTACGTAAGATTTCAGCCGATCCTGATATTGAAGCCGTAAAAAGGGAAGATGTAGCCCAACTTTTCATAGAACATCCGGGTAAACAGGCAAAGAGTAGTTTCAGCGGACTCAGTGGACTGTTTGCAACCCATCCTCCTATTAAAAAGAGAATTGAGGTATTGGAACAATTCTAAAAACGTCCATAACCTCATCTTTAAAGCATATAAAAACTTTTGCCATATAAATACGAATTTATTAAAACGCAAATGAACGCAGATTTTCACTAATTAGATTGCTGCGTTATGATTAAAAACAATATTCCATACAGAAAATCTGCGTTCATCCGCGTTTATCTGCGTTTCAATAATAATCCACTAAATAATCAATTGTGATATATTTACTGTATTTGTAATTACAATGTTATTTTTCCGAGGTTTTCGTAGTTCTTTTGTGATTTTTTCATAGCTTTGCCTACATATACATAAAAACACTTTATTTAATTATTTTATGAAACTAATCAAATCTCTCATCCTTTTGGCTGCGATAGCAGTTTCTGTCCCATCATTCGGACAAGGACTGAAAGCATTTAAGCTGAAAAACGGTCTTTCCGTATATATATGGGAAGACAACACGAAATCTGACGTATTCGGATTGGTAGGAGTACGTACAGGGGCAGTTAATGATCCTGCCGAGTATACGGGTTTGGCTCATTATCTGGAACATGTAATGTTTAAAGGAACCGACAAGATTGGTACACTCGACTGGACTACCGAAGAACCTATTTACCAACAAATCATCGCCAAGTATGATGAAATGGCCGACGAAGCTGATCCGGTAAAAAAAGAGGCTATCGGTAAAGAAATTAATGAATTGACTATTCAGGCCGGTAAGGTGAGTGTATCCAACGAGTTTTCTAATTTGATGGAAAGTATGGGAGGTAAAAACCTAAACGCTGCCACAGGTATGGATTTAACCTATTACCACAATTCTTTTCCTGCTTTCCAAATCAACAAATGGCTGGAAATCTCTTCTCAGCGTTTTCTGAATCCTGTATTCCGCACCTTCCAATCTGAGCTGGAAACGGTATATGAAGAATACAACCGCGGACAGGATAATCCCTGGCGTGTGCAATACGATTTTATTCAAAGTAAAGCGTACGAAGGACACCCCTACTCACGTTCGGTACTTGGTTTGCCCGAACATCTGAAAAACCCTCGGTTAAGCCAGTTAATCAAGTTCTACAATGACTGGTACACAGCAGAAAACATGGTATTGGTTTTGGTAGGTAACGTAAATGCCAACCAGATCAGTGGCAGAATAGCATCTACTTTCGGCCGTCTTCCTCAAAAAGCAACTCCCGAACGTAAAACCTATCCTGATCTGAATATTAAAGGCCGTACACAATATACGGCTAAAATTGGTCAATATCCATCAGTATGCATGATTTACAAAGGTGTACCAGCCGGACATCCGGATGAAAAACCCCTGGAAATAGCACTTGCATTATTACACAACAGTAGTGCTACCGGCGCACTCGATAAACTATCAATTGATGGTGAAATAACAAATGGTTCCGCATCTCTGGAAGCCAATCGTCAGCAAGGTCGTTGCAAAATAGCAGTAACTCCATTGTATGATGAAAACCAAAGACGTTTTGAATCAAACAAGAGTGCCGAAAAGAAAGCATTGAAAGCGATTCAGCAGATTGCTAATGGTGAAGTGGAAGATTGGATCATTAATGCCATCAAAACCAATATGTGCCGCGAATTCGATCAGGTCATGGAAGCAAGTGAAAACAAAGCACTCATTCTTTTACAAGCTTTTATCAATGAAGAAGATCTGGGACAGGTGCTCAACTACAAAGATGAAATCATGGCTATCAACATTGATGACATTAAGCGTGTAGCTAAACAATATCTGAGCAATGATTACTTAGCTCTTTATATAGAAAAAGGAAAATTGAGCAAAGATGCCAAAATAAAGAAACCAGGATACAAACCGATCGAACCTCCTGTAGGTAAACAGTCGCTCTATGCACAACAATTCAAGAGCTTACCTATTGGTCAGGTAGAAGAGAAGTTTATGAATTTTGGCGAAGTACAGACAAAACGGATCAACGACCGTTCTAAGCTGTTCTATACTGCCAACTCAGAGAATGAGGTATTCAGCCTGACACTGAAATATGGCGCGGGAGAACGTACATTCCCTAAAATTGGTATTGCTGCCAGCTTAATGAATAATGCAGGTATCATGGGGATTTACGAACCGCAAGAACTGAAAAAGGAACTTAGCAAATTGAACGTCAGCTGTAATGTATTTGCCGGTGATGACTATCTGTACATCTCAATGCGCGGATACGAAAACAATCTTCCGGAAGCCTGCCAGCTACTTGCCCGCCAGATCTTAATGCCAAAATTGGATGAGAAACAGTTAAGCCGTATCAAAGGTAGTACATTAGGATCACGTCAACAGCGTAAAGACAATGTACAGACCTTGGGAGTTGCTTTGAATCAGTACATCCGTTACGGAGATAAATCTCCTTTCATAGATGAACTGACCGACAAACAAATCCTGGAGTTACAGATATCAGAACTGACAGGTGATATCAATCGCGCTTCCAATTATGAAGCAGAAATCTACTATACAGGTACGTTGCCTTTCGACAATGTATATGAAATTCTGAGCAAAAACCTTCCGTTGGTGGCTAATGAGAAACCGACCGATTCACCACAGGTGAAACCGATAGCTCCCGTTACAGAAAACACAGTTTATTTCCTGCCGAACTCAGATGCAGAACAAGCTCAGATTTACTTCTTCATGCCGACAGCAAACTATGACAAAAAGGATGACGTATTGCGCGATGCATTCTACCAATACTTTTCCGGAGACTTCAACGGATTAGTGTTAAATGAGCTTCGTGAAAAACGTTCTATGGTCTATTCTGCATATGGGATAGTTACAACACCTATCCTTCCAGGGTATCCGACTACTTTCATCGGACAAATCGGCACACAAAACGACAAAGCCAATGAAGCATTAGCCCTCTACATGGATTTGTTGCGCAATATGCCGGAAAATCCGGATCGTATGGACAATATCAAGAGCTATCTACGCCAGGAAGCACTCACTACACATCCGGACTTCCGCGATAAAGCTCAATACTTTGAACAGTATAAGAGAGTGGGATATACACAAGACCCCGCTATTGAAAACATACCGAAAATTGATGCTTTGACTTTTGATGATATAATGAAGTATTATAAAGAAAACATCAAAGACAAACCAATTGCTATCGGTATCATGGGTAACCCCAAAGATATCAATGTAGAAGAACTGAAAAAATTCGGAAAAGTGGTAAGATTAACAGAGAAGAAACTGTTTAATACCAAAGATACATTGTTCTAAGAACTGAAAAGTAACTGATAATATGCAATCCCTGTTTGTAATACATTTATTACAGGCAGGGATTGCCATTTCCGGACATTAAAGCATTATAACGACCTCCTTCTTTTTCTGTTTAATTTCATTAAATAAAGTACAGTTAATCTGTATTTTAGTATATTTGAATGTTAGTAATAAAAAAGAGTAGCGATATGAAAACGAATAAACGTACTATTACCTTAATGCTCCTGTTGATTATCGGTTTATCCGGAGTTTCTGCTCAAAGTAAGAAAGAGCAAAAAGAACAAAGAGAACAAGCTGTGAAAGAACAGATTGTATCGGAGAAGTATAAAATTAGTGTGAGTACCGCCTATCCTCGCCGTGGTAAGACCGTCTACTTATCTTCACCTTATTCACTGGAGATAAGAAATGATTCTGTTATTTCGTATCTGCCTTTCTATGGACGCGCATACTCCATCCCTTATGGTGGAGGCGACGGATTGATATTTAAAGCACCTCTTGATGAATATGAAATGAAAATGAATAAAAAGGGAGCTGCAAAGATCGAATTTATAGCCCGGAGCCCGGAAGACAGGTTTAAGTTCAGCTTAACCATCTATCCCAATGGTTCAACCAGCATCAACGTCAACATGCAAAACCGTGAATCGATAAGTTTCTCGGGAGAAATGGAAGAGAAAGAGTTATAGGGAGAGTTATAGAGTGGTAAGGTTATAACCCTACCACCCTATAACCTTATAACTTTACATCTTCTTCCTCCTCCTCCCCTTTCAGAATCGGCAGGCAAATTTGATACTTTACTGCCAGAATGCGCGTTACAAAGACGCTGCATCCACTTATTATTTGCGTAACGACAGAGTCCAGTCCTAAAAGGTGACACATCCAATATACAACACCACCTACCACACATGCCATGGCATAAATCTCTTTACGAAATATCAAAGGAATCTCATTAATAAACACGTCACGAATCACACCGCCTG